>JANLQP010000146.1:0-43079 GCA_031367895.1 Hyphomicrobiales bacterium
GGGGTTTTTTGGTGTGGTGGGGTGGATAGGTGTGGTGGGGTGTATAGGTGAGGTGGGGTGGATAGGTGAGGAGGGGTGAACTGGCGAGCCCGGGCAGACAAAGCGGGACCCCTGGCCCCTCCCCACAAGGGGGAGGGGTAAGCCGCCCTCCGATGCGTCAGCGTCACACTCGTGCCGCCGCGCGCCAGACTCGCGTACAGCATCGCCAGATCAGTCAACTTCAGCCCGACGCCGCCGAGCGCCACCGCCAGCGTCGGCTCACCCTTGCCGGGAAACTCCGGCTGCATTTGGATGCGCCGCATCCGGCCGACCAACCGCGACGGCCCGACCGCTGCCAGCACCTTCACTGCCGGAATGTTCAGTGATTGCGACAGTGCCTCGCGGATGGTCACGGTGCCGTGGAAATCCTCGTCGAAGTTCTTCGGGTGATAGAGCCCGAACCGGGTTGGCCGGTCCTCGATCAGTGTTTCCGGGTGCGCGATGCCGCTTTCGAAGGCGAGGCCGTAGATCAGCGGCTTGAGCGTCGATCCGGGTGAACGCACCGCGTCCGTCATGTCGACGGCGCCCTGCCGGCTCTGATCCAGGTACCCCGCCGAACCGACGTGCGCGATGACACGGCCCGTGCCGTGATCGACGGCGAGCATGGCGACCGACAGCTTCGCGCCAAGCGTCGCCGCGTGCTCCTGCGCCAACGTTTCGAGGCCCGCCTGAACGTCGCGATTGAGCGTCAGTCGGTGCACGATGGCGTCGGGAAAACGCTTGATCTCGGACTCCGCCAGATGCGGCGCCAGCTTCGCAAACTCGCGGCGCCCATGTGGCACCAGCTCGCGCTTTGCCGAATGCGCCTCCTCCGCGGTGATGACGCGGGCTGAAAGCGCGCGATCGATGACGCGATCGCGCGCCAGCTTGGCGTGCGCCGGATGCCGGTCCGGACGGCGGCTTTTGGGCGACTGCGGCACAGCAACCAGCAACGCCGCCTCCGCAATCGACAAGCGCCGTGGCTCTTTGCCGAAGTAGGCGAGCGAGGCAGCGCGCACGCCCTCGATGTTGCCGCCGAACGGCGCCAGCCGCAGATACAGCCGCAGAATCTCGTCTTTCGGCAGCAGCCGCTCCAACTGCCAAGCGCGCAGCATCTGGCGGACCTTGCCGGCGCCCGAACGCGCGTGTTCGCCCTCCAGCAGACGAGACACCTGCATCGTCAGGGTCGACCCGCCCGAGAGAATACGGCCATGCCGTGCGAACAGGCCAATGGCGCGCACGATGGCGAGTGGGTCGACGCCGTGATGCGAATGAAAACGCCGGTCCTCGTAGGCGACCAGCATCTTGAGATAGCGCGGGTCGGCTTCGGCGATCTCCAGCGGCAAGCGCCAGCGCCCGTCGGCCGTGGTGAAGGCGCGCAGCAGCCGGTCATCGGCATCGAGTACGGTGACAGAAAGGCTTTCGGCGCGTTCCAGGGAAGGGCGGCCGACGAGATGCAGGGCAGCGGCGAACGCTGCAACGCCCAACAAGCATGTCGCTGTGATGACGAGACTGGAGGAAACGGCGCCGCGGTCTGTTTTTTTGCTCTTACCGCGGCGCCGAGGCGCCCCACCTTCGGGCGTCTCCCCCAACTCAGTTTCGACTTTAGCCGCTGCGATACGCGCTACGTCGGCCATCGGCGAGTGGTTTGATATTACCGTGCTATTGGCGGCAAAAGAATGGCGACCGCGACAATTCCGCGCATTAATTTTCAGTCTTTCGTAGTACGCCCGCATCGGGAGTTGCCTTTCCGGTTCGGCGGCCGAGGGTGTCTGGCTTGCGCCTGACACCGCATCACCCACTGCGCTCGCCCCAGGTGTGAGGCTGAAGCCAGACACCTTTTCACTTCTTCTCCGTCACTTCGAGGCGCCCAGCTGCTGTTCGCGCGAACCGCTCCGGCCGGTACATGTCTTCCACCGTCGCTGCCGGATGTACGAACGAGCCGGGCGTCACCACGCGCACGATGTAGGCGACCGAGGCCTCCGCTGCGACCGAGGGACCGAAGCTGCCGCGGCGGCCACCCTCGAAGAAGCTGAAGGCCGCAACGAACCGGTCGTCGCGGAACTCGGTGTGCTCCGGCTCGCGGACGCGCTTCAGCCAGTCGAGGCCTTTCAGATCGCCGCCGTCGACGAGCCGCGGGTTCTCGATCTCGAGGCCGGCGGGCAAACGATCGACCAGCATGACGCGGCCACCGCCTTCGTCGCCGGTGATCTTGAGAACCACCACCAGCCGCTCGTTCTGCGCGAGGCTCGCTTGGCCCCCGGAGCCGCTCTTCAGGTCGACCTCCTTGCCGTCGAGCATGTAATAGCGCCGCTCGATCTTGAAGCCTTTGGCCACCGCCGGCTCGGGTGTGAGCGCCGATCCCGTCACCGAAATCACGCTGTCCACCACATCGTCGCTGTCATTGACGACGGTCAGCGGACCGGCGGCAAGCTCCAGTTCCGTGACCGCGCGCATCAGCTCGCCTTTGTGCGCCTGGCCGTTGACGGTGAGCACCGTGTTGCGCGCCTGATCGGCCAGCGCACGGGCGGCGAGCAGCATCCACGCCTGCTCCTGCGTCGAAGTGTACGCCCGCGTCCGATAAACGCGAGCGAGCACCCCGGCGAGACCCGGTGTTGCCGCCTTCGCAACCGACGTCTCCGACGCCAACGTCAGCACGGCTGCGCCATCGCGGATGAAGGAGCCGTAGTCGGCGCGCGAATAATCTAGGTCCTTTGTCGACGCCGTCTGCTCGAGCCGTGTCACGGCAACCTTGAACGCCCGCTCCGCCCGCTCTTTCTCGCCGAGCATGGCGAGCGCGGCGCCGAGTTGTGCCTGCGCCAGCGGCGTCGCGAACTTATCGAGCCTCGTATCGACGTCGTAACGCAAGTCGCCGATCGGCGCGCGGCCGTTGCGGGCGAGCACGTAGAGACTGTATGCGCGCGCCTCGCCACCCTTCTCGAAGTCCTGCGCGTAGCCGAGCGCATTCTGCAGCTTGTCCAGTGCCCGCGCGAACGGCTCAGCGCGCACCGTGTATCCCGTCTCCTTGGCGCGTGTCAGGAAATCCGTGACGTAGGCCGAAAGCCAGAGATCGCCACCCATGTGCGGGCCCCAGATGCCGAACGCGCCGGCTGCGTCCTGCATCTCGAACACGCGCTCGACCGCCGTCTGCACGCGCTCGCGAATCTCCGTGTCGCCGCCCATGGCGAAGCGGCGCGACATCTCGTTGACGTAGAGCAGCGGCAGCGCCCGGCTCGTCGTCTGCTCGGCGCAACCATAGGGATAGCGGTCGAGCTGGCCGAGCAATGAGCCGACATCCATCGTTGCCGTCGGCCCGACGTTCATCGACAGCCGCGCAGTGCCAGGAATGAAGTCGGCCAGCAGATCCTTCGAGAGCGCGAGGCGTCCGCCCTTCGGCGCTAAGCTCGCAACTGTCGCACGCCGAATGTCGGCAGCCGGCGGCTTCACGTCGAATGCCAACCGGCGCTTGACATCGACGCCGCCTGGACCCGTCACATGCACATCGTAAGTCATGCGGCCGAGTTCGGTCGCCTTCAACTCGATGCGCTCGCGGCGCCGCTCGCCGGTCTTCAGCGCCACATCACGACCCGGCAGGTTGGATTTGGCGCCGGCCGCATTCTCCTGTTCGAGGCCGAGGCGATAATCCGCTGCCCCGCCTTCGACGTTGTGGATGTCGATCTCGAGCCGCGCCGTATCGCCGAACGTCAGGAACCGCGGACCCGATGCCGTCAACGCCAGCTGGTCGCGCACGATCACGTCCGCTTGTCCGGAGCCGACCTTGCCGCCGCTCCACGCGACCGCCATCAGCCGCACCGTGCCGTTGAAGTCAGGCAGATCGAAGCCGACCGTCGCCGTGCCGTCCGTGCCAACTTTGACGACGCCGGAGAACAGCGACAGCGGCGCCTCTACTGGTGCGCTGCCCTTCATGCTCATACCACCCGCACCATCTCCGCCCGAGCGCAAGCGTCCACGCTCCGCCCGCATGCCGTCGATCAGGCGGCCGTAGAAATCGCGGATCTCGGTGCCGAGGCGCCGTTGCGCGTGGAACCATTTCTCAGGCGCTGGGCTCTCGAACCGCGTCAGGTTGAGAATGCCGACATCGACCGCCGCCACCGTGATGCGGGCCTCGTCACCGGCATCGAGCCCCTGCACCTTGACCGGCACCTCAAGTCGTGTGCCCGGGCGCACTTTCGCAGGCGCAGCAAGCGCCACCTTCAGCGTGTGTCCGCTGGTGTCGAGCCCCAGCCATTTGACGCCGATCGCGCGGCCCGGCATGCGCCGTGCTTTCTCGTCGAGCGAGCGAAAGAGCGTCGCCGTCACGTAGGCTCCGGGCAGCCATTCGCCCTTCACTTCGATCGGCACTTCGACGCCACCGGCCGGCACATCGATCTGCCTGGTTGCAAGTACGCCGCCGGCAAGCACCGCGATCTGCGCCTTGCCGCTTTCTTTCGACGTGATTTTCAGCCGCGCCGTCTCGCCGGCCTTGTAGCTGGCCTTGTCGAGCGCGACCTCCAGCGTTTCCGGGCTATCGATGTTATCGCTCGCGTGCCAGCCCGAGTTGAACGTGATGTTGGTCACAGGACCGCCCACTTCGCCCGAGGTCACGTCGAGGCGATAGCGGCCGTAGTCCATCTTCGCCTCGATGCGCGCCGGTTTGCCGTCGCTGGCATCCGCGGTGCCTTGCGTGATGCGTCGCGCAGTCGACAGCGTCTCGTAGTTCCACTGTCCATCGCGGTGATACCACTGCCAGCGCGTGTCGAGGCGAGACAGTTCCCACCTGAACTGCTTCGCGTCGGCCTGCTTGCCGTTCGGCCCCAGCATGATCACATCGAACGCCGCAGTTTCGCCGATACCGACGGTGTTGTCGGTAAACAGCGGCTTCACGCCGACGCGCGGCTCGCCGAGCGAGACCGGCAACACGATCTTGCGCTCGATCGTGCGTCCGCCCGACTCACGCAGTCGGATCAGCACATCGGCCTCCAGCGGACGCGCCGTGCGCGGCACTGGCGGCAATGCGATCTGCAACTCGGCTTTGCCCTCGGAGTCTGTCTTCGGCAGGGCCTCCAGCGGCCGGCGCACAGCGGTGATGCGCTCATCGGACCGCCCGAAGCGATAGCCCGTGAAACCTTCGAGATCGGCGGTTGCCGAGCGCACCACGATCTCACCTTCCATGTCGAGCCCGGCGGCCGGTGGGCCGTAGAGGTAGCGGCCGTTAACGACGATCTTCGCGGCTTCGTTGATTTGTATCGTTTTCGCTTGCGGCTCGAGCTTCAGATCAAGCCGCTCCGGCAGGAAGTCCTCGACCAGAAACGACATCTGCGCCAACGGATCGGCCTTCGGATCAGCATGCAATTTTGCTCGCCACGTGCCAGTCATCACGCCGGCCCCGAGCGCCAACGCCGTCGAGCGGCCGCCGAGCCCCTGATCCGGCAAGGCGATGCGGCGATGCTCGACGCCGTCTGGGCGCGCGATGATCAGCGTCACCGGCAAATCCGCGGCCTTGCCGGCGCGGTCACGCACGAGGCCAGTCAGATTGACCGTTTCGCCGGGTCGATAGACGCCGCGCTCGGCGTAGAGGTACGCATCGAGCGCGCCGGGAGTTTCGCGACCCTTGACGCCACGATCGGTCAGATCGAAGGCCGTCGTCGCGAGATCGAGGAATGCGTAGTCCTGGCCCGTTTCGGCAACAAGCAATGCCGGCGCCTGCCCGCCTTCGCCACGCTTCAGGCCCGCATCGAAACGCACATAGCCGGTGGCGTCGGACTTGGTGGTGCCGAGCACCTCGTTGTTGCGCGCGACCAACCGCACCGTGACGCCCGCGACCGGATCAGCCGAGGCAAGCGAGCGCACGAAGGCGTGCACGCCATCCTCACCGCTGAGCGCAGTCAGGCCCAGATCCGACACGATGAACCACTGCGACGTACGGCCCTTTTCGTGGCTGCCGCCATCTTCGTCACCGTCGTTACCGGCATCAGTGCTTTTGAGCTTCGGCAACCGCGCGCTTACGACGTAGACGCCCGGCTCCAGCTTCGGCAGCGCCTCGGAAACCGGCAGCGCCGTCGTCACATCCTCGTTTTGGCGCGGCGTGACGTCGAGCGTGCCTTTCCACACATGTTGGCCATGCTTCTCGCGGACTTGATCGATTTCATGGGCTTGCAACTGCTTCAGGAAATTCTCGCCGCCCGCCACACCGGCAAGGCCGCGATCGCCGATCCGGAAAATCTCGACCGCCACTTTCGCCGTGTTGACGGTGACGACCGGAATGCCTTGCTGGCCACGGTTCGGCAGCACGTAGGCGCGGCCCGTGAAACGCACCGAGGGCGCCCGGTCGCGCACATACACCGCCAGCTCCACCGACTTCTGGATCTGCTCGCCCGTGTCGGATGGCAGGCCTGAGCGCAGCTGCACCTCGTAGCGTTTGCCGTGCTGCAGTCCTTCAGCGCAAAGCTGCCGCCCGTCACCGGACACGCTCTGCGGATCGCGACCGTCCACCGCGATGAACTTGGCGAGATCGCCTGCTTGGCCCGCCAGCCGCTCCGAGAAATTCAGGCACAAGCGCGGCTCCGCCGAGTCCGCGTCGATCTTGTAGTCGACCATGCGAAACCCATGCTCGAGCCGCAGCTTGTCATAAGCGTCGCGCACCTCTGCCGTCTCGTTCAGCGCCAGCGCCGCCTTCATCGTCTCCAGGGCCGGGCGCCACAATGAGCGCCGTTTCAGGCCCTCGGTCATCACCACCAGCGCCTCGGCCTTGGCAACTGGCGTCGTCGCGCGCTCGTACGCCCGGAAAGCCGCGCCTGAGGCATAGGCCGGATACTCGTACTGCTCGCCCTTGCTGGTATCCGGCGTGATTGCCAGAACCGCACGCGCCAGCGACAGCCACGCGCCTGCGTCGCCCAAGTTCGCAGACACCGCCAGCATCAACGCCCTTGCCGCGCCGCGAGAATCCTTCCCCTCGGCGAGCAGTTTTTCGCCGGCTTGCTTGAGTGCAGCAGGCGCTTGCTGCTTCGCACCCTTGGCGAGTATTGGCACCTGCACTTTGATCTGTGCTTCGATGCGCTCGGCGTCCTTGACAGCATGGGGATTGGCGAGCGTTTGCGCCTGGACACCAAGCCAAGGTGGCAAGGTGAGCATCAGCGATACGAGAGATACAGCGGACAGGCGGAGCGCGCGCATGGCGAAATCCTGCGAATGTGTGGCCTCGAAAAACCCGGCGACGGGACCAGGGCGACATGACCAATTCATGGCGAGGATAAAGTGTATTCTCAGACTGGGCGAAAGAAGCCCCGCGGCCGCCATCGTTCGGAAAGTTCCGGCAAGTTGAGGCAACGCGCATGCCATCGCTTCGCCCAAACCGAGTTGAAGCGCGCACGTGTCTCGTGATGACGCAGGAATGGTTGACCGCCGGGAGTTGAGTTGCGCCGCTCCCCTGCCATTTTCCCGGTTGCCACGCTCGGCCTTCGCTGCATACTCCTTAATCAGCCAACCAGCGCCCGTCACCCAAGGCCACCCGCCGATGCCCGAGTTCCGCTATGAGCCTGTTCAAATGCCGCCGGAAGCGGCCAAGCTCCGCGCCGAGGTGCGTGCTTTCTGCGCCGAGGAGCGGGCTGCCGGCAACTTCACACCGCAACTCGGCAGCATGGTTGCGGCTGACGCCGCCTTCTCCGCCAAAGTCGGCGCCCAGGGCTGGCTCGGCATGACCTGGCCGAAGCAGTACGGCGGCCATGAACGATCAGCACTTGAGCGCTACGTCGTCGTCGAGGAATTGCTTGCTGCCGGCGCCCCCTGCCTTGCCCATTGGATCGCCGATCGCCAGAGCGGGCCGCAAATCCTGCGCCACGGCAGCGAGCGCGCGAAGGCATTGATCTTGCCCGAAATCGCCGCCGGCCGCTGCTTCTTCGCCATCGGCATGAGCGAACCGGACACTGGGTCGGATCTCGCCAGTGTCCGGACCCGCGCCCATAAGGTCGATGGCGGCTGGAAGATCACCGGCCGCAAGGTCTGGACCAGCTTCGCCCACCGCGCCCACTATCTCATCGCCCTCGTGCGCACCACCGGCGCCGCCGAGCAGCGCCACGTCGGCCTGACGCAATTCATTGTCGACCTGAAGACGCCCGGCATCACGGTGCGCCCGATTTACAATCTCTATGGCGGGCACGACTTCAACGAGGTTACCTTCGACGACGTCCTAGTCCCCGATGACATGATCGTCGCCGGCGAAGGTCGTGGCTGGGAGATGGTGACGAGCGAGCTCGCTTTCGAGCGTTCCGGACCCGACCGCTTCATGTCGTCGTTCCCGCTCCTGTGCGAAACGTTCAACGCCCTCGGCCCGAAACCGTCCGATTCCGCCGCCGCCGAACTCGGCCGCCTCGTCGCTAATCTCGCAACCCTGCGCCGCATGTCGTCGTCGATCGCCGGCATGCTGCAGGCCGGCCAGAATCCCGCGACTGAGGCGGCTCTCGTCAAAGACCTCGGCACCGCCTTCGAGCAAGAGATCCCGGAGGTTGCCCGCCGCGTCCTGCCGTCCGAGCCGCGCGCGTCGATCGCTGACGACAGCTACACAGCGCTGCTGCAGGAATCCCAGATGCAGTGCGTGTCCTATTCCATCCGCGGCGGCACCCGCGAAATCCTGCGCGGCATGATCGCCCGCGGCCTTGGACTGCGCTAGCGCGGCCGGATGCGAAGTGGGCAACCGAAGCGCCAAACAAAAAGAGCCAATGCCACGAGACCAAAGCCGAATCCACGGGCCGGTTGCGCCAGTGGGCAACCGAAGGCCCAAACAAAATGAGCGACATTCGCGACGAGATGCTGCGTACCCTGGACCGCGTGGTCGAGGCGACGCTATCGATAGCCGAACGTGAAAAGTCCGACGCTGGCGGCATGTCTGACAAGCTGTGGGCGGCTCTCGTCGAGCAGGGCATGACCGCCCTCGGTGAGGCCGACAGCGAAATCCCCTTTGCCGACGCCATGGAACTGGTCGCGCGCTCGGCCTATCACGCCGTGCCGGTTCCGCTCGCTGAAACGATCATCGCTCGCCGAATCCTATCGCGCGCCAGCATTGCACTGCCCGTTGGCTCGATCACGCTTGCCGTCCGGCAAGCAGACACCCCTCAGCTGTCGGGTGTCGCCTATGGCCGCAGTACCGGTCACGTCGTCATGGCCGATGGCGACAGCCTGCATCTCCTGGCGACCACAGGCGCGTGTGTGCGTAAATCGCACAACCAGGCGGGTGAGCCGCGCGACGCGATCGATATTGCCAAATGCAAGATGGTCACCTCGAAGCCGCTACCGAACGCCGCCCGCATTCTCGTTACCGAGGGCGCGCTCATCCGCTCTGTCCAGCTTGCCGGGGCCCTCAGTCGCACGCTCGAGCACTGCATGGTGTGGGTCAACGACCGCGTTCAGTTCGGCAAACAGATCGCCCGCTTCCAGGCCATCCAGCATTCCATGGCTGTCATGGCGAGCGAGGTTGCCGCTGCCCGCGCCGCCGTCGACATGGCGATCGACGCATCCGCCAAGGACGCCGATTGGCTCTCCGTTGCCGTTGCCAAATCACGATCTGGTGAAGCCGCCGGCAAAGTCGCGAACGGCGCGCACGCTGCATTCGGCGCCATGGGCTTCACGCGCGAGCACCCGTTGCACTACGCGACCCGCCGCCTCTGGGCATGGCGCGACGATTTCGGCAGCGAGGTCGTCTGGCAAACCGAGCTTGGACGTCATTTCGCATCAACGGGTGGCGATAAGCTCTGGTCCGCGCTCACCGCCAACGGCTGAGCAAGCTTGGCCGCGTCGCCAATCGCTGTAGCTGTCATCCTCGGCCGAGCGCAGCGCGCAAGTTGGTGGGCTGGTACGCTAGCCTGGACGGGTGGTTTTTCTGAGCGCCGGAACCAATGGCTGCAACCAACGTTTGTTGCTTGAGTCAATGCTTGTCCGACAATTGAACCAAGCTAAATTAACTCTCGGAAAGCTCGCATGAATTCCGGGCAATCAGACTTGAAAACCGGCCATCTGTCTCCTTCATGACACCAAAGGGGTCAATTTGACCATTGACGCTCGAATCTGTGCCTGATCCACACCCGAATCGGGCAGCATGGTCGAACATTCGTATCTTGAGACTGTCAGCTGACGGTTTCGTCCGTCGAAGTTATCCCCGTACGCATTTCTTGAACGATCGTTTTTGTGTCCGGGGAGACCGGTGCCGCCGCATCAGACTTGGCGGAGCTGTCGAGCTTGACGACGGCGGCAAGTGCAGCCGGCCCTGGCATGGCGCCAAGGTAGGCTGCGCAGGAAATCCGCCGCCGACACAATCCGGGCGAAGCGAACGCCAGAAATCCTTGGCTTTGCCATAGCCCCGTCCTGATCTTGAGTTATGATGTATAGGTCAACTTAGTTCTGAAAGGGTGGCACGGGACGCCGCGGACGAGGGAAAGCGGCTGACAAATGGAAGAACCAGCACAACCACCGCAGGGCAAAACCATGGCGACGCGCAGCGAGATTTTCGACATCTACACGCAGGCTTATGACCGCCAAAAGCAGACGGTGATGAGCATCAAGGACTACCTCGAGGGGTGCCAGAAGGACCCGACGATGTATTCCACCGCGGCCGAGCGCATGCTCGCCGCGATCGGCGACGCGAGGCTGATCAACACGGCGGACGACCAGCGCCTCGGCCGCATCTACATGAATCGAACGATCAAGGTGTATCCGGCCTTCAGTGACTTCTTTGGCCTCGAGGAGACGATCGAGCGCATCGTCGGTTATTTCCGGCATGCCGCTCAGGGCCTCGAGGAGCGAAAGCAGATCCTCTATCTCCTTGGCCCCGTTGGCGGTGGCAAGTCGTCGCTTGCCGAGCGCCTCAAGGACCTGATGGAGAAGCTGCCGATCTACGTGCTTCGGGCAGGCGAGGAAACGAGCCCGATCTTCGAGAGCCCGATGGGTCTTTTCAATCCTGACACGATGGGCCAGGCGCTCGAGGAGAAATACAGTATCCCCAAGCGCGTGCTCACCGGCTTCATCTCGCCCTGGGCTGTCAAACGCCTGGACGAGTTCGGCGGCGACATCTCCAAGTTCACCGTCGTCAAGCTGTACCCCTCGAAACTGCGTCAGATCTGCATCGCCAAGACGGAACCGGGTGACGAGAACAATCAGGACATTGCGGCACTCGTCGGCAAGGTCGATATCCGCAAGCTCGAGCACTACGGCCAGAACGACGCCGACGCCTACTCCTACTCGGGTGGCCTCAACCGCACGACGCAGGGGTTGATGGAATTCGTCGAGATGTTCAAGGCGCCGATCAAGATGCTGCATCCGCTGCTGACAGCGACGCAGGATCGCACCTACGTCGGCACCGAGAACGTCGGCGCTTTGCCGTACCAGGGCATCATTGTCGCACACTCGAACGAGAGTGAGTGGCAGAGCTTCCGCGCCAATCGCACGAACGAGGCGTTTCTCGATCGTATCTGCGTGGTCAAGGTGCCTTACTGCCTCCGCACGACCGAGGAGCGCAAGATCTACGAGAAGTTGCTGAAGTCGAGCGAGCTCGCGGGGGCACCGTGCGCGCCCGGCACACTCGACATGCTCGCGCAGTTCTCCGTTCTGTCGCGGCTGAAGGAGCACGAGAACTCCTCGCTCTACTCCAAGATGCGCGTCTATGACGGCGAAAGCCTTAAAGACACTGACCCGCAGGCCCGCACCATGCAAGAGTACCGCGATGCAGGCGGCGTAACTGAGGGCATGGACGGCGCGTCCACGCGCTTCGCCTACAAGATCCTGTCCGAGACCTTCAATTATGACAGCCACGAGATCGGCGCTGATCCGGTGCATCTGATGTTCGTGCTCGAGCAGGCGATCAAGCGCGAGCAGATGCCTGAAGATACCGAGACCCGCTACGTCGAGTTCATCAAGGAGGAACTGGCGCCGAAGTACGCGGAATTCGTCGGCAACGAGATTCAGAAGGCCTACCTCGAGTCCTACAACGACTATGGCCAGAACCTCTTCGACCGGTACGTGGCCTACGCCGATGCCTGGATCGAAGACCATGACCACAAGGATCCCGACACCGGCCAGCTCATGAGCCGCGAGTTGCTCGACCAGGAACTCTCCAAGATCGAGAAGCCGGCCGGCATCGCCAACCCGAAGGACTTCCGTTACGAGGTCGTCAAGTTCTCGCTGCGTGCGCGCGCCCGCAATGGCGGCAAGAATCCGGATTGGACGAGCTACGAGAAGATCCGCGACGTGATCGAGAGGCGCATGTTCTCCCAGGTCGAGGACTTGCTCCCGGTAATCTCGTTCGGCGCCAAGAAGGACAGCCACGCCGAGAAGAAGCACCACGAGTTCGTGGATCGCATGGTGGCGCGCGGCTACACGAAGCGGCAGGTGCGCCGCCTGGTCGAGTGGTACATGCGCGTGAAGAAGGCGGGTTGATGTAGAGGCATTGGCCGTCTGAGAATTTCATGCGGCTAATGCATGGAGGACACCGTGTCGAACGGAAAGAGTGCGAACGCGATCGACGTGCGTCGTGTAGACGATGCGCACGTTGAAAACACGACGCAGACAAGTGACCTCCAGTTCGATGAGCGCCTTCAGCTGGTTCGCATTATGGCCGCCCAAATAAAGGGCTTCAGTGAGCTGTTGGAGAGCCCTCGAACCGGACCGCTGAATCCGAAGCAATGCGAGTATTTGGCGGAGATTGAGGCGGGAGCAACAGGGCTTGTTGGACTTGTCGACAGAATGCTTTCTGCCTCCAGCGCGGAAGACAACTTAGCGCGCAATCCTGCACCTCAAGTAAGTGTCGATCCGGCTACGGGCAGTCGAATTCATACACTGGTCGACCTGGAAAAAGGGCTCGCGCTCTTTCGACAGATCAAGATCGAACTTGAAGAGCGGCATTTGGGCAAGTTTGTAACGATCGATATCGACAGTGGAGACTACGAAATCGGAGCGTCACGCCTTGGTGCCGTTCATAATTTCAAGGCGAAGTATGGTGATCGGCATACGTTCACCTACCATGTCGGCACGACGTCATAGGTAGTTGCAATGGGCATCCTCGGTTACTTCGCGCGCGATGGACGAGCAATTGTTCGGTTGAGGGTGTCAGGGCCGTCTCGGGAAAAGATGATCAAACTTGAACTTGATACAGGCGCAGAGCCGTCGCTACTTCTATCCCGCGAGATTGCCGACGAACTCGGCATAGCAACTTTTCCAGGCCATTTCGCAACACTTGCGGATGGCTCGAGGCTCCAGGTTGAGGCAGGTAGTATCTCGGTCGATTGGATCGACGGTCAGCGTGAAGTTGAAGTGATTGTTTGGTCCAAGACCGTTGGGGAGACGCGATCGAGTGGTCCAGAAAGCCCCGATGGGCTGCTCGGTCGAGGTTTACTGTGGGCCGCCAGTGTGTGGATTGACCACCAAAATCGAGAGTTGGAGATTACCGATTCGAAACCGAAAGGTACTTAGGTCTCTATTCGGTTACTTCGAGCAAGAGCGAGCAGCATGGCAACCGTCCTCCGCCGCCCAGAGATGACCGTCGAGGAGTTCCTTGAATGGAACCTCTCGCAGGACGAGCGCTATGAGCTTGTCGACGGTATTCCCGTGCCACTTCGTGTCAGCTCGGGGGCAAAGGACGAGCACGACACAGTCGTCGTAAACCTGATCGCTGCGTTGAAGCAGCAATTGCGTGACACCGGTTGTCGCCCGAAAACAGCAGACACCGCCATCCGAACCAAAATCAAGCGTGTCCGTCGCCCAGATGTGACGATCGAATGCGCTCCGGTCGAACGGGGCTCACTCGAAGCACGCAACCCGATCGCAGTTTTCGAAGTTCTGTCTCCGACGACACGTCAGCTGGACCGCAGCGAAAAGCTCCAAGAGTACATTCGCCATCCAAGCCTGAAAACAATCGTGCATATCGATCCGGCCATCATGGACGTGATGGTCTACTCTCGCAACGAGGACGGCAACTGGGACACGGAACGCCTGGACCAGCCCGATGGCATTATTCGCGTTCCCGGATTGCCAGTATCACTACCGCTCGCCGCCGTTTATGACGGCGTCCCGGTTGCCACGGCTCAGGCCGACTAGGATCTCCTGACATGAACATCGTCGACCGCCGTCTTAATCCGAAGTCGAAGTCACTCGGCAATCGCCAGCGCTTCGTGCGCCGGGCCAAGGCCGACATTCGCGACGCGGTGAAGGACGCCCTGAAAAAGCGCAAGGTCACCGAGGTCGAGGGTTCCGAAAAGATCACGATCCGTTCAAAGAGCGTGCGCGAACCGTCGTTCCAGCACAGCCGCGACGGCGGCAATCGCGATTTCGTGCTGCCGGGCAACAAGGAGTACAAGCCCGGCGACAAGATCCAGAAGCCACAGGGTGGCGGCGGAGGTGGCGGTGGCGGCAAAGCCAGCGCCGACGGCGAAGGCCAGGACGATTTCGTCTTCACCCTGTCCAAGGAAGAATTCCTAGACGTCTTTTTCGAGGATCTGAAACTTCCGAACCTCGTCAAGACGCAGTTGAAGGACATGAAATCGCCGGTGCCGCAGCGCGCCGGGTACACGACGGACGGCCCGCCCGCCAAGATGAACCGCGTGCGCACGATGCGCCGCAGTCTCGCGCGTCGCATCGCCCTTCGCCGCCCGAAGACAGAGGACGTCCGCCTCCTCGAGGAAGAGATTCAGCGCCTCGAGGCCGAGAACCCGCGGAACGACGTGCTGGTCGCGGAACTGCGCGCCCGCCTCGCCCGCTATACGCGCCTGCGCCAGACCATCGCCTACGTCGACCCGCTTGATCTGCAGTACAACCGCTTCGATCGCGTGCCGAAGCCGACGACGCAGGCCGTCATGTTCTGCATGATGGACGCCTCGGCCTCGATGACCGAGCCGTTGAAGGATCTCGCCAAGCGCTTCTTCATGCTGCTGCACGTTTTCCTGTCGCGCCACTACCGCGAGGTAGATGTCGTTTTCATTCGCCACACGTCCACCGCCGCCGAGGTCGACGAGGACACTTTTTTCCGCGGAGTCGAGACCGGCGGCACCGTGATCTCCACCGCACTCGTGGAAATGGACAAGATCGTCAAGGATCGTTACTCGCCTGCCGATTGGAACATTTACGCGGCCCAGGCGTCCGACGGCGACAACATCCCCGATGACATGGGCCGTTGCATGGACCTCGTCGAGAACCACCTGCTTCCCGCCTCGCAGTACTTCGCCTACATCGAGGTGTCGGAGCGCTCGGGTCCCGGCGAAACCATCGTCTGGCACAGCTACAAGGAACTGGCGGCGCGAAATCCGCAGTTCGCCATGCGCCGCGTTTCGAGTCCCGGAGAAATCTTCCCCGTCTTCCACGAACTGTTTTCAGCCAAGGCAGGTACCTGAAAGATCCCCCACCATATGTCATCCCTGGGATTGTCCCTGGGACCCATCGAGCAACAGACGCAGAGGCCTGCGGTAATTCACGAACTCCCCGCATGCCCCCTCGAAGTGGTTGAACGGAGAGCACACCCGATGTCCGAACGCGCCAATAGACCGCTCTTTGATGGTCCAGAATGGGACTTCGAGCTGTTGGGCCGCACCTATCACGCGATCGAGGAGATCGGCGTCGGCGAGATGGGCCTCGACATCTACAAGAACCAGATCGAGGTGATCACGGCTGAGCAGATGCTCGACGCCTATTCCTCGATCGGCATGCCGCTGATGTATCGCCATTGGTCGTTCGGCAAGCGCTTCGCCAAGGACGAGATGCTCTACCGCAAGGGCGCGCGCTCGTTGGCCTTCGAGATCGTCATCAATTCCGATCCTTGCATCAATTACATCATGGAAGAGAACTCCATGACGATGCAGTGCTTGGTCCTCGCCCACGCCGCAATGGGCCACAATCACTTCTTCAAGAACAACTACCTCTTCCGCCAATGGACGCAGGCCGACGCCATCCTCGAATACATGGCATTCGCGAAGCGCTTTGTCGCCGATTGCGAGGAGAAGTTCGGTGTATCAGCGGTTGAAGCTACGCTCGATGCTGCGCACGCGCTGATGAACCAGGGCGTCAGCAAGACGGCCGGCCCGCGCCGCCGCTTTGATCCAGCACGTGAGCGAGAACGCGTGCAGAAGCGCCGCGACTACGAGCTCGAGATCTACAACGAGATCTACCGGACGCTGCCGACTGCCACCAAGAAGGTGCGCGACAAGCCCGAGGAAACTGCCGAGCAGATCGCGCTCCGCCTGCCCGAGGAGAACATCCTCTACTTCCTGGAGAAGAACGCGCCGAAGCTTGAAGGCTGGAAAGCGGAGCTGCTGCGCATCGTGCGGGTGCTTTCGCAGTACTTCTATCCGCAGCGCCAAACCAAGGTCATGAACGAGGGTTGCGCCACGTTCTGTCATTACGAAATCATGAACCGCATGTACGAGAAAGGCCTCGTCACCGAAGGCTCGATGCTCGAGTTCGCGCATATGCACGCAGCCGTCGTCCACCAGCCGGCATTCTCAGATCGCAACTACGGTGGCTTCAACCCTTATGCGCTCGGCTACGCCATGATGCGCGACATCAAGCGCATGTGTCAGAACCCGACCGAAGAGGACAAGGCGTGGTTCCCCGACGTCGCCGGCAATCCGGACTACATGGGCGTGCTGCGCCAGGCCTGGGCCGATTTCCGCGACGAGAGTTTCATCCTGCAGTATCTCTCACCTCAGGTGATGCGCGACTTCCGACTGTTTCATCTGAAGGACAAGTCGGACAGCCAGCACGTCCGCGTCGAGGCCATCCACGATGCGAGCGGTTACCGCCAGGTCCGCCGCACGCTCGCACGCCAGTATGATGTTTCGGCGCAGGATCCCGACATCCAGGTCACCGATGCCGATCTCTCCGGCAGCCGCCGCTTGGTGCTCACGCACTTTGCGCGCAATGGCATCCTGCTCGACAAGGACGAATGCGATCGCACCCTGATGCACGTCGCTCGTCTCTGGGGCTACCGCGTCCGCCTCGTGGAGGTCGACGCCGAGACCAACAAGAAGTTGCGCGAGCACGAGACACTGCCGCTGCCGTAAGGCTGCAGGGCATTGCCGGCTGTGCAGGCAGTTTCGACGCTTCGAGGTCCGTTTCGCATCGACGCGGAGCGGGCCTTTTTTTACCGATGGCGTGGCAGACATGCCTGCGACCAAAGAATTGTCGTTTATAACCGTTCATTTGATCTGGCGCATTGACAATCGCTGATCTACCTTGATCAGGCCTCTCTCCATAAGAGGCGAAAATTGGTTGGTAGCAGATCTAATCTGACACTGAAGCAGGGCTGCTCCGACTCGACGCTGCAACGTTTGAGGAAGGAAACTGCCAATGACGACTGCTGTGGATACGGGCAAACCGACAATGCCCTGGTGGAAAGAGCCGACCAAGGACCAATGGTACGCCTATATAGCGGCTTGGCTCGGATGGACGCTCGACGCCTTCGACTTCACGATCTTCCTGCTCATCATGCTTCCGATCTCGCAGGAGTTCGGCGTGACGTTGACCGAGGTGGCAGCGGTGTTCACGGTCACGTTGTGGCTGCGGCTCGTCGGGGCGACGGGAGCGGGATGGTTGGCGGACCATATGGGTCGCAAAGCGCCCTTGATGATCTCGATCTTCTGGTACTCGATCTGCAATTTCATCGCCGGCTTCTCGCCGACGTTCGCGTTCTTGTTCTTCTTCCGCGCGCTCCTCGGCATCGGCATGGGCGCGGAATGGCCCGCCGGCGCGGCGCTTGCCATGGAGTCCTGGCCGGCCCGCTCGCGGGGCCTCATGAGCGGCCTCTTGCAAGGCTCGTGGGGTATCGGCTTCGCGATGTCTGCGCTCTGTTACGGCTTCCTCTATGGCGCGCCCAATCCGCTCAACGGTATCTTCCCCTATGCCGGGCCGACCATCGGCTGGCGTGAGATGCTCTGGATCGGCGTTCTGCCGGCTCTGGTCTGCGTCTGGATCCGCTTCTACGTGAAGGAACCGGAGGTGTGGGAGGAGAACAAGCGACTGCGCGATGCGCAGACGAGTATCGCGCCACCAATGTCGTGGTCGACACTTCTCGTGAACTTGCTCGGTTGGCTGGCGGCCATAGCGGTCGTGTTCGGGGTCTGCTATCTGGCGTTCGAGAGACTGCTCCCACTCGTTTTTGTGAGCAAGCTCAATTGGTTCATTGCCGGCGTCGCGGCGGGCTACGTAACCACCTTCGTGGTTCCAAACCTGGCCCACAGGGTTGGCGCCACCATGCCCAACATGATGGCGATCTTCCTGCCGGGAATGTTCTGGAACACGTTGACCGCCTGCATCTGGATGTCCTCTGCGTTCTGTGTCTACTACTCGATCTGGGCGTTGTTCTCCACGTACTTGCAGAAGGAGCACGCTTGGACGCCTCTGATGGTTGCCTTGCCGATCTTCTGGGCCAACATCGTGGGGGTCTTCGGCAGCGGGTTCTGGGGCCTCGTTGCCGACAAGTGGGGTCGGCGTTGGGCCATCATGATCCCCGCCTTCATCGCCATGTTCGTGACGCCGCTCTATCTGTGGACGAAAGACCCGACCTGGATCATCGGCGGTTTCATCCTGCAGGGCGCCTTCGGTGGCTCGATCTACGGCCAGAACCCGAGCTACCTGTCCGAGCGTTATCCGACCGAGGTGCGAGGCGTTGCTTCGGGCTTCGTTTATCACCAGGGAGCGATCCTTGGCGGCCTTGTCGCACCAGCTCTCACTTACCTGGCGGCTGATCAGAAGATGGGCTTCGCCCCGCCGATGATGTACAGCACGATCTTCTTCCTGGTGCTCGTAATCATCGCCGTCTGGCTCGGCCCCGAGACCAAGGGCAAAGTGCTCACGGCCGAGGTCGAGGTCAAGGTCTGACGCCAGACTCGAGCGGGCGGAAAGCCCGGCGAATTTACACGCGACGACGCTTTCGGGGCCCTCGTGGCCCCGATTGCTTGCGCCCACCCAACCGCCGCGACAACCAGTTGTGGCAGCTCATTTTGCCCTCGGATCGTGGCACGCGACCCGATCAGCGCCGGGCACGGGCTTTGCAGTTGACACATCGGCCCCCGCTCACCATAAAGCGCACTGTCTGCCCCGCCTCCCCGGCGGGGAGCACCGCTTTTGCGCGGCGCCTGGCTCAGTTGGCCAAGTGCCCAAAGGGCGGATGGAGAGGTGCCCGAGTGGCTAAAGGGGACGGACTGTAAATCCGTTGGCTTACGCCTACGCTGGTTCGAAACCAGCCCTCTCCACCAATTCCTTGCGCGAGCCCCCGGATCTCGTGTTCAATCGGGCGAGACCGCCGAGGATACTACGTCATGACGACCACTCTTCCACGCCGCAAGCTCGGCCGCACCGGCCTCGAAGTCACCACCATAGGCTTCGGAAGCGCGCCACTCGGCGACATCTATGAGGTGCTCGACGACAGGACGGCGATCGCCGCTGTCGAGACAGCGGCCGAGGCCGGCGTCACGATGTTCGATACTGCGCCCTTCTACGGCCAGGGCAGCGCCGAGCATCGCATCGGAACCGCGCTGCGTCGGCAAAAACCGGGGAGTTTCGTACTCTCGACCAAGGTCGGCCGCATCCTGACCCCGGCACCGAACGGGCGAACCAAGTCCTCGCGCTTCGTCGGCGGCCTGCAGTTCAACGTTACAAACGACTACAGCTATGACGCCGCCATGCGCTCACACGAAGCGTCATTGCAGCGACTGGGATTGCCGAAAGTCGACGTGCTGCTGATCCACGACGCCGATCCCTGGGCGCATGGCCCCGTGGAGGCTCCGAAGCGCTATCGCGAGGCCATGGAAGGCGCCTACTGCGCACTGGAGAAGCTCCGCGCCGAGGGCGTCATCAAAGGTATCGGCGTCGGCGTCAACGATCCAGCGTACGCGGCGAACTTCCTGCGCGACGGTGACTTCGATTGTCTGCTGCTGGCCGGCCGCTACTCGCTGCTCGAGCAGCCGGCGCTGGCGGAAGTGCTGCCGCTGGCCGTCAAGAAAAACGTCGGCGTCATGCTCGGCGGCGTCTTCAATTCCGGAATTCTCGCAACCGGATCGATTGCGGGCGCACGCTACAACTACACACCAGCCCCGCCGGAGATCCTGGACAAGGTCCGCCGCATCGAGAATGTCTGCCAAAGCCATGGCGTCGCGCTGCCGACCGCAGCCATGCAGTTCTGCCTCGGTCACGCCGCCGTTTCGTCGCTGGTGCTCGGCGCCGTCACGCCGGACGAAGTGCGTCGCAACGTGGCCGCTATGGCTAAGCCCATTCCATCGGCCCTTTGGGCCGATCTCAAGGCTGAGAATCTGTTGAATTCAGAAGCACCGGTTCCGGCCTGAGGTCGGGACAGCAGTCACCGCAGGACCATCCGGGCCGGCAGTGCGCCCTTCTTGTATGGCGCGCTGACGATGCCTTGCACGGTGCCGTCCTTCTGCAAGGTGCCGGAGAACGAGCAGCCGTACTCGATAGTCAGCGAAATCGTCGCGCCGGAAACATTACCGACCCCAGCGTTGTCCTGACCGCGCACTTCGAAGGCCGCCGTTTCATAAGAATACTTCTCGATCGTATACTGTACCGCATTGCCGCAAGCCTGCACGACCGCCTGCGATTCAACGGTAGCTGGCACTGGCGGCTCGAGTTTGGCGACCATCGAGCGGACCTGGCGGAACGCGCCGCGCAGCGCAAGGGCCCGCAACGAGCTGTCCTCGCTCCGCAGGCCCGCGCCGATCGCCGCTTCGGCGAGCAACGGATTGCCGCTCTTGACCATCTCGTGGAAGGTCGCCAGCCGCGTGGCTGCATCGTTCGATGAGAGGAGTTCGAGGTGGCGGCGCAGGACCGTCGCTGTCTCGCCCACTCTCCGTGTCACGTCCGGCGCCGTTTCGGCGACCGCCGACGGCGCAACACCGCCCAACAACAGAAATACGAACATGCCACGCGCAATCATCGTTCATCCTCCCGACCGGCTGTTTAAACAGTCTAGCTCATGAACTATGCCGGCCGACAGCAGGTGTGACCATCGGAAATTCCAATCACAAAAAGCAAAGCGCCGATCTGGCAACGGCGCCGCACAGATTTGGTGGCGTGGTCGACACCGGTCAAGGGCATGTAGGTGAGGCAGGTGAGTCTGACCGCCACGCGACTGAAGCCCTACTTCGTCTCTTCGGGCGCGCGGTGATAGATGTCGTCGGTGCGCAGAATGTCGTCCTCGCCGAGATAGCTACCGATCTGCACTTCGATGATTTCCACCGGCACCTTGCCGGGGTTTTCCAGGCGGTGCCACTGCGTCGCGAAGATGTAGACGCTCTCGTTCTCGCGCACGAGCTTCTCGATGTCGCCGATCACGACCTTTGCCGTGCCTTGCACCACGATCCAATGCTCGGACCGGTGATGGTGCATCTGCATGGAGAGCTTGCCGCCGGGCTTCACATGCAGCAGCTTCACCTGGAACCGTGGCCCGATGTTGAGCGTCTCGAAGAAGCCCCACGGCCTGTAGTTGCGCAGGTGCTGTTCCTGCTCTTTCCGGTTCAACTGGCGAAGCTTGGCGACGATCTTCGTGACGTCCTGCGAGCGCGATTTGTCGGCGACGAGGAGCGCATCCGGTGTGTCGACGATGATCAGGTTGTTGACGCCGATCGTCGAGACGAGCGAGCGCTCGGAGTGGACGTAGAGGTTGTTGCTATCCTCAAGCACCGCATCGCCGTGCACGTAGTTGCCGTTGGGATCGTGCGGTGCCACATCCCAGAGCGACGACCACGAGCCGACGTCGTTCCAGCCAACATCGATCGGTAGCATGGCGGCGAGCTGCGTCTTCTCCATCACAGCGTAGTCGATCGAGATGTTCGGTGACTGAGCGAAGGCCGCGCGGTCGAGCCGTTGACAGCCGAGATCGTCTTGCGATTTGCTCAAAGCGGCGCGGGCAGCGTCATAAATGCGTGGCTCGAGGCGCTGCAGCTCTTCGAGGAATGTACGGGCGCCGAGCACGAAGATGCCGCTGTTCCAGTAGTAGTTCCCAGCTGCCAGATAGCGCTTGGCAGTCTCTTCATCGGGCTTCTCGAAGAACGCATCGACCGAGAATGCGCCCCCATTGAAGCCTTCGAGTGCGGTGCCCTGCCGGATGTAGCCGTAGCCCGTGTGCGGCTCGGAAGGCTTGATGCCGAACAGCACCAGGCGGCCGGTCTGTGCCACCTTCGCCGCCCGTTTGACGGCCTCGACGAAGCGGGCTTCATCGCGAATGATGTGATCGGACGGCATCACGGCGAGAATGCCGTTCGGGTTCTCGCGCGCAACCGCCAGGGCTGCGACGGCGATGGCGGCCGCGGTATTGCGTGCGACCGGCTCCAGATAGATCGATTTGGTTGTGATCTTCGCGCGGTCCAGCTCCTCTTTCACGAGGAACCGATGGTCGTTGTTACAGAGCAGGATCGGCTCGCCAAAACCGGCGGAGGCCTCCAGGCGCTTCAACGTCGCTCCGAGAAAACTCGGCTGATTGCCGTTGAAAAACCGGATGAACTGCTTCGGATACATCGAGCGCGACAGCGGCCAAAGCCTTGTCCCAGAGCCGCCGGAGAGGATGACCGGGTGAATGGTGCTCATGGTTGGTCCTTTTGGAATGGTGGATTCGGGAGTAGCTGCGGTGGCTTGCGTTGCAAGGCTCGGATGCGATGCAAGCTCGGGCCGCTAGAATCATGCGCCCAAACTACCGGGGTGTCGGCCGCAACTCAAGAAATGCCAGCAACATCAATGGCGATGTTGTCCGGGTGTTGCTGGAACACGCGCATCCGCAGAAGGGTGTCAGGCGCTTGGGGCCTGATACTGCTTCCCGCATCATCTGATGACGTCAGTCCCAAACGGCGGACACTGCGGCGGCAGACACGGGTTTCGAACGCCGATACTACCGGCGTTGTGTCAGCCGATCACGCAGCGACCGCATGGCTCCGGAATTCGGGCTGGAAGCTGGCGCGATCACGGCAGACGACTGTTCGTTGCGTTGCGCTGCTGGCTCACGCCGTGGGATGAGCGCCTGGCGCTGCGCTGGCGGCTGTGGCGCTGTAATCCCGGCGGGCTGCCGGTGTGCCAGGCCTGCGGCGGCCTCGGCCGGTTCTCGCCACTGCGCTTGCGGCTCCAGAGCAGGCACATGCGCCTGTTGCGCAGCAGATGGTTCGGTTTGGCTGACGGAGTTGCCCTGAATGCCGATCGCTTCGGCGAACATCGTGGTTTGTGCGGTATCGGTGACCGCGCCGGCGAACGCCAGACGCCACTTCTCGACCACCGTTTCGAGGAAATTCTCGTCGTCGGGCGAAGCCTGCCACATCTCGGTGAAGCGAGCTGAGGAGCTCCGCGGCATGCAATGCTTCGGCAACTCGTCGAACCGGATACGGACCGGTAGTGTCACGCCCTCGCCGAAAGCGATCGCCTCGCGCTGACCGAGCGCCGACAGGAACTCGAGCAGACCCGAGCCGGTGTCGGAGATCGATGACGTCACGATCTGCTGGTCGCGTTCGTTCGACATGCGCAGCGCAAACACCGTGTTGCACTGCGACAGGATGGTCGGATCGATCTCGGCCGGGCGCTGCGTCACGATGCACAGTGAGGCGCCGTACTTGCGGCCTTCCTTGGCGATCTTGGCAATCGCGCGTTTGCACGGCTCGAAGCCCATGTTCGGGTTCGCCGGCACGTAGCGGTGGGCCTCCTCGCAGACGAGCGTCACCGGCACTTTGCCCTCGCTCCAGAGCGCAAAGTCGAAGGTCATGCGGCACATCACCGACACGACGACGTTGATGATCTCGGTCGGCAGCCCGGTGAGTTCCAGGATCGTGATCGGCTTGCCATTGACCGGCACGCGGAACAGCCGCGACAGGATCTGTGCCATGCCGTCATAGACGGTCAGCGAGCCGAACATGAAGGCGTAGCGCGGGTCCATCGACAGCGTTTCAAAACGCGTCTTCAGGTTGCGGTAGGGCGCGATATCGCGCTTGTTCTCGAGCTTGCCCATCCGCTCGTCGATGAGCGATGTCAGGTCCGAGATACGGTAGGGAACCGGCGTGTCGACGGTGAACTTCGTCGTGTCGATGACGCGCGTGCGGACCGACTGGCTGTCCTTGCCGCGGCCGGTGCTATAGCGGCTCTTGGCGATCGGGATGAGCTCCTGCATCATCTCGATTTCTTGCTTGCGGTCGTCGGCATTGGCGCCGATCACGACCTCGAGCAGTTCCTCGAAGGTCAGCAACCAGTACGGCAGCTGCATGTTGCGCGGGGAAATCACCTCGCCCCACTCCGGGAACGCCGTCGAGTATTCGTTGTGCGGGTCGAGCAGAACGATATGGGCCGCCGGATTTTTCTCGAGTATCGAGCGCAAGATCAGCGCCGTCGTGCACGATTTGCCGGTACCTGTGGTGCCAAGGATGGCGAAGTGCTTGCCGAGCAGGTCGTCGACCCGGATCATCGCCGGGATCGAGGTATCCTGCCTGATGCAGCCGACACGAACGGAGCGCGAGACATCGCCGCAAAACGCGACTTCCAGCTCGTTCTTGATGGCAACGCGTACGCGGTCACCAAGCGACGGATACACCGTCACGCCGCGGTTGAAGACTTCTGGCCGACCCTGCCGGTCCTTCTTCAGCTCGCCGACGAGACCAAGCTCAGCGATCCAGATCTCGGACTCGCCTTCACGCTGCGATGGCACCGGCACATTCAGGGCCGAGACGATGGCGAGAACAATGGTTCCGGGCGTGTCGATGGCAAGCAAGGTGCCCATCTCTGGCCGGCCGCCGATGTCGATGGCTTTCGTCTGCGGGTTTGTGTCGAGCAGGACGATCGATTTCGAACCCGTAACCGAGACGATCCGCCCGATCGATGTATCGATCGGCGCCGCATGTCCGTCTGACGTGGAAGTGGCTTGGTTCTGCATATCGATGACCTACAACTTCGATGGCGTTTATAGTGCAGCGGGATCTCAGGTACGTTCGATGCCCAGATTCTGGCGGTCGATGGTCGAAAGTAGGCGTTGAGAGGGCAGTAGGATGCGAACCTCGGTGCCGATCCCTTTGGCACTTTTGATTTCCATCGTTCCGCCATGCAGCTTGATCAGTGCGGATGCGATTGGGAGACCTAGGCCAGCGCCTTCGCGCCAGCGCGAACGGCCGCCATCGACCTGACCGAATGGCGCTAGCGCCACCTTCATTTCCTCTGCCTCCATACCGACGCCGGTATCGCGGATGAGGACTTCGCTGGACTCGCCATTACGTGGGCGCGCCTCGATCAGGATGCCACCGCCGTTCCGCGTGAATTTCACAGCATTCGAGACGAGGTTCGAGAGGGCCTGTGCCAGCTTGTTCGGGTCGCCCTTCATGGGCGGCAAAGCTTCGGAAGCCTTGTAGGTCAGCGTCACGCCGGCCGCCTCGGCCTGCTTTGTGAAGCTCCGAACGAGGCTTTCGAGAACATCTTCCAGCTCCATCTCCTGCTCGTCGAGATAGTAGCGGCCTGACTGCAGCTTCGAGATGTCGAGGATGTCGTTGATCAGGGAGAGCAGGTGCTGCGCCGAGTCCTGAATTAACCGCGCGTATTCTGCGACATCCTGCGGCTTCAGGTTGCGCTTGTCGTGTTCCGAGAGAAGCTTCGAGAAGCCGATCACGGTGTTCAGCGGTGTCCGGAGTTCATGACTCATGTTAGAGATGAACTCGGACTTGACCTTGTTGGCGATCTCACTCTCGACGCGGGCGGTCTGCTCGGCATGGCGAGTCCGGCTGCGCAGTACCGCTTCGCCAAGCCGCATCGAATACTCCATCATGAGAGTATTCGACTTGCCGCCGCCTTTGGAACCGCCCAGCATGATCCGATTCGCTCGTTACCTGGCCCAATGCCCTCAAGCTATCGGCCAGAGCATAACTTGTGGTTAATGCGCTGGTGCCGAACTTGCATGACAGGGTTTGACGATGGCCGCAGAAGGTAAAGAAACGGGTCACATGGGCCAAGTCGACGTGGCGGCTCGGCAACGAATAGCCGTTCTCGGCAGCCCGCAATTCACGCCGACCATGGCCGGCCGGCTACGCAAGCTCGCTCCATCAGCGGACGTTCTGGCGCTGGGTGATCTCGGCGTCATTACGGGTGATGCGATGGCGCTGGGGGCCGGCGCTGATGCCGTCGTGGTCGTCGGCGCGGCCGATGAGGGCCTGTCGCCCCAGATCCGGCAGGCACTGCTGTTGGCCTGGGGGCTCGGCGCTCGGCCGATTCTGGCGTTGATCGACAACAATCTGGCCAAAGCGAAAGCCCGCACTTCAGTCGCAGATGCGCTGGCCGTTTGGTCCCGCGGGCTCGGTCCCCGCGCCATCGATCTGGTCGAGCTGCCATTGGACGATGCCCGGCTCACCGAACAATTGAACGAACGCCTTGCATCAGGTCTCGCAGCGGCGCCGGTGCGCCTTTGGGTCGACGGCGTCGGCACGGATGCCAGCGGCATGTACATTGATGCAACCGTCGCGGCCGGAAAGTTGGCGGCGGGCGTGTTGCTGGTGACGATGCCGTCGGCGGAAGCGCTGGGTCTGACCTCGATCGAGCCAGCCACGAAAGGCAGCGTGCGCTTGCGCCTCGATCGGCCGACGGCCACCAAAACACACAATCTTCTGGCAGCGTCTGACGCGCGCCCTGAACTGGCCGATCAAGTCGCGGCCCACATCGTCTGGTCGGACCAGCGTCCGCTTTTGCCGGGTCGACCCTACAAGCTGCGGCTTGGTTCACAGGTGGTCGGCGTCCAGGTCAGCACCTTGAAACACCGGTTGAACCCTATCGATCTCGACCCGATCGCCGCCCGTCAGCTCGGTCGCGGCGAGGTGGGCTTGTGCAACCTGTCCTTCGCCGAGCCGATCCTGTTCGACCCGTTCGATCGCTGCCCGCCGCTCTCGCGCTTCGAGATCATCGATCCGAATGATGGCCACATCGCCGGCCTCGGCCGCATTGCGTTCACGCTTCGCCGCGCAACCAACATCCACTGGCAGGCATTGTCGGTTGACAAGACGGCCCGCGCCGGCCTCAAAGGGCAGCGTCCGTGCTGTCTCTGGCTCACGGGACTCTCCGGCAGCGGCAAGTCGACCGTCGCGAGCTTGCTCGAAAAGAAACTCAACGCCGACGGCCGCCACACCTACACGCTCGACGGCGACAATGTCCGCCACGGTCTCAACCGCGATCTCGGCTTCACCGATGCCGACCGGGTCGAGAATATCCGGCGCGTCGCAGAGGTAGCGAAGCTTTTTGTAGACTCGGGGCTAATCGTGCTGGTCTCCTTCATCTCGCCATTCCGCGCCGAGCGGCGCATGGCGCGCGCACTGTTGCCCGAGTCCGAGTTCCTGGAGATCTTCGTCGACACGCCGATCGAGATCTGCGAGCGCCGCGACTCGAAGGGCCTCTACAAGAAGGCGCGCGCTGGTGGCCTGAAGAACTTCACGGGCATCGACAGCCCCTACGAACCGCCGGAGCACGCCGACGTCCACTTGGCTGGCGGTGAGACGCCCGCGGAGGCTCTGGTCGATCAGATCCTGCGTGAAATGCAGCGTCGCGGTATCGTCTGATAGCGAAGGAAACGCTATGCCTCGCAATCTCACCATCGACGGCAATCGGCTCTGGTCGACGATCATGGCCTCGGCCGAGATCGGCCGCGGCCCCAAGGGCGGCCTGCGGCGCTTGACGCTCACCGACGCCGACAAGCATATGCGCGACGTGTTCGCCGGATGGGCGCGCGATAGCGGCTGCAAAGTCTCGGTCGATCGCCTCGGCAACATGTTCGCCCGCCGCGAGGGCCGAGTGCCCGGCTTGCCTCCGGTTCTGATTGGCAGCCATCTCGACACCCAGGCCGCCGGTGGCCGCTTCGACGGCATCCTTGGCGTGCTTGGCGGCTTGGAGGTGCAGCGCACGCTCAACGATGCCGGCATCCAGACGCGGCGGCCAATCGAGGTCGTCAATTGGACGAACGAGGAGGGTGCCCGCTTTTATCCGCCGATGCTCGCGTCGCTTGTCTTTGCCGGCAAGGAGAAACCGGAATGGGCGCTCGACCGGCAGGACAAGGCCGGTCTTCGCCTTGGCGATGAGCTGACCCGCATCGGCTATGCCGGGACCGATCCCGTCGGCGGCCGTAAGGTCGACGCGTATTTCGAGCTGCACATTGAGCAGGGCCCACGGCTCGACCAGGCGAAGGTGCCGGTCGGCATCGTTGTCGGTGGATTTCCGACCGCCGGCATGCGCATCGCCGTCCGCGGCGAGACCGCCCACGTCGGCCCGACCCCCATGGAGCGCCGCCGCAACGCGCTTGTCGGCGCGGCGCACGTCGCCGTCGCCATCGACGAGATCGGCTGGCGCTATGCTGCCGACGAAGGCAAGACCACGGCTGCGCGTCTCGATCTGTGGCCGAACCTGCCGGGCATCATCTCCGAAGAGGCGATGTTGTTCTGCGACATGCGCCATCCCGAGCGTGCTGGCCTCGAACGCATGCTGGCGGAGGTTGCCGTTGCACTTCCAGACTGCGCGCGCCGTGGCCGCTGCACGGTCGAAATTGCAGAGCGCTGGGGTTTTGGTGGTCTCGCATTCGACACCGAGCTGATCGGCCTATTGCGCGACTCCGCCAAGACGCACGGCTTCGCGACGTTGGATCTCAAATCCGAGGCCGGCCACGACGCCTATAACATGGCGGCCGTTTGCCCGACCGCGATGATCTTTACGCCCTGCAAGGACGGCATCTCGCATAACGAGGCCGAGGACATGACGCTGGCCGATGCCATCCCCGGCGCCACCGTTCTGCTCGACGCCGTGCTGGCTCGTGCCGACCGGTAAATGGGCAACTCGTTCTCATGCGCTTCACCATCTCCAACATCGTGCGCAATGCATTCACTGGCCACAAGCAATGGCCGGCGCAATGGCGTTCGCCCGATCCGAAGGCCGAGTACGATGCCGTCATCGTCGGCGGCGGCGGGCACGGGCTCGGCACCGCCTACTATCTCGCGAGTGAGCATGGCCTCACCAACATCGCCGTCCTCGAGAAGGGTTGGCTCGGTGGCGGCAACACCGGCCGCAACACCACGATCATCCGCTCCAATTATCTCTGGGAAGCCTCGGAAGCGATCTACGAGTTGTCGGTGAAGCTCTGGGAAACGTTGTCCGAGGAGTTGAACTACAACGTCATGTATTCGCCGCGCGGCGTCATGATGCTGGCGCACACCGTGCACGACATCCAGAGCTTCAAGCGTCATGTCCATGCAAACCGCCTCGCCGGGATCGACAACGAATGGCTGACGCCCGAACAGGCAAAGGAATTTTGCCCGCCGCTCGAGATTTCGCCGAAGCTTCGCTATCCCGTGTTGGGCGCGGCCCTGCAGCGGCGCGGCGGCACCGCGCGGCACGACGCGGTCGCCTGGGGCTACGCGCGTGGCGCCAATGCCTACGGCGTCGACATCATCCAGAACTGCGAGGTGACCGGCATCCGCCGCGATGCATCGGGTGCGGTCGAGGGCGTCGACACCGTTCGCGGCTTCATCAGCACGAAGAAGGTCGGCGTCGTCGCGGCCGGCCACACGTCCGTCTTGATGTCGATGGCCGGTGTCCGCATGCCGCTCGAAAGTTACCCGTTGCAGGCGCTGGTATCGGAGCCGGTGAAGCCCGTCTTCCCGTGTGTCGTCATGTCGAACACGGTGCACGCCTATATCTCACAGTCCGACAAGGGCGAGTTGGTGATCGGCGCCGGCACCGACGCCTACACGTCCTATAGCCAGACCGGCGGGCTGCACATAACCACGCACACCGTAGACGCCATCGCTGACCTGTTCCCGATGTTCCGGCGTCTGCGCATGCTGCGCAACTGGGGCGGCATCGTCGATGTAACACCTGATCGCTCGCCGATCATTGGCAAGACGCCGGTGCCGGGCCTGTTCGTCAACTGCGGCTGGGGCACCGGCGGCTTCAAGGCGACGCCTGGTTCTGCATTCGTGTTCGCGGCAACGATGGCAACCGGCGAACCACACCCGATCGCGGCGCCGTTCACGCTGGAACGGTTCACATCGGGCAACCTGATCGACGAAGCGGCCGCCGCCGCCGTCGCGCATTGAGGCCCGCATGCTCCTGATCCCCTGCCCCTATTGCCGGACCGAGCGGCCGGAGATCGAGTTCCGCTATGCCGGCGAGGCGCACATAGCGCGGCCGCCTGATCCGACGTCGGTGAGCGACGCGGCATGGGCCGAGTACCTCTACATGCGCACGAATCCGAAGGGCACTCACGCCGAGCGTTGGCGGCACATCCACGGTTGCGGCCGCTTCTTCAATTGCCTGCGCGACACGGTCAGCGACAAGATCCTCGCGACGTACAAGGCCGGCGAGGCGCGTCCTGAACCGGCTGCCTCGCATGCGGTGATCCCCGAGGACGGCCGATGAGCCAGCCGTTTCGCTTGGGTGCAGGCGGCCGTATCGATCGCTCCCGCGTGCTCCGTTTCACCTTCGACGGCCGCCCTCTGTCCGGCTTTGCAGGTGACACACTCGCCTCGGCTCTGCTCGCCAATGGCATCCACCTCGTCGGCCGCTCGTTCAAGTATCACCGCCCGCGCGGCATTCTCACGGCCGGCAGCGAGGAACCGAACGCGCTCGTCACCGTCGATCGCGGCGGCGGCCGGGAGACGCCCAATCTCCGTGCCACCGAGGTCGAGCTGTACGACGGCCTTGTCGCTCGCAGCCAGAATCGCTGGCCGACGCTCGCGCTCGATGTCGGTGCCGTCGCCAATCTTGCGGCGCCGCTGCTGTCGGCCGGCTTCTACTACAAGACGTTCATGGGCCCCCGCTTGCCGAAGCCGAACTGGGCCTGGGCGAAAGTCTACGAACCGCTGATCCGTCGCGCCGCCGGCCTCGGGCGCGCGCCGAAACTCGCCGACCCCGATCATTACGCGAGCCGCTTTGCGCATTGCGATACGCTGATCGTCGGTGCCGGTCCTGCAGGCCTCGCCGCTGCATTGGCTGCATCGCAAGACGGCGTCCGTGTGATTCTCTGCGACGAGCAGGCGGAGATGGGCGGATCGTTGCTCTCGGACTCCGCTGCAACGATCGACACGTCACCCGCTGCGCGCTGGATCGCCGACACACTGGCAACGCTGTGCACGAAGCCGCACGTCACGCTGCTGCCGCGCACACAGGCGTTCGGCTACTTTGCGCAGAACTTCGTCGGCCTCGCCGAGCGCGTCACTGATCACCTGGCGGAACCGGACCACGCCTTGCCGCGTGAACGCCTGTGGCAGGTGCGCGCGAAACAAGTTGTGCTCGCCACCGGCGCCATCGAGCGTCCGCTCGTGTTCCCGGAGAACGACCGCCCCGGAATCATGCTGGCCGACGCGGCGCGCACCTACCTCAACCGCTACGGCGTCAAGCCCGGCCGCCGCGCCGTCGTGCTGACGGCGTGCGATACAGCTTATCAGGCAGCGCTCGATCTCAATCGCGCCGGCATCGAGATCGCGTTGATCGCCGACATCCGCGCCAATCCGCGTGGACCCGTCGTCGAGGCGGCGGCGAAGGCGGGGTTGCCCATCGAGCCGTCGACCACGATCAACGGCACTACCGGCTATCTGCGCGTGACCGGCGTCGAGGTCGGGCATATTCTCACCGGCGGCAATGTCAGCCGCGGGCGGAACGTCATTTGCGACGTCGTGCTGATGTCCAGCGGGTGGACGCCGTCGGTGCACCTGTTCTCGCAATCTCGCGGCAAAATCGCCTGGAACGAGTTCGCCAACGCCTATCTGCCCGCTGAATCCAGACAAGCGCTGCACTGCGCCGGCGCCGTGGCCGGCGTTGATGCCCTTTCGGAGGTTCTGGGGCATGGCTATGCAGCAGGCGCAGCAGCGGTGCATGCCGCAACCGGCGCGTCGGCGCCCTCGCGTTGGTTCGAAGCGAGCGAGCCGGAGATGAGCCGCGCCGGCCAGATCGGCGCCTGCCCCTCACCACGCCCCGGTGCTCGAGCGTTCGTCGATTTCCAGAACGACGTAACGAGCAAGGATCTCGCTCAGGCGACACGTGAAGGTTTCCGCTCGATCGAACACGTCAAGCGCTACACGACCACGGGCATGGCCACCGACCAGGGCAAGACGTCGAACATCAATGCGCTGGCCGTTGTCGCGGATGTGCTCGGCAAAACAGTTCCCGAGGTCGGTGTTACGACCTTTCGCCAGCCCTACACGCCGGTAACGTTCGGCACACTCGCGGGCCACAGCCGCGGCGATCTGTTCGATCCGATCCGCCGCACGCCAATCGACTCCTGGGCCCAGGAACACGGTGCCGTATTCGAGGACGTCGGCTTGTGGAAGCGTGCGCGTTACTTCCCGCGCGCTGGTGAGGACATGCACGCGGCTGTCGCGCGCGAATGCCGCAGCGTGCGCAGCGACGTCGGCCTGCTCGATGCCTCGACGCTCGGCAAGATCGAGGTGGTGGGGCCGGACGCGGCGGAGTTCCTCGAACGGATGTACGTCAATTCCTGGAAATCGCTTGCCGTTGGTCGCTGTCGCTACGGCATCCTGCTCAACGAGGCCGGCTTCATCATCGACGACGGCGTCGTTGGCCGCGTCGCTGCTGACACGTTCCACGTCACGACCACGACCGGCGGCGCCCCCCGCGTGCTGCACATGATGGAGGACTACCTCCAGACCGAGTTCCCGGATTTGAAATGTTGGCTCACCTCGACGACGGAGCAATGGGCCGTGATCGCCGTGCAGGGTCCGCGCGCCCTGCACGTGCTGGCGCCACTCGTCGCCGGCACCGATCTCGCGCCAGCCGCATTTCCGCACATGGCCGTCCGGGACGCGACCATATGTGGTATCGAAGCGCGCATTTTCCGCGTCAGCTTCACCGGCGAGCTCGGATACGAGGTGAACGTCCCGACGGACTACGGCCGCGCCGTCTGGGAGGCGATCAGGGTCGAAGCGGTGAAGCGTGGCGGTTGCGTTTACGGCACCGAGGCGATGCACGTGCTTCGCGCCGAGAAAGGCTTCATCATCGTTGGCCAGGAGACGGACGGCACGGTGACTCCGGACGACGCGGGCCTCGCCTGGGCGATCGGCAAGAACAAACGCGATTTTGTCGGCATGCGCTCGCTATCGCGGCCGGATATGCTGAGGCCCGGCCGCAAGCAACTCGTTGGCCTGGCGACGCTCGATCCGAATACCGTGCTCGAGGAAGGCGCGCAGATCACCAGCATTGAAAACGCGCCGGCCGGAACGACCGCACTCGGCCACGTCACATCGTCCTACTGGAGCGCGGCGCTTGAGCACTCGATCGCGCTGGCGCTCGTCGCAGATGGCCGCCGCCGCATCGGCGAAAAGCTCTTCGTGCCGATGCCGGGCGGCGCCATTGCCGTCGAAGTCGTGTCGCCGGTTTTCGTCGATCCGAAGGGAGAGCGGCTGCATGGCTGATGTCGGGATCGCACGCCGCTCGGCTTTTCACGGCCAGACCTTGCCGGTCAAGATCGGCGTCGCCACCGTGACGGATGCCGGTCCACTTGCCCGCTGGATTTATCGCGGCAAACCGGAAGTCATTGCAGCCGTGTTTGGCGTCGCGCCGTCCACCGAACCGAGCCGCGCCGCTACGCACTGTGAGCGCGCAGCTCTTTGGCTCGGTCCGGATGAATGGCTGCTTCTGGCTCCGGACGACGAACGCATTCCCCTCGCCACCTCGCTGAAGACCGTCATTGCGGGTCACTCGGCATCGGTTGTCGATGTCGCGCATCGGCAATGCGGCCTTGTCATCGACGGTCCGCAGGCAGCCCGGCTCCTGAGCGCCGGTTGCCCGCTGGACTTGGATCTGTCGGCTTTCCCGGTCGGCATGTGCACGCGCACGCTTATGGCAAAAGCCGAAATCGTGCTCTGGCGCATTGGCACAGTGCGCTTCCACGTCGAATGTTGGCGCTCGTTCGCGCCCTATGTCGTCGGTATCGTCGCTACGGGATTGCGCGATCTCTCGGACACTACAAGGCAATTATGATCTCGATCAGCCCAGCCGCTTGGCGTCCGCTGAACGCTTCACTGCGGCTGTCAGCCGTGCGACCAACTCCCCGAGTTCGCGCAGCTTGTCGGGCGATGCTTCGAGAACAGCCCGTTCACGCACGATTTGGCCGATGAAGTTGAACGGCTGCCGTTCGAGTTGCTGCTGCAGGCCCGTCACAGTTTGCAAATAGGCCAGTGGCGGCGCGGCATGAGCCGCCGTAGCGCGAGGTTCGTGCGGCTGGCGCAGCTCTGCGACCAGAGCACAGAGTTCCCACCCGATCGACTGCAACTGCCGATCAGTGTCGGCTGCGACGGTGATGGCCGCTCCTGTTTCCGCCAGATGTCCGTGTGCAGCGTCCGATCCGGCGGGCGGCAGAAGTTTGTCCGCGCCGAGCAGATCGTTCGGTGTCGCATTGAGAACACTGCAGATCCGCATCAGCAACTCGAGGTCCGGTTCAACCTCGGCACGCTCGTACCGCGTGTAACGATTTTCGTCGATGTCGAGGGTGCGTGCAAGGCTGCGGGCTGTCCGAAAACCTCTTGCGGCCCGCAGCTCGCGCAGGCGGCGCGCAAATTCAAGCCGGGCGACAGGGCGCGGGCTGTTCTGGGTCGAACTGTCTTCCATCACCTCGCGATCATCGAGGTTTCGGCGCACATTGGCAACCAGTCCGCGCACGGAATTATGTAAGCTGACAGATCTGCAACACGCTAATAGGTTGATTGGGACAACTTAAAGTTGCGTCAGGCGCTCCCAATCAACACCCCCGCCATGAAAACGATGACTCCGCCGAGCACCACCTCGAAGGCAGCCTGGAGAAACCGGGTGTCCATGTAGCGTGACCTGATCCAGGCGATCGCCCACAGTTCGATGAACACGATCATCGCGGCGAACAGGGTGGCGATATGGAATCCCGAGAGCGTGATTTCCGGCAGCCCGTTGAGCCGCAACGTCGTACCCCACGTGGATGGCACCAGAAATGGCAGCGTGTGCCCGATCCCTCCGATCATCGTCATCATGCCGGTGATGCCGCCGCGCAGCCACGGATGCCCGCGTCCCGTCAGCGCGCCGTCATCCGACAGCGCCTCGGCAAAGCCCATCGAGACTCCGGCACCGACCGACGCGGCCATGCCGACCAGGAACGTCTTCCAATTGTCTTGGGTGGCGAAGGCAGCCGCGAACAACGGCGCCAGCGTCGAAACCGAGCCGTCCATCAGCCCCGCGAGGCCGGGCTGCACCACCTGCAGCACGAACATGCGCCGTCGCGTCTCGTCTTCCTCGGACTTGGCGTCGCTCGTCAGGTGCTTTTCGTCGAGCTTTTGTGCCAGCGAGACATGCTGGCGTTCCGCCGCTGCCAGATCACCGAGCAGCTTGCGGATGCCGGCGTCGGAGGTGCGCATCAGCGACTGCTCGTAAAACAGCCGCGTTTCATACTCGATTGCCTCGGCCTGCTTGCGCACCTTGTCGAGTCCGAGCGGGCGGACGCGCCATAACGGTTCGTGCTGCAGGAAGCCTTTCACGTCGGATCGACGGAGCAGTGGAATGTGCTCGCCGAATTTCTGCCGATGCAGGTCGATCAGCCAGCGGCGATGCTCGTTTTCCTCCTCGGCCATGTCGGTGAAAACCTTGGCCGAGGCCGGGAACGTATCCTTGAGCCCGTCGGCATACTCGGCGTAGATGCGGCCATGTTCCTCCTCTAGGCTTATCGCCAGGGCGAGGATTTCCTGCTCCGAGAGTTCCGAGAACTTTTTCAAGCGCGCATCCGGCGTGGTTTGCGTTGCATGGCTCCGGACTTAGAATAGTTCCAATCTTTGGGAATACAACCCTCTACTGCCCAGCTTTTCGTTGAATGGCGCGCGCAGATGGGTCACATTTCGATGATGACTTTGCCCGTCACCGTGCGTTGGTCGAGCGACGCGATTGCCTTGCCGGTGTCCGCAAGCGAATACCTCTGGCTGATATGCGGTCGCAGGCGTCCGGTCGCGATCCAACCCAGGATTTCCTCGAGGTTCTGGCGCTGCAATTGCGGCTCCCGCGCCGTCATCTCGCCCCAGAAAACTCCAATGACGGCGCAGTTCTTCAGCAGCATCAGGTTGAGCGGGATGCGCGGGATCTGGCCGGCGGCGAACCCCACCACCAGGAACCGCCCGCCCCAGGCAATCGAGCGAATCGCAGCCTCTGCAAAATCGCCGCCGACGCAGTCGTAGACCACATCGACGCCACGCCCGTTGGTAAGGTCGCGAAGGCCCTGTTTCAGGTCACCGGTCTTATAGTTGAAGACCGCATCGGCGCCACGCGCCTTGCAGATGGCCAGCTTCTCGTCGGTAGAGGCCACCGCGATCACGCGCGCGCCCATCAGCTTGCCCAGTTCGACCGCGGCAAGTCCCGCGCCGCCCGATGCGCCGAGTACGGCCAGCGTCTCGCCGGATTTCAGGCCGCCGCGGTCCTTGAGTCCGTGCAATGCCGTGCCGTACGCGATGGCGGCTCCGGCAGCTGCCGCATCCGAGACGCCGTCGGGAATCTTCACCAGCGCGTCGGGCTTGACGGCCGCCTTTTCACGCGCGCCGCCCCACCCGATGTAGCCGCAGACCCGGTCACCCGGTTTGAACTGCGTCACGCCCACCCCGACGTTCTCGATGACGCCTGAAACTTCGCCAGCAGGCGAGAACGGCAGCGCCGGCTTGTACTGGTACTTGCCGCGCGTGATCAGCGTATCGAGAAAATTGAGCGCGGCCGCATTCACACGCACCACCACCTCGCCGGGCGCCGGCATGGGATCCGGCAAGTCCAGGACGACGATTTTCTCCGGCCCATCGAGGGTCTGGCAAACGGCGGCCTTCATTGTCGGGCTCCTGTCGGGTGGCGTCGCATTTCGACATCAATGGTTGAAACTTGCGGCATCCGCGCAACAGTCGCCTTGTTTATCACCCGGCACAACTATCAAACGCTTGTGCCCAGGACTCCCGGTGGCAATGGTCCAGCCGTTGCGTTGTTTCTCGTCTGTGGCGTTGCGGAACTCCGAACCTGCCCCAAACGGGAGATTGCAATGGCAGTCATTGGACGCAGCGGCCTGGCCGCGCTTGCGGCGCTTGTCGTTTCCGCCTCGTCGGCGATGGCCAATTGCCAGAACGGTCTTGGCGTCTCCCGCATCGTCGAGATCGACGCGACCGCCGGACCCGTGTTCGGGATGATCACGAAACAGACCCGCGAGGAGCGCTTTCTCGGACCAAAAGAGGTCGTATTGACCTTCGACGACGGCCCGATGCCAGGCGTGACGCGGCCGATCCTTGAAACACTCGATCGCTACTGCACCAAAGCCACGTTCTTCTCGGTCGGCAAGATGGCGATCGCCTATCCGGAGCAGACCCGCGAGATCCTCAGGCGCGGCCACACGCTCGGCACGCATACGTGGTCGCATCCGATGAGCCTGCCGCGCTTGAAGGGGAGACAGGCGCTCGACCAGATCGAGAGCGGGTTTGCTGCGGTCGCCATGGCGGCCGGCCAGCCGATAGCACCGTTCTTCCGGTTCCCGGGCCTCAACGATTCGCCCTCCCTGATCGCGCATCTCGAAAGCCGCAACATTGCGACCTTCACGGTCGACGTGGTCTCGAACGACTCCTACATTTCCGATCCGGAGCGCCTGATCGAGCGGACGCTGCAGCAACTCGATGCCGAAAAGGGCGGCATCATGCTGTTCCACGACATCAAACCACAAACCGCGCGCGCGCTGCCGACGATCCTTGCCGAGATCAAGGCGCGCGGCTACCGCGTCGTGCATCTGCGCGCGAAGGCACCGTTCGTTCCAGACGCGGCCTACGCCGACGCGGTCCAGACATACGTCGCGGCGAAGAATCCAGCTGCCATGCGTCAGATCGCAGCGTTCACGGACACCGAAACACCGCCGGCTCCCGCGGAGTCGCCGCCTCCAGCACCAGCCGTTACGTCGCGCCCTCTGCCCGGGCCGCTGCCGGCGACCACAATGCCCCCGTCAACGGCAGCCGCCATGCTTGAGCCTGGACCGGCGCGCAGGGCTCCGCGCTCCAGGGCGCGGCAGCCCGCACTCGCGGAAACATCGTCCTGGGCCGTAGTGGTGGCCGAGCCGAAGGCCGAGCAGCCGCCGCAGGCCAAGCCCACCATTCCGGCCAACTCCGAACCGGCCGAGCCCCATGCGGTGGCCCAGGCAGCCGGCGATTGGCCCGAGGTACGCCGCAACGGTCGTGTCATTCGTGTCGAAAAGCCCAGGCAGCCTGTTGGTGAAGCGGCAGCGATCGATGCGAAACCTGCGGCGGTCCCCGCGCCGTCGACAGCCTATAAAGCAGCACCCAGGACGGAGGCCAAGCCTGCGCCAGTGGTAGTGGCTCCTCCGGTCGCTGCGCTAGTGGCTGCGCCGAAAACCACGCCCGAACCGAAGCCGGTCGTCGCCACAACTCCGAGCACGCCGCAGAAGCCACGCATCATCAACGCGTCCGAGGCGGACGCCTCCCCGCCTGCAACAGCTACAACGGCCGTTGGGCCCGGGACCTCGGCTGAGAAGCCGGCAGCGCAATCCACGCCGGGAAAACCCGCCGATGCGACTGCCGCCGTCACCGTGTCGACGCCCGCGGTTGCCGTTCCGGCAACGCCGCCATCTCCCGGTGGCACCGGCGTCGAAGTTCTGGCAGGGGCCTACACCACGCCTGCCGCATCAGTTGCCCCGTCCAGCCAGACCGCCGCCGATCCCTCTCCGACCGCCGGCCGATTTGCTGCACCAGAAATCATTGCCGGATCCTATCGTGAGCAGCCGACGACACCGGTGCCGTCAGCGTCCCAAGCACGCCGGAACGAAGGCACAACACAAAAGCGCGCGCCCTGATACGCGAATCAGGTGCGCGCTCGTTCGTCTTGGCTGTGCCAAATTCCTCAGCCGTTCTTGAATGCGGGCTTCCGCTTCTCGACGAAGGCCGCCATGCCTTCCTTCTGGTCGGCCGTCGCAAACATCGCGTGGAACACGCGGCGCTCGAAGCGAATGCCCTCAGTCAGCGTCGTCTCGAACGAGCGATTGACGGACTCTTTCGTCATCATCGCGATCGGCACTGACATCGCCGCGATCGTCTCGGCGGACTTCAGCGCTTCCTCGATCAGCTTCTCGGCAGGCACCACGCGGGAGACAAGGCCGCAGCGCTCGGCTTCAGCTGCATCCATCATCCGGCCGGACAGGCACATGTCCATCGCCTTCGCCTTGCCGACGAAGCGGGCGAGCCGTTGCGTGCCACCGGCACCTGGCATGACGCCGAGCTTGATCTCGGGTTGGCCGAACTTGGCCGTATCGGCGGCGATGATAAAGTCGCACATCATCGCCACTTCGCATCCGCCACCGAGCGCGAAGCCGGCTACCGCTGCTATCACCGGCTTCCTCGCCCGCGCCACGCGGTCCCAACTGCCGATGAAGTCCTCCTTGTAGGCCTGCATGTAGGTCTTGGACTGCATCTCCTTGATGTCGGCGCCAGCAGCGAACACCTTCTCGCCCCCGGTGATGACGAGGCAGCCGATGGTGTCGTCAGCCTCGAAACCGTCGATAGCTTGCGCCAACTCGCCGATCAGCGCCGCGTTGAGTGCGTTCAGCGCTTGCGGACGGTTGAGGCGGATGAGGCCAACCTTGCCTTTCGTCTCGACGATGATGTTCTGGTAGCTCATGGGGGACCTCTGCGCCGGGGTGGAACGAAGTTCTGTTGCGCACGCTTTACCGCGATCCCTTCGGCGCGGCCAGTGCCTTGGCGGCCGGCAAAGGATAAGGCCCAGGCAACGATCGCTGCCTGGGCCTCGATGTTGGGTACTGTCGTGGTCTGTCAGCCAACCAGCTTCTTGCGCGTTTCGCTGCCGACCTCGCCGTCGGCGACGAGGCCATTCCTGCGTTGGAAGTCCATGACGGCGGCGATGGTTCCACGGCCATAAACACCGTCAACCGTTATCTGCGCGCCCTTCTTGACGAGCACTTCCTGGATGGCACGCACATCGTCCCCGGTATCACCGCGTCGCAGTGTCCGCTCGGACACGACCGTGCCCGACTGCGGCCGTGTCAGGTCGATGTGTGTGCGCCGTGCGAACAGCGCCACTTTGTTGTGCGTGAGCGGACACCAGTCGTTATTGCAGGTGCCACGCCCAATCACCTCGAGCGTCACACGGGTCAGTGTATAGGGCTTCGCCAGAAACGACTCGTTGTAGCGAAGCACACTGAGCGGGCGCAGGAAAACGGGTTTGCCGTTGATGTCAGTGCCCCCAGTCGGCGTCTGCGCCAGTGCCGGAGCGGCGCTGGCCATCGTGACGCCGGCTGCGACTGCTGCAACGGCGAGCGCTAGTCTATTCGATTTCGTCTTGTTCATGATGTGGCCTCCTCAGTTCAACTACGATTGTGAACGGGTTCTGCAAAATCGATGTGTCATCGCTGGCAGGCCGGACAAAAGAATGTGGACCGTCCCGCCTGCACGATTCGTGTTACATTGCCCTTACAACCGCCCTTTGCGCAAGGCTCGCCCTCGCGACCATAGACTTTGAACGCGTGCTGGAAGTACCCGAGCGACCCGTCGGCCTTCTTGTAATCGCGCAAGGTCGAGCCGCCGGCCGCGATCGCGGCCTCCAGCACGGCGCGGATCTCAGCTACGAGCCGCTCGGCGCGGTCGGTCGGTTTCGCGCCGCGCCGCGCCAGCGTGCTCGACTGCCGGTTCGGCGAAAGCCCGGATCGATGCAGCGCCTCGCAGACGTAGATGTTGCCGAGCCCCGCGATGATGCGCTGATCCATCAGAAAGGCCTTCAGGTCGGTCTTGCGCCCCTCCGCTTTCCCCGCCAGGAAATGCGGCGTCAGTTCGTTGCCGAGCGGCTCGATGCCGAGATCCTTGAAATGTGGATGCAGGGCGAACTCGTCGCTCCCGATCAGCGACATGTATCCAAAGCGCCGCGCGTCGTTGTAAGTGATGGTCGCGCCGCCCTCCATGCGGAAAACGACGTGATCGTGCGCCGGATCGTTGCCGGCGTCGTGGTGAAAGCGCGCAAGATCGTCGTGCTGAAAGCGCGCAAGACCGTCGTGCTGAAAGCGCGCAAGACCGTCGTGCTGAAAGCGCGCAAGACCGTCGTGCTGAAAGCGCGCAAGATCGGCGTCTTGCGTGAACTCGCCGAGTTGCTCGCGGATCGGGGTTAGACCCTTTTCCTCGGCTGCGCCTCGCGTCCGGGCGTTTGCCAAGGGACTGACCCCGTTCGTTGCGCGATGTTGACCTTGGATACTGAAACGCCCGCTCATGCCGAGATGCATGGTGAGAATTTCGCCACCCTCGAGATGTGCGAGGATGTACTTGGCCCGCCGGTTGAGCCTCTCGATGCGGCGGCCTTTGAGCCGTTCGGCGAAGCGCTCGGGCAGCGGAAACCGCAAGTCCGGCCGCCGCTGCTCGACCTGCTCGATGCGCCGCCCCTCCATCACAGGAGAGAGGCCGCGCACCACCGTCTCGACCTCGGGAAGTTCAGGCATGAGGTTTGGCTGCCATTCGGATGCAAGCTCTTTTGGTTCTAACGCGCCCTGCAGCAACAACAGCGCGAACATCGCCGATGCCCCCCAAGAACCCGAGCAACCTGAGTGGCCCCCGCCCTCTCACCCGCGCCCGAGCCACTTGGCCCAGCGGCTCTTTTTCTTCTCGGGATCAGCAGCGGTTTCGTCGCCGTTGAGTTCGCGCACGAAGGCGCTGAAGAACTCGTCGGCGAGCTTCTTCGAGGTGGCTTCGATCAGCCGGCCGCCGAGTGTCGCGAGCTTGCCGCCGACCTCGGCCTTGGCAATGTAGGCAAGATCCGTTTCGGTGCCCGCGTCGGTCAGCGTCACCTCGGCGCTACCCTTGGCGAAGCCGGCCGCGCCACCTTGGCCCTGGCCGACGATTTTGCAGGTTGCGGGCCGGTTCAAATCCTGCAGTTGGACGGTGCCCGCGAACGTCGCCGAGATCGGGCCGATTTTCAGCGCCACCTTGGCAGCGAAATCGGTTGGCGATTTCTGGTCGAGTTCCTTGCAGCCGGGAATACAGCGCTTGAGGACTTCCGGGTCCATCAGTGCCGCCCACACGACGTCACGCGGCGCGGCGATGCGGTATTGGCCTGAGATGTTCATCTTCTTTGCGCCTTCGGATGCCCACGCCTTCGGCGCATCCGGCGCGTGGATACGGAAGCGTGGAAAGGTTGGTGTTTGGCTTTAGCCTGACACCGTTTCGCCGGCAATGCCAAGCTTCCTGCCGTGCCAGGGTGCCAGGCTGAAGCCAGGCACCGTTCGCTATCTCACGACACATTATCCCCGCGACCGCCGGAGTCGGCGAGCTTGGTGACTTTCCAGCCTTTTCCGTGACGGTCGAAGCGCAGCGGCGTGGCGTTCGCCATCATCGGCGTGTCGAGATCGAGGCCAAGGCTCGGCCCGAGCACATAGAGGATGCCGCCGTGGCCGACCAGCAACGTGCGCTCGGCCTTCGAGCCGACGAGCCCGCGCTTGATGCCGGCCTGTGTGCGCGTCACGAACGTTTCCAAGGTCTCGCCGTTCGGCGGCACGGCGCGCCAATCCGAGTTGGCCGAGGGCGTGCCCACCCAATCGCCGAACCAGCGCTCGCGGAGGCCATCCTCCGGCGCGGGTTTCAGGCCATGCGGCTCGGCGACGATCTCGGCTGTGACCCAGGCGCGCGCCATGGTGCTGGCAATGACGCGCTCGATTCTCGCTGGCGCGAACACCATGGCGGCGGCTGCCGCCTGTGCGAGGCCGGTGGCGTTCAGAGGCTGGTCGGCGGTCTGGTAAACGCGCTTGTGATTTCCGTCGGTTTCGCCGTGGCGCAGGAAGTAGAACTGGTCGCAATCTGGCGCGATCGGACTGGCGCGTGCCATCGCGAAGAGGACGTCGAGGCCGCCGTGGTTGTAGCCGGGTGTGTTCAGGCGCATGCGTTGTCTCCCTCTTCCCGAACTCCGCCGCTTCCCCATACCGGACCGTTGCCGGGAAAGGGTTGGTGTGAAGGGCGGCAGCAATTCCACAGCAAGCGGGGGGCCCACCCCCAAACCCGAAACCCCTAGAAGATCTGAAAATGGGCGAGGGGGCGCGCGTCGGCAAAAGATAGCGAACA
>JANLQP010000155.1:0-1894 GCA_031367895.1 Hyphomicrobiales bacterium
GCCGATGAGGACGATCTCTATGCAGCGATGGACTGGTTGCTGCAGCGTCAGGGCAGGATCCAGAAGAAACTGGCGGCGCGCCATCTGCGGGCGGGCGGCCTAGTGCTCTACGACCTGTCGTCGAGCTATTTCGAAGGCTCGACCTGCCCGCTGGCCAAGCTCGGCTATAGCCGCGACGGCAAGCGCGGGACGCTGCAAGTGAACTACGGCTTGCTCACCGATGAGCGCGGCTGTCCGGTAGCGATATCGGTGCACGAAGGCAATACCGCCGACAGCCAGACCTTCCTGCCCGAGGTGCAGCGTCTGCGCAGCGACTTTGGCATCGAGCGCATGGTGATGGTCGGGGATCGCGGCATGATCTCGCAGAAAGCCATCGACGAGCTGCGCGGGAGCGAGGGCATCGGCTGGATCACGGCCCTGAAGAGCGTCTCCATCCGCGCCTTGGTCGAACAAGGACAGTTGCAACTGGGCTTGTTCGACCAGCGCAATCTGCTCGAACTCAGTTCACCGGACTATCCCGGCGAGCGGCTGGTGGCCTGCCGCAATCCGGAGCTGGCCAAGCTGCGCGCGCACAAGCGCGAAGATTTGCTGAGTGCGACAGAGAAGAATCTGGCGAAGATCAACGATCGCGTCAGCGCCGGTAAGCTTACCGGCCAAGACAAGATCGGCGTGCGTGTGGGACAGGTCATCAACCAATACAAGGTGGCCAAGCACTTCGAGCTCATCATCGGCGAGACGACCTTTACCTACCAGCGCAAAGCCGACAGCATCGCCGCCGAAAGCGCGCTCGATGGCCTCTACATCATCCGCACCTCGGTCAGCGCAACGCAGATGGACGCGGCTGATTGCGTGCGCAACTACAAGGCGCTGTCCAACGTCGAGCGCGCCTTCCGCTCGCTCAAGAGCATCGATTTGAAGATCCGCCCCATCCATCACCGCACCGCTGATCGGGTGCGCGCACATATCTTCCTGTGCATGCTGGCGTATTACGTCGAGTGGCACATGCGCGAAGCCTGGCGCGAACTGATGTTCGCCGATACCGAGCAACAAGCCAAAGCCACGCGTGATCCGGTGGCGCCAGCCAAGCGCTCAGCTGCCGCGCAGCACAAAGCCGCTCGCCACACGCTCGAGGATGGCACAGCGGTACACAGCTTTCGCACCTTGCTCGACGAACTGAGCACCGTCGTGCGCAATACTTGCCGCACCCGCGGCAGCGGCGACGAAATGCCGACCTTCGACATTGTGACCACTGCCAATCCAAAGCAAACTCGAGCCATCGAACTTCTTCAATCCATTACCGTGTAGCCAGAACGGCGACATCTCAGCTAAGCACAAAGCTATGATGCTCAAGGATAATATTGCAATCCTGTCGAGGGAACTTCAGGCTAACGATCGGTGCGCATCGAGCGGCTATTCGTGTCTTACAGCGCCTGAGGCGCTTCCGTGCTTTTACGCGTGCGGCTGCCAGCCGGTGACATCCGGAGGCGGCGGATGCAGCGCATGCCAGTGCTTCGCGACGTCAATTCGCCGGCAGACCCACACATCTTCGTGGCGGGCTACGTGATCGAGAAAACGCTCGAGCCCGACCGCTCGCCCCGGATGTCCGATCAGCCGCAAATGCAGTCCGACCGACATCATCTTGGGCTGCTCGACGCCTTCCCGGTACAGCAGGTCGAAGGCATCGCGCAGAAATTCGAAGAAGTCGCTGGCCGTCGCCATCGCGCCGCGGCTGAACTTTGCATCGTTGTTGGTCAGGCTGTATGGGATCACTAAGTGATTCCGGTCGAGGATGCGGGTCCAGTACGGAAGCTCGTCGTTGTAGGCGTCGGAGTCGTAAAGGAACCCACCATGCTTCACCAACAGGCGACGCGTATCGACCGTTGGCGAGTAGCGG
>JANLQP010000156.1:0-1768 GCA_031367895.1 Hyphomicrobiales bacterium
GTGTTCGTGGTTTCCTTTCCGTTCCAGTGCGTCTCGACCCGTTCAAGCGCAATCGCTTGGCGCGCAGCGATGAAGCCGATTTTGCGCGCTCGCACCGGCTTCGCAAGAAGCCGCGCAGCAAGCTGTTCGAAATCAGCGCGCGTTAGCCTCTGAGTGGCAGTGAAGCGCTGGCTGGAGGTGGAACCCATGCACTAGCTCCCGATGCTTGCTTGCCGCTGGGGTGGCCCCGCACGCCACAGAGGAGCATAGGTTTGCGCAGGAGGCCACGTCAAATTCGGAAGAGCGACCCGAGAAACGAGCTAGCCAACGGCGACGCTGCAGACGTCGCAGAACCGCGACACCACCACGTTCCTGTCCGCCAGGCGAACCTGCTCGACCCGCTCGCCACCGCAATCCTGATCGTCGGATTTTGCGGTCGCCAAGCGCAGCACCTCGGCGACTGTCAACGCCGGAGTAATTTTCCCTCGGCAGGCCGCGCGCAATCTCCTTCTGACCGTCATGGGGCAGTCCACGGCGGCGCTGGTAGGGCGCGAACAGATCGTCGCCGGGGAAATGCAAGTCGACCGGCTCCTGCGCGTTGGAGCCGTCGATGATAGTGTCGATCAGGGCCAGCGTCGCCTCACAGGCGATGCGGCGGCGGAGCAGCGCCTTCAGGATCGTGTGGTCGATGGAGGGGAAATAGCGGTAGATGTCGCAGCGCAGCACGTGGGCGTGGTTGTCGCGATGGCGTTCGTAGACGCGGATGGCGGCATGCGTGCCCTTGCCCGTGCGGTTGGCGAAGGTGTGGCCGATGAAGCCGGGCTCGAATATCGGGCAGATGACGGCGCACAGCGCGTGATGCACTACCCGGTCGCGGAACGGCGCGGCAGAGACCAAGCGTTCCTTCGGGTCGCGAACCAGAATCTCGACGTAGCTGCCGGGGAGGTAAGATCCGTCACGCAACTCGCGTTCGAGGGCCAGCAACTCCCGCTCTAAGTTTGCAAAGAAGGCGCTGGCGCCGGGCTTCTTGCGCTTACCGAGAACGGCCTTGCGGGCGGCTACCCGGAGCGCGTTGAAGCTGGCGATGCCGGGGAAGAGGTCATCGTGTTTGAGGCGCTGGCGCATAACCAGCCCCCTTGCTCGGGTTTCCGTACGAAGCGTGCGCCTTGGCCCAACCGCCGATCATGCGGCCGACCTCGTCAATGGCGCGGGCGGCGTGCTCGTAGCGGCGGACGTCGAGATGCTTCTGCTCGAAGGCGAGGCGCATGAGAAAGCGCAGCTTTTCCAGGCCGAGGTTGGCGCGGGCGAGGTGGTCACGCCGGTCGCGCGTGTAGGTGGCCTCGATCAGGGCGTCGAGGACGTCGAGCGCGGTCGATTGGATGCGGTCGCCGAGCAGGAATTTCTGCGACTTCGGGAAGCGCTCCACCGTGGTCATCAACCAGTTGATCAGCTGGTAATGCGCTTCGACGGCGGGGCCGGTGTGGCGGGCGTTGTCGGTCATGGCGTGAGCGTAGGGCGATTCGCAGACCGGTCCCCAGCGGTGGCCGTGCATTTCCCCGCAATTCACACCCCGTTTTCAAAAAGTGGCCCGCCTCCGGCGGATCTCGGAAGGGCTGCGGCCCGTGGCAGGCCATATGCCCAAGACGTTAAGATGTAAAGATCAAGGATGTAAGAGCGTTCTGGAAACACGGAAGCCGACATCGTCGACGCGGCTGTCGGGCCGGCCGTTTCCGCGGCCGGCTGAGCGGAGGTCCTGAGGATTGAGGAGCCAGGAACCGCCGCGCAGAAC
>JANLQP010000173.1:0-42466 GCA_031367895.1 Hyphomicrobiales bacterium
AGCCAAGGCCGGTGACAGGTGGCGCCTGAGCCAATACTGTCGGGGTATCAGCCCGGTTCACGAACCCTCGCGACCCCAAACGCCCCAACCAGGAGACGCCTATGTCCGACAAGGCCCCGCATTCGGCCAAGCTGCTCGAGCAGCTGAAGGCCGTCGATACGCCGACCATCTGCAACGCGCTCGAAATCGTGGCGCCGGAGCGGCGCTTGACCGGTTTCACGATCAGGCCGCTGGTCTGCCCGTTCCCGGATCTGGCACCGATCGTCGGCTACGCGCGCACGGGAATGGTTCGCGCCGCGCATGCCCACGAACTGGTCGGCAAGGAAGCCCGCGCCCAGCGCGTCGGCTACTACGAATACATTGCCTCCAAGCCCGGCCCGACCATCACCGTGCTGCAGGATCTCGACGGCCACGACGTCGGCTTCGGCGCGTTCTGGGGCGAGGTGCAGTCGACGGTGCACAAGGCACTGGGCTCTCTCGGCGTCATCACCGACGGTTGCATCCGCGACATCCCGGCATGGGCACCGGGCTTCCAGGCATTGGCCGGCTCGATCGCGCCCTCCCACGGTTACACGCATCTGGCGGGGTTCGGCACCGAGGTGCGCGTCCACGGCATGCTGGTGCGGCATGGCGATCTGATCCACGCCGATCGGCACGGCGCCGTCGTCATCCCGCATGCAGTTGCAGATAAGATTCCGGCGGCCTGCGATCTGCTGGCGCGCAAAGAGGCCGTCATCCTCGACAAGGCGAGAAAGCCCGGTTTCACGGTCGAAGACCTGAAGAAGGCCTTCGCCGAGCAGGACGATATTCATTGATGTCTGCTGGTCTTTTCGATCGCCTGAAAGCGGCCGCTGCGTCCGACTGGCGGGCCTACACGTACCATGAATTCACGGACGCGATGGCCTACGGAACGCTGTCCGACGCGGCGTTCCGGCACTATCTGGTGCAGGACTATCTGTTCCTGATCGAGTTCGCGCGCGCCTATGCGCTGGCGATCTACAAGGCCCCTGATCTCGCCGACATGCGCGAGGGGCTCGCCGGCGTCGCGGCCATTCTCGACGTCGAGATGGACATGCACGTCAAGCTCTGTGCCGGTTGGGGGCTCTCGCGGGCGGACCTGGAAGGCGCACCGGCCGCGCCCGAAATGCTGGCCTACACGCGCTACGCGCTCGACGCCGGCATGCGCGGTGATCTCCTGGCTCTGAAGGTGGCGCTGGCGCCGTGTGTGATCGGCTATGCCGAGATTGCGACACGGTTGGCGGCGCTGCCCGGCGCACTGTCGGAGAAGAACCCGTACCGTGTCTGGATCGCCGAGTATGCGGGCGCGCCCTACAGGCAAGTCGCAGACAAGGCGCGGGCACATCTCGACCGGTTGGGCGAGCGATACGCGACCCCCGCCCGCGAGGCCGAACTCGTCACGATTTTCCGCGAAGCGACCCGCCTCGAAGCCGACTTCTGGGAGATGGGCTGGCGGGTGCGGTAAAGTGGCCATTTGGTCCCGCGAGCCGTCCATCTTGCAGCTCCGCAATGCTCTTGTTCCTTATGATTGCCTGCCATTGCCGTAGCCATTGCCGATGCCGATGCCGCTCGATACGTTTCGCATTCACGAGGTGCCGGACGACCTTCTCGCGGCGATCGATATTTGCGGGCAACACTCCGAGCCGCCGCCACGCCGCCCTTGACGCGGCCGCCTCCGTCCCGCTTATTCCCGCCACCAGCCGGCCGGACGGTCGCTGTCCGTTTGCGACCGCTTCGGCGATAGTATGCGGGTGGAGGAAAGTCCGGGCTCCATGGATGAACGGTGGCGGCTAACGGCCGCCGGGGGCGACCCCAGGGACAGTGCCACAGAAATCAAACCGCCGACGGCTCCGGGCAACCGGGGATACGGGCAAGGGTGAAACGGTGCGGTAAGAGCGCACCGCAGCGTCGGTAACGCCGCTGGCAAGGTAAACCCCACCGGGAGCAAGACCAAATAGGGGCGGCATGCGTCTTGCGGGAAACCGCGGGGAGCGGGTCTCATCCAGGCTGCCGCCCGGGTTGGTTGCTCGAGGCGCCAGGCAACTGGCGTCCCAGACGAATGGCCGTCGCGGAGGGAAACCTTCAGACAGAACCCGGCTTACAGGCCGGCTGGTGATTTTTCGCATGGACTGGAGGCGCGTCCCGAGATGCCGACTGACGCCCAGGGCTGGCCCGATCTCGCCGGGCGTCTGACGACGGTCGCGGCCGGCCGCCGGCATGTGCTGCCGGTGCGCGTCTACTTCGAGGACACGGATTTTTCTGGCCTCGTCTACCACGCATCGTACGTTCGATTTTGCGAACGTGGGCGATCGGATTTTCTGCGGCTGCTTGGCAATAATCACCGCGCGCTGATCGACGGCTCAGACGGACGCGAGCCCTCTGCGTTCGTCGTGCGGCGCATGACGCTGGAGTTCCTGAAGCCCGCCCGCATCGACGAGGTGCTGGAGGTCACGACCTCGGTGCGCGAGATGACCGCGGCGACGCTGGTGCGGGATCAGGTGGTGACGCGCGGGTCCGATCAGCTGTTCGAGGCGCAGGTGACGGTGGTGCTGGTCTCGCGCTCGGGCAAGGTGCTGCGCATTGCCGAGGGCTTACGGCGCGTGCTTGGCGGCGGGTGAGTTAAAATCATCCCAATCGTAGGATGGCCGCAATAGCCTCTCCTTCAGGAGCGTATTGCGCGATGCGAATACCGCCGGTGCACTACGCCGTCAGTGCAGGATGTCTATCGCATCCTAGGATCCACGTTGCACCTGCCGCGTCCAGTGCAACGCCAGCGCTGCCACCATCCCAGCCACCGACAACGCCGCCATCGCCAAATACGCGCGGCCACCGAGTTCCGGATAGAGCCGCCCGGCCAGCAGCGTCGCGAGCCCCATCGCAATGCCTGCCGTCACACTCGAATGCAGCGCCTGCGCAGTGCCGGCCTGTTCGTTCGGCACGTTGGCCGCGATGAAGTGCACAGCGCCGAGATGCGTCGCACCGAACGTCAGGCCATGCAGCGCCTGCAGCACCACCAGCGCGGCCAATCCCGGATCGAACGCCATCAGCGTCCAGCGGACGATGGCCGCGAGTGCGCCGGCCAGCAGCAGTCCGCCCGCCCCGATCGCCCGTACAACGGCGCCGGAGTAGGCAAACAGGATGATCTCGGCGATCACACCCACCGCCCACAGGCTGCTGATCGTCATCGTCGAGAGACCTTGCTGACGCCAGAGCAGCACGCCGAACGTATAGAACAGGGCGTGCGCGGCTTGCACCGCACCGGCCGCGAGCAGGAAGCAGACGAATGGCCAGGACCGCAGCAGCGCCAACGCATCGCCTGGCGTCAGCCGCCGCTTCGGCAGCACCGTGCCGTCGGCGATCTCGACCGGCGCCACCGGCAGCAGATGCGCCGACAACCCGACCAGAGCCGCGCCAACGACCAACATCGGCAACAATGTACCGACACCCTGCCAATCGATGCCGCTGCCAGCGAGATAACCCGCCACGATGAAGCTTAGCGATCCCCACAGCCGCATGCGGCCATAGTCGTGGCCACCCCGGCGTACGCCGGCCATCGCAATCGTCTCGGTCAGCGGCATGATCGTCGTCGACGCCAACGCCAGCAGCAGCGTCAAGGTCAGGATCGGCCAGAACGTTGTCGTCTGTGCCAGACCGAACAGCATCGCCACCGACGCCCACGCGAGTGCGATCAGCACCGATCGGTGCGCCGCGAAGCGATCAGCCGCGAACGCGATCGCTGGTGTTGCAAAGACACGCAGAAACAGTGGCGCTGCACTGATCCAGCCGATCTCCTGTGCGTCGAGGCCGCGCCAATCGAGCCAGACGGGCAGGTAAGTGACCTTCATTCCGGTCAGGAAGAACGTCGCCGCATAGAAGAGGCCGAGGCGCCCCGCGAAGCCAAACCGATCTATCCCCGCCGCCAACCGAGCCTCCCCAAACCGCCGCAAGTGCTGCACCAAAGCCGCAGCGACGCAATTACACACCGCGGCGTCACTTTTCACTGCTGTCACCGGCCCCGAATCACATACGTTTCCACAGAATTCTTTACCTGCGCCAGCGGAGCTGCCGACATGCCTAGCCCGGAACTTGCACCGACGCTCGATGCACCAAAGCTCGACACCGAGCTTGAATACGCAGCGATCGAGGCAGCACTGATCGAGACGGCGCGCGGCCGCTGGTTCCTGGCCGAGCACAGCCGTCGCTCGCGCCGGTTGGAGACGGTAACGCTGGAAGGCGCACTGGATCTCCTGAAATCGTCGCTGCGCGATCCGCCGGCCCTGCTCGGCCGCTTGAAGACCGAGCTCGATGCGATCAATGGCATGCTGCAGGCGACGCGGACCGAGCTGGTCGCGCGCCAATCCAATGCGCCGAAACCGTCTGCCGATGCCGGCACAGCGACGCCGGCGACGCCAGTCGCTGGCTTGCTCAAAGCCGCCGAAGACCTGCACGAGATGGTCTGGTCGCTGCAGGCCAAAGACATCGACCCGGAACTGTGCGAGCAGATCGGTCGGCAAACCGCCGCGATCTTCACATTGAGCGCGCGGCAGGCACAGGAATCGCAACGGGTCCTGAAGCTCGCGGCAGCCCTCGATGCGGTTGCTGGCCGGGTCGCTGGCGCACTCGAGACCATTGCGCACGAGGCCATGCCGACAGCACCACCGGTGGCTGAGCCACAGAAGGTGACGATCTAGGCTCCCTGCCTCGGCTGCTGGAACTGCAAACGGCGCTCGTCGGGGCGCCGTCAGGTCGGCCTTGCCTCGGCCACGCGGCCGGTCGCTACGCGCGGGCGCGATGCTGATCACCAGTCAACTTCCGGTTGACCCATGGCACGATGTCATCGCCGAGCCGCCGTGACGAGCATCCATCGCCTGGATGGTATTCGCAAATCATGTTAAGCGACCGCATCGGTTTCACGCCGCGTCCTAAATGCATACTGCGTATGCAAGCACGAGGTCTGCATGGCCCTGTCGAAACCACGCTCCGCTACCCACGTCGCCGTTCTGATGGGCGGGTGGTCGGCTGAGCGCACGGTGTCGCTATCGTCTGGCAAGGGCTGCGCCGACGCGCTCGATGCCGAAGGTTTTCGGGTCAGCCGCGTCGATGTGGACCGCAGCCTCGCGGCTGTGTTGACGGATCTGAAGCCCGACGTGGCGTTCAACGCGCTGCATGGCCGCTGGGGTGAGGACGGCTGCATCCAGGGGTTGCTGGAGGTGCTCGGCATTCCCTACACGCACTCGGGCGTGCTGGCGTCGTCGCTGGCCATGCACAAGGAGCAGACCAAGCGCATTGTCGTGAAGCACGGCGTGCCCGTCGCGGATGGCCGTGTGGTGACGCCCGAGCAGGCGATGGCCGATCACGTGCTGGCGCCGCCCTATGTGGCAAAGCCCGTGTCCGAGGGGTCGAGCGTCGGCGTCGTGATCGTTACGGAAGGCGCCAACCGGCCGCCGGAGACGATCCGCCAGATCCCGACGACGCGCGACAACGAGATCATGATCGAGCGGTTCATCCCGGGGCGCGAGCTCACCTGCGGCGTCATTGGCGACAACGTGACGGGAATCATCGACATCGTCGCGGCAGGGCATCTGCAGTTTTATGATTTCGAGGCCAAATATGCGCCGGGCGGTTCCAAGCACATTCTGCCGGCGCAGATCCCGGCCGGCGTCGCCGAGCGCATTCAACGGCATACCCTTGCCGCGCACAAGGCGCTCGGCTGCCGCGGTGTCTCGCGTTCCGATTTCCGCTGGGACGAGGCGAAGGACGATCTCGTGTTCCTCGAGGTGAACACGCAACCCGGCATGACGCCCACCTCGCTCATTCCGGAGCTCGCCGCGCACGCCGGCATGACCTACGGCCAACTCGTCGCCTGGCTCGTCGAGGACGCGTCGGTCGAGCGGTAGGCTTAACGCCCGCACTCCACCCGTCGCGCGCCCCATAAACACAAAATTAACCGGCTTGCTTCTAGGGTTAACCTTCGAGCCCCGGTTTCGCGTGTCTGTGGTGGCTCCCACTATGGCCAGGGTTAACCGGTCAAGGGAGGCGCCAACGTCGAGCGGCACGGGGTCCAAGTCGCGGGACCCGTAAATTGGATCAGTCTGGTGCAGATGTGAGGTTTTGGTGGCGAGACGCTGATCGGGCGCCCGCACGGCAACCTCGTGACCGGACGACGGCACAGACGCAGCCCCAAGCGCGGTCGATACCGCTCATATCGAACACGCGCCCTTCCCGTCCCTCACTCTGGCGCCGTTATCTGGGCAGGCAGCGGACCTCGCGTGTGCTGCTCGGCGCAGGCCTCTCGGGCGTGCTGATCTTCGCGGGCAGCACGGGCTTCGGGCGCACGGTGCGTATAGTCGAGCCGCTGCCGCAGCAGATCGACCGGGCGCTGGTGGCGGCCGGCCTCGGCGTCAACGAGGTGATGTTGAGCGGGCATCGCTATACGACCGACGCCGACATCTACGCGGCGCTCATGCTCGACACGGCCGGTTCGCTGCTGCGCTACGACGTGACGGATGCGCGCCGCCGCATCGAAGCACTGCCGTGGGTGCGCACCGCGCAAGTGGTGCGCGTGCTGCCGGACAAGTTGAAAATCCACATCGAAGAGCGCCGGCCGACGGCGATCTGGGAGCACGACAGGCGCACGATGCTGGTCGACGAGACAGGCCGCGTTCTCGCGAACCTTGCCGGTGACCGCCAGACCGCCTTGGCGCTGACCCGTATTGCCGGCGCCGGTGCGCCGCGCGCCCTCGCTCGGTTGCAGGCAGCAATTTCGCCGCATGCCGAGCTGACGTCGCGGTTGGAACTTGCCCGCCGCGTCGGCGAGCGCCGCTGGACGCTCGATCTCGGCGGTGGCCTCACCATCCATCTTCCTGCCGATCGCGAGGGCGAGGCGTTGCTGCGTCTGGCCCGGCATCACGAGCAGACCCGCATTCTCGATAACGGAGCCCAGATCATCGATTTGCGCCAGGACGGTGTGATCGCCGTCCGCGCCAACCCAGTCATGTCGCCGGCTGCCGCGCGGGCACCGGGTGCCAGGTCGTTGTTATAGCGTTCCGGAGACCAGCATGCGCAGCCTCGAGATCAATCCTATCACCGGCATGGTCGGTGTCGTCGATATCGGCACGGCCAAGGTCTGCTGCCTGATCGCGGCACCCGACATGGCCGGCGTGCCGATGCTGGTTGGGCTTGGGCATCAGCGCTCCATGGGCGTCAAGTCCGGCATGGTGGTCGACGCCGACGACGCGGAACGCGCGGTCCGCGCAGCTGTCGGCCAGGCCGAGCGCATGGCCGGCGCGACGCTCGACAAGGTCGTGCTCTCGGTCAGCTGCGGGCGACTGCGCTCGAATGCCTTCAAGGCACGGGCGCAGGTCGAAGGCGCCGTCGTCAAGCCTGGCGATATCGATCGCGTCATCGCCGGCGGCGAGGCTTTCGTCGAGCGCAACAGCGGCCGCATGCTGGTGCAACTCACACGCTCCGACTGGCAACTCGACGGCGCCAAAGGCGTCCGTGATCCGCGTGGGCTCGCTGGCCGCGAACTCAGCGTCGAGCTGACGGCTGTCACCGCCGACGAAGCGCCGGTGCGCAATCTGCTCGGCATCCTCGAGCGGTGCCATCTGGCCGTCGATGGCCTGGTCGCTTCGCCGTTTGCGAGCGGGATTGCCGTTGCAACGCCGGAGGAACGGCACGCCGGTGTAGTGGTTGTCGATATCGGCGCCGGCGTCACGGCCATCGCCGTCTTTGCCGAGGGGCGTATCGTGCACGCTGACGCCATTCCGGTCGGCAGCCAACACATCACGTTCGATATTTCGCGTTCTCTCTCGACGCCAGTTGCAGAAGCCGAGCGAATCAAAACGCTTTATGGCACACTGGTGAAAGCGCAGTCGGATCAAGCCGAGTTCATTTCCTTCCCGGTCACGGGCGAGGAGGATCAAGGACCAGCCCAAATATCGAAGGCACGGCTGCGCGAGATTATCGCCCCGCGCATCGAGCATGTGCTGAGCCTCGTCGAAGAGCGTCTGAAGAGTGCCAAACTGGCGGATTTTGCCGCGGGTCGTGTGATTTTGACCGGTGGCGGCAGTCAGATCCTCGGGCTGGAGCAGGCCTGGATGCGCCGCTTCGGCGGTGTGGTCCGGATCGGACGGCCGAAACCTCTCGCGCGTATGCCAGGCAGCATGTGCAGTCCTGCGTTCTCGACCGCCATCGGACTCGCCGTCGGCGAGGTCACGCAGGGCGCGAGCACGGGGACGGTTCGTCGTTCGATGCCGGGTGCCGCCGGATATCTCGGTCGAATGCGGCAATGGATCAGTGAGAGCTTCTGAGATGCAACGTCCGATGATTCGTCTGGTTACCGGCCTGATTGCCGGATCTCTGTTGGAGGCAGGGCCGCAATGAGTATCAATCTTCAGCTGCCGAAGGTAACCGACCTGAAGCCACGCATTGTCGTGGTCGGCGTCGGTGGTGCAGGTGGCAACGCCGTCAACAACATGATTGCCTCGGGCCTTGCCGGCGTCGAATACATCGTCGCGAACACGGACGCACAGGCGCTCGCCACCTCCAGCGCAGAGCGGCGCATCCAGCTCGGTGTCAACGTCACGGAAGGCCTCGGCGCCGGCTCGAAACCCGAGATCGGCGAGGCCGCAGCCGAGGAAGCGATCGAGGATATTCGCAGTCAGGTTGCCGGCGCACACATGGTGTTCATTGCTGCCGGCATGGGCGGCGGCACGGGAACGGGAGCGGCCGCGGTTATCGCGCGCGCGGCTCGCGAGCTCGGCGTGCTCACGGTTGCAATCGTCACCAAGCCCTTCCAGTTCGAGGGCACGCGGCGCATGCGCATCGCGGAGGCCGGCGTCCTCGAGTTGCGCAAGCACGTCGATACGCTGATCATCATTCCGAACCAGAATCTTTTCCGCGTCGCCAACGAGAAGACGACGTTTGCCGAAGCCTTCATACTGGCCGATCAGGTCCTCTATTCGGGCATCGCCTGCATCGTCGATCTGATCGTCAAGGAAGGCCTGATCAACCTCGATTTTGCCGATGTCCGCACGGTCATGAGCGGCATGGGCAGTGCCATGATGGGAACGGGTGAGGCGTCAGGCGAGCGCCGCGCCATTCGCGCCGCCGAAGAAGCGATCGCTAATCCGCTGCTCGACGAGATCTCGCTCAAGGGCGCGAAAGGCCTGTTGCTTTCGATCATCGGCGGCCACGGCATGACACTGTTCGAGGTCGATGAAGCGGCGAGCCGCGTCCGCCAGGAGGTCGACCCGGAAGCCAACATCATCGTCGGCGCAACATTCGACGACAGCATGGGCGATCGTGTTCGGGTTGCGATCGTTGCTTCGGGACTCACTTCGGTTTCGGCCCAATCGAACGCCAACCAGCAGCATCTTGCCAAGCTGCAGCAGCCGGTGCGTGTTCCGCCACCTGCCCCAGTTGCAGCATCTACACCGCCACATGCTCCCGCACATGCTCCGGCACCAATTCCGGCACAGGTCGCACAACCGGCAGCGATGACGCACGAGCACCGTTCTGCGCCGCCTTTTCAGTCCGAGCCGCCGCGGCAATCACGTGAGATTTGGCGTGGACCGGGCGATGTGATGATCGAGGAAGGCCTTCCACCAGTTTCGCATACAGCTGCCCGTACACAGCCGCCACCGCTTGAGCAACTGCGCCCGGCAGAAGTGTTCACGCCGGCTCCTCCCGAAGAGTTCAACCGGCCGCAACGCCGGATGCCGGAGGTGAACGATTTTCCGGCAGTGGGACAGCGCGAATATCGCGCGAAATCACACCAGTACGGTGCCCCGGCAGCCGCGGGCCCGCCAGCGCTGCCGCCTGCGCCGCCGGCAGGCGCGCCGCGAATTTACGATGATCGGCACGAACCCGTGCCGCCAAAACGCAACGGCAGCCTGTTCCAACGTCTTGTCGGAAGCGGGGGCGGGCGGAACGACTGAGGGCGGGCGAGGCGCGTTTCATCACCCTTAGTCGAACATTGGCGGCAAAGAATTTATCGTTACGGATCAATGGGAAACGCCGGATGTTGCGGGTCCGTAACAGAAGGTAAGAAAGCGTGATTTGTAGTTCGGGCCGGCAAAGAGCTATCGTTAACGCAGATCGATGATGTCGAATCGCTTCACTTAATCCGGTCATTCGTAAGTGACTGGTATGCATAACAAAAGAAGCGCGACATTATCAGGGGGACTCAGACTTTTGGGGTTAAATCGTCTGAGTCGTTTGGGGATCAGGGACGGCGCATCTATGTCGAAGCGATTCATTGGCGCTCGCCAGACGACTTTGGCGCGTGAAATCGAGGTCACGGGGACGGGTGTTCACAGCGGTGCAGCGGCTTCGGTCGTGCTGCAGCCGGCACCTGCGGACACCGGACTGAAGTTCCTGGTCTCGAAACGCGGGAAAATCATCGCACAGATCGCGGCGGACGTGTCAGCGGTCAAGAACCTTACGCTCTGCACCGTGATCGGCGACGACCGCGGCGTTACGGTCGGCACGGTGGAGCATCTCCTCTCGGCAATGCGTGGCCTTTCGGTCGACAATTGCTTCATTGAAATCGACAGCCGCGAAGTTCCGATCATGGATGGCAGCGCGACGGCTTTTGTCCGCGCCATCGACGAAGCCGGCATCCGCGAACTAGCTGCACCACGCAAATTCATAAAAGTGCTCAAGCCCGTCCGCGTCGAGGACGGCAATGCCTGGGGCGAATTGCTCCCGCATTCCGGTTTCCATCTGGACGTCGAAATCGATTTCCCCTGCGCCGTGATCGGCCGCCAGCGTATGGCTCTCGACCTCAATCCCGGCGCCTACCGTAACGAAATCTCCCGCGCTCGCACGTTCGGTTTCATGCGCGATGTCGAGACTCTCTGGAAGAACGGTCTGGCGCTCGGCGCCTCTTTGGATAACACCGTCGCCATCGGCGAGGACCGGATCATGAACCCGGAAGGCCTGCGTTACCCGCAGGAGTTTGTGCGCCACAAAATGCTCGACGCGATCGGCGATCTCGCGCTGGCTGGCGCGCCGCTGCTCGGCGCCTACCGGTCGGTTCGCGGTGGTCACCGGACCAACGCTCGGGTGCTGCAGGCCCTGCTTGCCGACCAGGAAAACTACACATTCGTCGAAGCGCCGCGGGTGCGTGATGGAATGCCCGTCGAAGTTGCCTTCGGTATGCCGACCGTGAGCTACGCCTCTGAACGGCCGTGAAATTCGGTGCGCGAGCGCCGTCGGTCCTCGGTGGGCTGGAGCTGGTGACGGGCCTGATTTTGCCCCAATCGGGGTGATTGTTTCAGGTCGGGAACGGCTCCGCCCCCGAACCATTTTTGGGGATAGTTGGGCAATGCAAAGGCCCGGGGCGTTATGACCGGCGCTGATGATTGGTTTCGACGTTCTAATGTGCTAGACGGGAAGCGTGCCAAACGTACGACGCGACACGGTTTTTCAAGTCGGGATGACTTGCTGCCACGGGTTTTGCCTGCTGCGACTGATTTGATCTGCTGATCCGGCCTCTACTTTTGGCCACTACTGACTGGCCTCTACTTTTGGCCACTACTAAAGAGTGGCGACGACAATGAACGGAGAAGCGGCCACAGAGCCGCCTCCACACCGGGGGTTGAGCAATGGCGCAGGCGCGACGCATGACGCGGAACAGGGGGCTCGCCGCCGCCTCTATCGTGTTGCTGATAGCTGCTGGCCTGTCTGGTTGCGCGAAGTCTGACGCGGCCAAGATGCTCAATCCCGACCCGCCAGGCAAAATGTACGCTGACGCCGATACGCTGCTGGCGAAAGGGCGCTTCGAGGAGGCCGGCAAGAAGTTCGAGGATCTGGACCGCGATCACCCGTACGCTCCGGAAGCCCGGCGCGGCATCGTGATGGCTGGTTTCGCCTACTATAAGGCGCAGAAGTATCCCGAAGCCATTGCCGCTGCCCGTCGTTACACGACGCTGCATCCAGGCACCAAGGACGCGGCACTGGCGCATCACGTGATCGCATCGTCGTACTTTGCCGAGATCAAGGATCCCGGACACGATCAGACGGCTGCGCGCCGGGCACTCGTCGAACTCAAGTTGCTCTCGACGCGGTATCCCGAGACGCCCTACGCGCGTCAGGCCGATAATCGCATCCGCATTTGCGAGGATTCCATCGCGGCCTCGGAGATGAATGTCGGCCGCTATTACATGAAGCAGGGTAACCAGGTCGCAGCGATCAATCGCTTCAAGGTTGTGGTCAGCGAATACCAGACCACACAGCATGTGGAAGAGGCACTGTTGCGCCTGACTGAGTCGTACCTGTCGCTCGGCGTCGTACCCGAGGCGCAGTCTGCAGCCGCGGTGCTCGGGCATAACTTCCCGGACTCGAAGTGGTACAAGAGCGCGCATGCGCTGCTCAGCAAAGAAGGCTTGAAGCCGGAAGTCAATTCCGGCAGCTGGATCAGCCAGCAAATGAAGAAGATCTTGCCAGCCCCCGCCGTGAAGCCGGTCCCGCCGCAAGAGCCAACGCTGCCGCCGGAGATCGAGACACCACCAGCGCGCGCGCCGTCACCGGATACGCCGACGGCCAGCACCAAGGGCTCAGGGCGCCCGATGGGTCTGACCAAGATACAGTGACCGTATCCGTGATTTCGGTACTGCTGATTCGACGGGCCGCGCATGACTTGCGCGGCCTTTGTCATTTCAGGGAGCACGTCTGCTGTCGCGGTTGGGGATGACGCGCCGCGGGTCGCCGCAGCACTTGCCCTGCTGCCGAGGTGATGCAAAATGTGGTCATGCCCGCGAAGAAAACATCTGATCCGTCACCGGCGAAAGCTGCCGCCGATCTCACGGCCGATGCGGCCAAGGCCGAACTCGGCCGCCTTGCGCACGAGATCCAGCGCCACGATGCGCTTTATTACCGGCAAGACGCGCCGGAGATCAGCGACGCGGCCTATGATACTCTGCGTCTGCGAAACGCGGAGATCGAGGCCCGCTTCCCCGATCTCGTGCGTGCCGACAGCCCGGCCCACCGCGTCGGCGCGACGCCTGCCGAAAAGTTCGGCAAGGTTCGGCACGCCGTACCGATGCTTTCGCTCGGCAATGCCTTCGCCGAGGAGGACGTCGTCGATTACGTCGAGCGCGTCCGCCGGTTCCTCAATCTCAAGAGCGCCGACGGTGTGCTTTTCACCGCCGAGCCGAAGATCGACGGCCTCTCGATCTCGATCCGCTACGACAAGGGTCGCCTGACGGAAGCCGCCACGCGCGGCGATGGCGCCGAAGGCGAGAACGTCACCGCCAACATCCGCACGATCCGCGAGATCCCGCACGCGCTGAAGGGCAACAATATCCCCGACGTGATCGATGTGCGCGGCGAGATCTATCTCGGCCATGACGATTTCCGCCGGCTCAATGCCGAGCAGGAGGCGGCCGGAGAGAAAGTGTTCGCCAATCCGCGCAACGCGGCCGCCGGCTCGTTGCGCCAGCTCGATTCGACGATCACGGCGAAGCGACCGTTGCGCTTCTTCGCCTACACGTGGGGGCAGGCAACAACTTTGCCCGCGACCACGCAGACGGGCGTGGTCGCGGCCTACAAGAACTGGGGACTGCCGACCAACCCGCTGATGCGCGCCTGCGCGGGCGCAGCTGAGCTTATCGCCTACTACCACGAGATCGGCGAGAAGCGCGCGTCGCTTGGCTACGACATCGACGGCGTCGTCTACAAGGTCGACTCGATCGAGTTGCAAAACCGGCTCGGCTTCGTCTCGCGCAGTCCACGCTGGGCGATTGCGCACAAGTTCCCGGCCGAGCAGGCGACGACCATTCTGCGCGGCATCGAAATCCAGGTCGGCCGCACCGGCGCGTTGACGCCGGTCGCCAAACTCGATCCGGTGACGGTCGGCGGCGTCGTGGTGTCGAACGCGTCGCTGCACAACGAGGACGAAATCGCACGCAAGGATGTGCGCATCGGCGACACCGTGATCGTGCAGCGCGCCGGCGATGTCATTCCGCAGGTGGTCGGCGTCGTTGCCGACAAACGCCAGCCCGATGCAAGGCCGTACGCCTACCCGCAGGTCTGCCCGGTATGCGGTTCGGCCGCCGTGCGCGAGATCGACGACGCGACGGGGGACGCGGACGTCGTGCGGCGCTGCACGGGCGGCCTCGTCTGTGGTGCGCAGGCGAAAGAGCGGCTCAAACATTTCGCGTCGCGCAATGCGCTCGACATCGAAGGCCTCGGTGACGAGAAGATCGAGCTGTTTTTCGACGAGGGGCTGATCCGCACGCCAGCCGACATCTTCACGCTCGAGGCACGCGACAAGCAGAGCAACGCGCCCCTCGCGGCACGCAAGGGTTTCGGTGAGCGCTCGGTCGAGAACCTGATGACCGCGATCAATCAGCGCCGCGCGGTGCCGCTCGACCGACTGATCTTCGCGCTCGGCATCCGCCACGTCGGCGAGACCACGGCGCGCGATCTGGCGAAAGCATTCCTGACATGGGTCGCGTTCCGGGCCGCCGTCGATCGCGCCAAGGCCGGACAGCCGGGTCGGCAGTGGCGCCGCTTCCTGGGCTTGCCAGGTGTCGGCGAAAAGACCGCCGAGGCTGCGGTGCGCGCGATTGCGGCCGAGCCGGCAAAGCTTCGCGCCGACGATCTGTTCGATACGGCACAGCTCGCGGGGCTGATCGCGCGGCATCGCATGGCACCAGCACGTGCCGCCGCCGCACTCGCGGAAGCATTCGGCAATGACGCCGAAGCGCTCATCGAGGCCGCTACGGCGGCCGCAAAACAAATGCCGGGCGAAGGCTATCTCGAGCTGGCGTCACTCAGCGGCATCGGCGAAGTGGCGACCGACGCGCTCGCCGATTTCTTCAACGAGCGCCACAACACCGAGGCGGTCGACGCGCTGCTCGCCGAGATCAGGCCTGAGCCGTTCGTGCGCCCGGTCGCTGCCGCGTCGGCGGTCACCGGCAAGACCGTCGTGTTCACCGGCACGCTTGCGAAGATCGGCCGCAACGAAGCGAAAGCGCAAGCCGAGCGCCTGGGTGCCAAGGTTGCGGGCTCGGTGTCGAAGAAGACGGACTATGTCATCGCCGGCGAGGACGCGGGCTCGAAACTGACCAAGGCGCAGGAACTTGGCGTCAATGTGCTGACCGAAGACGAGTGGCTGGCGCTGATCGGCGGCTGACGTTATCACGGGACAGTCCGATCCTTGCAATGGAGCAGCGCATGCGTGGGTTGAAAGGCAAGACCGCGATCGTCACCGGCGGCGCGGGCGGCATCGGCAGTGCAATTTGCCGGCGGCTGGCCGAAGAAGGTTGCAAGGTCGGCGTCTTCGATCTACGCGCTGACGCAGCGGCCAAGATCGCGGCCGAGATCGGCAATGGCGCAACTGCGCATGGCGTCGACATCACGGACCACGCAGCGGTTGCCAATGGTGTCGCCGCATTCGAGGCGAAGTGCGGCCCGACGGACATCCTCGTCAACAATGCCGGCTGGGACAAGTTCGCCTATTTCCTCGACACCGATCCGGCGCTCTGGGAGCAGATCATCGCGATCAACCTGAAGGGACCGATCAACCTGCATCACGCCGTGCTCAGGGGCATGCAACAGCGCCGCCAAGGCCGCGTCGTCAACATCGCGTCGGATGCGGGCCGCGTTGGCTCGTCGATGGAGGCGGTCTATTCGGCATGCAAGGGCGGCATCATCTCGTTCACAAAGACGATGGCGCGCGAGATGGCGCGCTCGAACGTGACCGTCAACTGCGTCTGTCCGGGGCCGACCGAAACGCCTTTGCTTGCCCAGTTCTTCGGCGAAGGCGAGCAGGGGTTGAAAGCTGCAGAAGGCATGAAGCGCAGCATTCCGCTGAAGCGCCTGGGCAAGCCGGACGATCTACCGGGCATCATCGCATTCATGGCCAGCGACGACGCCGCCTACATCACGGGCCAGGTGATCTCGGTGTCCGGTGGCCTGACGATGGCCGGGTGAGTGCTGCACCAGCAAGTCCCGCAGGCGATGCGCGACCGGCGCCTGGCGCCGACGACCCTTGGGTCCGTCGGGGTGAGTCGGCTTGCGTGAGTCGGCTTGCGCGTCCGTCCGGGGCACGGCATCGTCGATGGTGAAGGGGACCCGGAGCCGAAATGGCGGGGCGGCAGCGGGCCCGTCCGCCTTGGTCCCGCGCCTAAATCACGTGCCTTGCCGATGCTATCCTAGTCGGCTAAGAACGTGGCAAGCCGCGTTGGCACAGCTGGTAGCGCACCTGATTTGTAATCAGGGGGTCGCAGGTTCGAGTCCTGCACGCGGCACCAACGAAATCAATGTGTTGAGCGCGATCAGTCGGGTGCGATAAATATCGGGCACGCGCCAGGTACGCAAGCTTTGGGCTTGCGGCGCTCGAGGCGCAGGCAGGGTCGCGTGATCGCGGCGACCCTGATCGGGCGCGGACCATCTTGTTGACGCTTGCCGGTGCTGCGCCTCGTCACCGCCCCGATCGTGTACATTGCGTGTAGCGCACCATCCAAAAATGAAGTGTATCAAAAGCGAAACGCGACGACCTTCGAGCAAGCGTGCCGTTTGACCGGTTTTTCTGCTCCAAGAGCCGCGGCGCTACCGGGGCCGCGCGCAGATCATGGAAGCGGCGGGCCTGAAGACGAATGAATGACAACCGATCGACAGGCCGCCGCGGAGTTCAGGGCAGCATGCGCCTCAATCAGCAACTGGCCTCCGGGCTGTTCTTCCTCGGTTTCGGCGGGTTGGCCTTCTGGCTCGCGACGGCTCTGCCGATGGGAACAGCCGCCGATATGGGCGTCGGCTACACGCCGCGCATGCTCGCGGTGGGCTGCCTTGCCGTCGGCGTCATCCGCATCGCCAGCATCTTCTTCGGAAGCGAAGCGAGTGAACCCGTGTCGATCGCCTTCGGCCCGCTCGCCCTCGTCACGGTGATGGTCGCTGGTTTCGCGCTGCTGTTGCCCTGGCTCGGGCTGCCGCTCGCCGTCATTGTTTCAGTCTTGCCGGCGGCCATTTCGGGCGAGACGTTCCGCTGGCATCTGCTGCTCGCCATCGCGGTCGTGCTCGCGGCTTTGACGACCGTGCTCTTCGCCTATGGTTTGAAGCTGCAGATCCCGGTCTGGCCGACGGTGCCCGGGCTGGCGGTGCTGCGGCTATGATGGACATCTTCGCCAATCTCGGCATGGGGTTCGCCGTCGCCATGACGGGGCCGAACCTGTTCTATTGCTTTCTCGGCGCTCTCTTTGGCACGCTGATCGGCGTCCTGCCGGGCATCGGCCCGCTGGCGACGATCGCCATGCTGCTGCCGATCACGTTCAAGCTGGAGCCGACCGGCGCGCTGATCATGCTGGCCGGCATCTTCTACGGCGCGCAATACGGCGGCTCGACCACCGCGATTCTGGTCAACCTGCCGGGCGAAGCGTCGAGCGTCGTCACCGCCATCGACGGCTACAAGATGGCGCGCCAAGGCCGGGCCGGTGCGGCGCTGGCCGTTGCTGCGCTCGCGTCGTTCTTTGCCGGTTGCGTCTCGACCTTGGTGATCGCGGTGGCAGCACCGGCGCTGAGCAAAATGGCGTTGCTGTTCGGTCCTGCTGAATTCACCGCGCTGATGGTGCTCGGGTTGGTCGCGGCCGTCGTGCTGGCTTCGGGCTCGATCATCGCCTCGCTCGGGATGGTCATGGTCGGCATGCTGCTGGGCCTCGTCGGCACCGACATTACGACCGGCGAGCAGCGTTTCACCTTCGGCATCCGCCAGATCTACGACGGTATCGATTTCGTGGTCGTCGCCATGGGGCTGTTCGGCATCGCCGAGATCATCGCCAATCTCGCGGATCGCGGGCAACGGGAACTCCCATCGGGCAAAATCGACCGGCTGTGGCCAACAAAGGACGATTTCCGCCGCTCCTGGCCGGCAGCGACGCGCGGCACGATCCTCGGCACACTGCTCGGGGTATTGCCGGGCGGCGGAGCGCTTGTTGCCTCTTTTGCGTCCTACAGCCTGGAAAAACGCATCGCCAAGGACCCGTCGCGGTTCGGCAACGGCGCGGTGGAAGGCGTTGCCGGCCCGGAGGCCGCCAACAACGCCGGCGCCCAGGCGAGCTTCATCCCGATGCTGGCGCTCGGCATTCCACCCAACGCCGTAATGGCATTGATGATCGCGGCCATGACGATCCACGGCATCACGCCGGGCCCCAAGTTCCTTACCGACAAGCCGGTGCTGTTCTGGGCCATGGTCGCCAGCATGTGGATCGGCAACCTGATGCTGGTGATCCTCAACCTGCCGCTGGTCGGTATCTGGGTGCGGCTCTTGAAGATCCCCTACGCCTACTTGTTCCCCGCGATCCTGATCTTCTGCTCGGTCGGCGTCTACACGGTGAACTACCGAGCGTTCGACATCGCCGTCATGGCTGGCTTCGGCATCTTCGGTTATCTCCTGCGACGGTTTGGTTGCGAACCGGCGCCGATGGTGCTGGGCTTCCTGCTCGGGCCGATGCTCGAAGAACAGTTCCGCCGCACGATGCTGCTGGCGGACGGCAATCCGGTGGTGTTCCTGCAACGTCCGCTGGCGGCTGCATTGTTGGGAGTCACGGCATTCCTGCTGCTGATGATGGCGCTGCCGAATCTGCGCAAGCGGCGCATGAAAGTGTTCCAGGAGTAACGGCGAACCCGTCTCATCGGCGCCACGTTGCCGTTGCAATACACTGCGGCATTTCGGCCGCAGGTATTCGACAGCTAACTCGGGCGCGACGTCGAAACACGTTGTATTCGTCGCATCACGCACTTAAGACCGGCTGCAAATCGGTCGGAGAAGGCATTCGCAGTGCTCATGGTGTTGGCGAGGAACTTGGCGTGCAAAGGAGCTACCCGGGCGTCGTTTCCGAACACGATACCACGCCGATGACTTTGGCAACGGTCCTGGAGCGCCCTGCCGCTCTGCTCGGACTGTTTCTTGCCATGCATTTCCTTGTCTGGACGATTGTGCCCGCGCTCGTGCACGTCGGCATGCCGATGGACGTTGTCGAAGGCTATGCGATCGGTCGCGAATGGGTCATGGGTACCTTCAAGCACCCGGCGATGCCATCCTGGCTTCTCGAGATCAGCCGTATGATCACCGGCGCCGTCGGTTGGCCAGCTTATGCCCTTTCCAGCCTCTGCATCGTCATAACCTATTGGATTGTCTTTCTGCTCGGCCGCGACATAACAGATGCGCCGCGCGCGGTCGCCGGCACACTGCTGTCGTCAGGCGTACTCTACTTCTCCTGGGTGACGCCGGAGTTCAACCACAACGTCCTGCAGATGCCGCTTTGGTCGGGCCTGATCCTCGCACTTTGGCGGGCTCGGGAAACCGGCCGTACCGGCTGGTGGGCGCTGGTCGGTGCGCTGGGTGGCCTTGGCCTCTACGCCAAGATCTCGACCGGTGTGCTGTTGCTGGTCACCGCGCTCTATATCCTGGCCGACCCGAAATGCCGTGCACGCCTGGCAACGTCCGGCCCATGGATTGGGCTCGGGGTCTTCGTGGTCGTCGTCACGCCTCTGGTCAACTGGCTGGTGGACACGAATTTTCTGTTGCTCGACTATGCTGAAGCGCGTGCCACGCGTGGCCGGGCGGGCAGCGTGCTCCTGTTCTTGTGGAAGCAGATCGCCAGCAGTGCCGGGCTTTTGCTGCTTTTGCTGCTCGCCTGGATGAAGCGGCGCCAGAAAGCCGCCAAGAAGGGGCTGCGCTATGAAGCGGCTTCGCCGGTTGCGCCCGATGCGACACGCTTCCTGCTGTACTTCTTCCTTGCGCCGATCGTGCTGGTTGCGCTCACGGCGCTCTTCGCCGACGTCGGCCTCAAGGGCTCCTGGGGCACGTCGATGTTGAGCGTCGCCGGCCTCGTCGCCATCGTCATGGCCGGGCGCTACCAGGTGCCGCTCGCGCTGAAGCGGATCATCGTCGGATCGTTCATCGTGCTGGCCGTCATTCCTGCCGGTTATTCGCTGTCGGTGAAGCTGTCGGATCGGTTCTCGAAGTCGCCGCCGCGGGTCGCCTGGCCGCAGAACGACATCGGATCGCGCTTGCAGCAGATCTGGCACGAACGGACGGGGCAGCCCCTGCGCGTCGTGGCGGGTGACTTCTGGCTTGGCGGCATGGTCGCGGCCACGGCCAAGGACCGGCCGTCGCTGCTGGTCGATGGCGATCTCGGGCGCTCGCCCTGGCTCAATCGTGCAATCCTGGAAAAGCACGGTGCCCTGCTCGTTGCCTGGGTTCGAGGTGCGATCGGCCCAGACGGGATCCAGTTCCCGCACGTCAATGCCCTCGGCATCGAAGGCGTCGAGTTTTTCCATGTCAACTTCGGTAGACAGGGCCGCGATCTGTCGGTCTACTACGCGATCGTGCCACCGGGTACGAAGCTCAAGTTGGGCGCATTGAACAAGGAGCGACGCTGACCAGGATCCTGTCCCGGCGCGTGCGCTCGAGAGAGCACGGGGGCATCGATGACGGAGCGGCGTAAGAAATCCGAGGACCTGAGATCTTATCGCTGGTTCGGCGTCCAGGATTTGCGCGCGTTCGGGCATCGCTCGCGGATGCGCCAGATGGGCTATGACGAGGGCGACTGGGGCAAGCGCCCGATCATCGGCATCATCAACACCTGGAGTGACATCAACTCGTGCCACGCGCATCTGCGCGAGCGCGCGCAGGATGTGAAGCGCGGCATCCTGCAGTCGGGCGGCTTCCCGCTGGAGATGCCGGCGATCTCGCTCGCGGAGCCGTTCCAGAAACCATCGACGATGCTCTACCGGAACCTGCTGGCCATGGAGACGGAGGAGCTGCTGCGCAGCTATCCGATCGACGGCGCCGTCCTGCTCGGTGGTTGCGACAAGACCACGCCCGGCCTTGTCATGGGCGCCATCAGCATGGGGCTGCCCTTCATCTTCTGTCCGGCCGGTCCGATGCTGCGCGGCAACTGGCGCGGCCAGCTCTTGGGCTCCGGCTCCGATGTCTGGAAATACTGGGACGAAAAGCGCGCCGGCAAAATCACCGAAGAGCAATGGGAGCAGATGGAGAACGGTATCGCCCGCTCGTTCGGCACCTGCATGACGATGGGCACCGCGGTCTCGATGATGTCGGTCGCCGAGGCACTCGGCTTGACGCTACCGAACGCCGCGCTGATCCCGGCCGCCGACGCCAACCATCCGCGAATGATGACGCACTCCGGCCGCCGAGTCGTCGACATGGTCTGGGAGGACCTGACGCCCGACAAGATCATCTCGCCGGCCGCCGTCGACAACGCCATCATGGTGCACATGGCGCTTGGCGGCTCCACCAACGTCATGATCCATCTCGTCGCCATGGCGCGCCGGGCCGGTGTCGCCCTCTCGCTCGAGCGCTTCGACCAGATCAGCCGCGAGGTCCCGGTGATGGCCAACATCCGGCCATCGGGCAAATATCTGGCCGAGGATTTCTTCTACGCCGGCGGCTTGACCGCGCTGATGAAGGAACTCGGCTCCAAGATCGACGGCAGCCCGATGACCGTCTCGGGCAAGACGATGGGCGAGAACATCGCCGCCGCCGAGAACTTCAATCCGGACGTCATTCGCAGCCTGAAGAACCCGATCTACGGCGAAGGCGGCACAGCTGTGCTGAAAGGCAACCTCGCGCCGCGCGGCGCCATCATGAAGCCGTCCGCCGCCGAGCCGCATCTGCGCAAGCACCGCGGTAAGGCCGTCGTCTTCCGCGACTACAACCACATGGCCGCCGAGATCGACAAGGATGATCTGGATGTCACCGCTGACAGCGTGATCGTGCTGCAAAACGCCGGTCCGAAGGGCGGTCCCGGAATGCCGGAGTGGGGCATGTTGCCGATCCCGCGCAAGCTCGTGAAGCAGGGCGTGCGCGACATGGTGCGCATTTCCGACGCGCGTATGTCGGGCACCAGCTACGGCGCCTGCATCCTGCACGTTTCGCCGGAAAGTTTCATCGGCGGGCCGTTGGCGCTCGTGCAGACCGGCGACGAGATCGAGGTCGACGTCGAGAAGCGGCTGTTGCAGCTGCATGTGTCCGATGCGGAGTTGGAAAAGCGCCGCAAGGCCTGGAAGGCGTTGCCACCGCGTTACGAGCGCGGTTATGGCCGCATGTACCAGGAGCATATCGGTCAGGCCGACGACGGCTGCGATTTCGACTTCCTGGAGCAGGGCGCGCCGACGGCCGAACCCGAGATCCACTGACGCTGCGCGCACGGGAGCAACGGCATGGCCGTCAGAAGCGGACGAGAGTTCATCGCGCGGCTGAAGGCGTCGCCGCGTGACATCTGGGTACAAGGCCAGCGCGTGCAGGACGTCACTGAATTCGCGCCGTTCAACGGTCCGGTGCAGGCGCTGGCGAAGCTCTACGACATGCAGGTCGATCCGGCGCTGCAGGACCAGCTCACCTACGTGGTCGCGGAAACGGGTGAGCGCGCAGGCCTGGCATTCAAGCCCGCGCATTCGATCGATGATCTGAAACGGCGGCGCAATGCTTATCGCCTCTGGGCCGAGAGCAACTTCGGACTGATGGGCCGCTCGCCCGACTTCCTCAACGTCACGCTGCTGGCGTTCCATGAGCAGCGCGACGCCTTCGCGGAGGCTGGACGCCACTTCGGCGAGAACATCGCCAGCTATTACCGTTATGTCCGCGACAATGATCTTTTCCTGTCGCACGCACTGATCTCGCCGCAGAACGACCGTTCGAAGACATCGGCGGAACTCGCCAACTTGCACCTGCGCGTCGTCAAGGAAACCGACGGCGGCATTGTCGTATCGGGCGCACGCATGATCGCGACGCTCGGGCCCATCTCCGACGAGATGATCATGTACAACCTGCCGGGCTTCAAGCCGGGCGACGAAGATCACGCGATCATGTTCGCGGTGCCGACCGATGTTAAGGGGTTGCGCCAGATTTGCCGCGAGCCCTACACGACGCACGCGGCGGCAAGCTTCGACCATCCACTCTCGACGCGCTTCGAGGAAAACGACTCGCTGCTCATTTTCGACAACGTCTTCGTGCCGTGGGAGCGCGTCTTCTGCTACCGCAACGTGGCGCTCTCGAACCGGCTCTATACGCAGTCGGCACTGCGCAATTACACAGCGCACCAGACCAACACCCGCGCACTCGTGAAAATGCAACTTGCCGTCGGTCTGGCGTTGGCTGTAGCGCGCAGCATCAAGGCAGATCAGTTCCTGCACGTGCAGCAGATGCTCGGCGAGTGCCTGAACTACGTCGAGGAGATCAAAAGTGCGCTGGTGCGCTCCGAGGTAGAGGCCGAGCCGACACCGAGTGGCACGCTGCGCCCGCTATTGGCGCCATTGCAGGCGTTGCGGACGCGGCTGCCGACAACCTACCCGCGCGTCATCGAGGTGCTGCAGACGATTGGCGCCGGCGGCTACATGCTGATGCCGACGGGCGCCGACTTCGCGACCCCCGAGATCGCGGAGAATATGCAGCGCTACTACCAAGGCGCAGGCGTTGCCTCGCTCGACCGCGTGCGGCTCTTCAAGCTCGCCTGGGATCTGGCCGGCGAAGGCTTCGGCTCGCGGTTGCTGCAGTACGAGCGCTATTACGCCGGCGATCCCGTGCGCAACCTCGCCATGAACTACACGGGCGCCAACGACACCGATCCGATGCGGCTGGTTAAAGCCGCGCTCGATCTGGCTGGCGATCCGGTGGCCTCGCCGGGGCTTTGACTCAATCCAACGCCAACTCCCTGAAGCCGGCAGCGGCCACCTGGTCGCCGCGCGCGCGGTAGTCGGGGGCGCTGCCGCTGTAGCGCGCGATGATGCGGCGCTGCTTGCCCTCGACGTTGGAATTGATGCCGGTCATCCACGAGTCGACCTCGTTGGAGAGCAGGCCGTGGCCCTTCTCCTTCACGTACTCGGTCCAGGCGTCGACACTCTCGGGACGCGCTTCTGCCCGGGTGAGGTTCCGCGCCTGCATGTGTTTGATCAGGCGTGTCACCCACTCGACGTTGTACTCGATGCTACGCGGGATGTTGCCGAGCGCGGTGTGCGGCCCCATCAGCATCAGCATGTTCGGGAAGCGCTCGACCGTGATGCCGAGGAACGTCAGCGGGCCGTCCTTCCAGGTGTCCTTGAGTCGCTGGCCGTCCTCGCCGCGAATATCGATGCGATCGAAGCTGCCGGTGATCGCATCAAAGCCGGTCGCGTAGATGATCATGTCGAACTCGAACGCGCGATCGAACGTCTGGATGCCGGTCTTGGTGATACGCTCGATCGGCGTTTCCTTGATGTCGATCAACTCGACATTCGGCTGGTTGTAGACCTCGAAGTACTTCGTCTCCATCGGCACGCGGCGGGTGCCGAAGCCGTGGTTCTTCGGGATCAGTTTTTCGGCAACCTTCGGGTCCTTGACGCGCTCGCGGATCTTGGCGGCGACGAAATCCGAGACGATGGCGTTGGCCTCTCGGTTGGTCAGCATGTCCCGGAAATTGCCCTGCCACATGCCGAAGCCGGGTGACGCGTACTGCTTCTCGAGGAACGCATCGCGTTCAGCGGGGGTAACGTCGAAGATGCTGCGCGGATCGGGCGTATGCAGGAAGCAGGCGAAACTCTCCCGGCAGCGCTTGAACATCTCGGGGTAACCGGACTTGATCTTCGCTTGCGTCACATCGTCGATCTTGCCGTTGTTGAGCGGCTTGCACCAGTTGGGTGTGCGCTGGAAGACGGTGAGATGGCCAACGGTCTTGGCCACCTCGGCGATCGTCTGCACGCCGGTGGCGCCGGTGCCGATGACGGCGACGCGCTTGCCCGCAAAGCTCACCTGATGGTGCGGCCAATTGGCGGTGTGATAGGCCTCGCCCTTGAACGTCTCGACGCCCGCAATGCGTGGCATGGTCGGCGCCGACAGCGGCCCGATCGCCGTGATCAGGAACCGCGCCTGATAGCGGCGCCCATCCTCCGCCGTCACGTCCCAGCTGCGCGTCGCGTCCTGATAGTGCGCCGCCTTCACGCGGGTGCGGAAGTCGATGTCGCGTTTCAAGTTGAACTTGTCAGCCACGAAATTGACGTAGCGCAGCGTCTCGGGTTGCGGCGCGAAATGCTCCGACCAGTTCCATTCCTGCAGCACGTCCTCCGAGAAGGAATAGCCGTAGGAGTAGCTTTCGGAATCGAAGCGCGCGCCCGGATAACGGTTCCAGTACCAGGTGCCGCCGACGCCTGTACCGGCCTCCAGAATCCGCACGCGGAGCCCCAATTCACGCAGCCGGTACAACTGATAGAGCCCCGAGATGCCGGCGCCGATGATGATGGCGTCGTAGCTCGCGGTTGCATTGCCGGGTGTGGCGGGCGCTTTTGGCATTCGTCTCAGCTTCCGGTTGGTTCGAGGGACGAGGGACAGTTAAGGCACAAAGGATGTGAGGAGGCTTCCTACCTCACTTGCCCCTTCCTTGTCCCTCGTCCCTCACTTTCCTTGGGCTGTTCCAGCTCCCTGGTCTCTCACTTCAACACTTTTTTCACCAAGCTCATTGAAACTCCCGCCCGGACCGGCCTATTGCCGGCGGGTGGAGTGTTGGTCATGAGGGCCCTTGTTCTCATTCTCGTCCTGCTGGCAACCGTCAAAGTCGGCTACCAGGAGTACATGTTCCGTGCCGCGACCAACGAAGTGATTGTCTCGGCCTATCGTGATCGCGCGATCCAAGCGTGCCAGCGCGACGCCAAAGGGCAAAGTCTGGTGACGGCGGCGGCCTGGGGCAAGCCGCGCAGCGTCAAGCTGGTGATCGGCAAGCAGAATCTCGACGTCTATCTCTGGCAGGTCGATCACGCCATGTGGAGCGCCCGCTTCAAGAACCCGTACCTGTTCCTCGCTGCCGGCGACAAGCCGTCGAAAGTCTATTGCGAGTTCGACATCGTGCACGGCGCCGCATCGGTATTCCGGATGTGACGTGCGGCCATGCCGCTCCCAGGCGGGCGTATTCGCATCCTGGCTGATCAACCGCTGCCGGACGAAACCGCAACGCTTTCTCAGTTCAGCGAATTTTCACCCAGATAGTGTTTGATCCCCAACATCGTCTGTTGACTGGGGACTGGACGCTGCGTCCGGCCCGGTGCGTAGGGGTGAAACATGTCGACATCGAGTCTCGCTGAAACGCCGTCGGAGACTGCATCGGCGGTGCGGTCCCCGAGCCGCTGGTCGCGCCGTGTCGCGGCTGACCTGGTCGGTTTTCTCGATGCGCTCTGCGTGCTTGTCGGCGGCATCGTGCCCGCCGTCATCTACCAGAACAACGGCGGCTTGCCGATTCAATGGCCGAAGTATCTGCAGCTTTGCCTCGTGTCGGCGCTGATCGTGTACGGCTGCCTGCGCAACTACGGCATGTACGACATCAACCGCATGCACGAGTTCCCGACCGATGCGAAGCGTCTTGGCGCCTCGCTGTCGATCGCGTTTTTGGCCATGCTCGGCCTCGGTTCACCGTTTGCCCCGCAGGACGTGCATCTGTGGATCTGGTTCAGTGCGTGGCTGTCGATCAGCTTCATGCTGCTGCTGCATGTCCGTTATGCCGCCCGTCACGTGCTGTCGAGGATGACGCGTGCGGGCGCCTTTGCATCGAGCATCGCCGTCTATGGCAGTGGCACGGTCGCACGGCGCGTGCAGGAGCACCTGGGCAATCCCGATCTCGGCATTCGTTTCGCGGGCCTTTTCGACGATCGTGGCGATGCCAAGCGCGCCGACGGCGATGCGCCTGAAATCCGCGGCCGCCTCAGCGATCTGATCGCACGTGCCCGCAGCGGCGATATCGACCGCATCATCGTCGCGCTGCCACAGGGCGCAGATCTGCGCACGCAGTACATCGCACGCCGCCTCGAGCAGCTGCCGGTGAGCCTGCACGTCGTGACCCACATCGCCTCCGATCTCGTCGATGAGGAAGCGCAGCATCGCGTCTCGAGCCTTGGCCCTGTCGGACTGATCGACGTGAAGGGCAAGCCGCTCGCCGACTGGTCGCGCCTCGTCAAGAACGCCGAGGACCGCGTGCTTGGCCCGCTGCTGCTGCTGCTCGTGGTGCCGTTGCTGGCGTTGATCGCGCTCGCCATCAAGCTCGACAGCAACGGTCCCGTGCTGTTCTGGCAGCGTCGTCGCGGCCTCAACCACGAGGTCTTTGAAGTCGCGAAGTTCCGCACGATGCACGTGCTCGAGGACGGCGCCGACGTCACACAGGCCACGCGTAACGATCCGCGCGTAACGCGCGTCGGCTGGTTCCTGCGCCGTCTCTCCCTCGACGAGCTGCCGCAGTTGTTCAATGTTGTGCGCGGCGAGATGAGCCTGGTTGGTCCGCGCCCGCACGCCCTCGCACATGACGAAAAATTCGAAGAAATCCTGGCGCGTTACGCCAATCGCAATCAGGTGAAGCCGGGCATGACGGGGCTTGCCCAGGTGAAGGGTTTCCGCGGCGAGATCGAGACACCGGAAATGCTGGAGCAGCGTCTCGAGCAGGACCTGGCCTACGTCGCCAACTGGTCGCTGTGGCTCGACCTCAAGATCCTGGCTATGACGCCGATCCGCTGCTTCATGTCGACGTCGGCTTACTGATCGACGCTTGAATTCGCCTGAAGTGACGAGGGCGGCGCCGATGCGATGGCCGCGCTCAAGGCGTCCTGGATCACAGCTGCGTCGCCTATGTGGTTGGCGAGCAGCACCACAAGGCGCGCGTTGAGCGCCGCGCCGGCCTCGGCCGTGACGTCCCGGTGCGCTTCGACGAGCATCTGATAAAAGCCGTCGGGATCGGCGAGGTTCAGCGCAGTGTTGAGCGGCATCGGTTTGTCCTCAGGCGCGGACGCGGGCCGTAGCGCGGTCGACGGCTTGCGCAATCTGTGTGAGGTCAAGGGTCTGCCCGCGTGCGGCGATATGATTGTCAGGGCGGATGAGGTAGACGGCGATACCTTCGGTGGCGCCGTATCGCTGCATGGCTTCGGGCGAGTGCGCAGTTCGCCACTTGACGGGGATACCGTTGCTGGTGGCCGGCGCGGAGTTGAATGCGGTTGCGAGCTTCGCGTTCGTGGGGCCGACCGCAAGCACGGTGAAACGATCGCCGAGGAGCGGCAGCAGCCACGCGTTGCCTTCCGGTGCGTCGGCAGCGGGCGCGCCGGGACGCAGATTGGGTGCAGTGCCCGAGGTGAATGCGTCCGCGGAATTGAGCGCTGAGCCATCGTACGTCGTCGGCAGCGACAGGCGGCCGGAGTTGAGCAGCCGCCGGGCGAAGGGGTGCGTCCCGGCCAGTTCCAGCACCGCGTCGCGGAACAACGTGGCGCCCGCGCCTTTGGGTGCGATGAAGTCCGTGGCGCGCGTCGAGTTCAAGATGTTCTCGTCGGCCGCCAGCTGGCGCTCGTCGGCGTAGCTGTCGATCAGCGCTTCGGGCGCGAGGCCGCGCAGAACCAGATCGAGTTTCCATCCGAGATTGTCGGCGAGGCCGAGCCGTCCCATGATCTCGAGCGTGCGCTTCGCCCAGCAGATGGCGCGGCTGCCGTCCGAGAGCGACGTGCGTTTGTCGAGGACGACGCAGCGTTGGCCCTTCTTCGCCAGATCGAGTGCCAACACCAGACCAACCGGCCCGGCACCCGCGATGACGACGGGATGATGCGCAGCCTCGCGCCGGTCCTGGTCGGGCGAGCGGTGGCAGGTGTAGGCGGCAGGCGCCGCGTTTGTTGATGTCGTCATGTCAGCTGGCAGCATCATCGCGTCAGATGATGTCCACTTCCTCGGTGATGATGGTCTTGATGCCGCCAAGATAGAGCGCGCCGTTCTTCAGGATCTCGGTCATTTCGGGCCGGGCGCCGGCACGGGCGAGCGCGGCCTTGTCCTCGTACCAGAGCTCGGCAATCGCATCGACGGAAATGCCGTGTACCGCTACCATCGCCTTGTTCGGCTGATCGGTGACGAACGAGAGGACGTATTTCTTCACTTCCGGGATGGCGCGTACCATCGGCGCGTGATCGCCGAGCCAAGCCTCCTTGAATTGGGCGTGCGTCAATTCGGGTTTGCGGGTGAGGATCGAGAGGCTCTTGATCATGGGCGGCAGCTCCAGCTTCGCGGTGCGCCATCCTCGGGGATTGGCGGGCGCGCGGCAACGGAAACGTTGCGGTCAAACCGGATCAGACCCTAGGATCTGATCCCATCTCGGCCGGCGCGGGGATGCAGCGACCGGCCCGACTGCGGTGTCCGGCTGAAGCCTGACACCAACAAGGAGGAACCGCATGGACTTCGAAGACACACAGGAAGAGGCCGCGTTTCGCGCCAAAGCCCGTGCATTTCTCGAAAAGAACGCTCGGAAGCGCGACGGGGCCGGCATGGTCTATCGCGCCGGCAGCGAGGACCCGTCGTTCCGCAACGAGGCGAAAGTCTGGCAGGCGAAGAAGTCAGACGCCGGCTATGCCGGCATCACCTGGCCGAAAGAATGGAGCGGCCAGGCCGGCAGCCAGATCGAGCAGGTGATTTACGACCAGGAGGAGGCGAAGTACGCGATACCCCGTGGCATCTTCGAGATCGGCCTCGGCATGTGCATCCCGACGCTCTGCACCTGGGGCACACAAGCGCACCGCGACCGTTACGTCAAAAAAGCGCTGCGTGGCGAAGAAATCTGGTGCCAGTTGTTTTCGGAGCCGGCCGGCGGCTCCGATCTCGCCGCCTTGCGCACCAGCGCGGTTCGCGACGGTGACGACTGGATCATCAACGGCCAGAAGATCTGGACATCAGGCGCCCACTACAGCGACTTCGGCGTCATCGTCACCCGCAGCGACTTCGAGGCCCGCAAGCACAAGGGCCTCACCTATTTCTTCCTCGATATGAAATCTTTGGGCGTCGACATCCGGCCGATCAAACAGATCTCCGGTTCCTCGCACTTCAACGAGGTGTTCTTCAACAACGTCCGTATCCCCGACAGCCAGCGCCTCGGCGCGGTCGGCGACGGCTGGAAGGTGTCGTTGACGACCCTGATGAACGAGCGCTACACGATCGGCGGCCGTGCCGGCGTCGACGTCGACGAACTCATGGAACTCGCCCGCAACGTCGAGTTGGACGACGGCCCGGCGCTGAAAAACGAAGGTGTGCGTGATAAGCTCGCCGACTGGTACGTCATGAGCCGCGGCCTCAAGTACGCGCATTTCCGCACCATGACGGCACTGTCGCGCGGCGACACGCCGGGACCGGAATCCTCCATCGGCAAGCTTGTCCAAGGCCGTAAGCTGCAGGACATGTCGGCGTTCGCCATGGACCTGCTCGAGCAGGGCGGCGTCATCACCGATCCGAAGTACGCGCCGATGGCCGCCCTCTTCCAGCAGACGCTGATGACGTCGCCGTCATCGCGCATTGCCGGCGGTTCCGACGAGATCATGCGCAACATCATCGCCGAGCGCGTGCTCGGCCTGCCGCCCGATATCCGCGTCGACAAGGACGTGCCCTTCAACACGGTGCCGACCGGCACCAAAAAGTAATGCGTGTCATCCTCGGGCTTGTCCCGAGGACCCATGGCGCTACGAACCCGAACGCTGCTGGTCTTGACACGATGGGTCCTCGGGAGTCATGTCGAAGACGTGCTTCGCACTGGGGCCCGAGGACGACATCTGTGAATGTGCCTACCGCCTCAGACCACCTTGGCCGCGCGCAACTTGGCGATCGCCTTGGCGTCGTAGCCGAGCGAGGTCAGCACCTCGTCGGTGTGCTCGCCGAGATCCGGCGTCGGCCCGAGTTCCTCCGGTTGCGGATAGCGCGACATGTTGATCGGCTGTCCCACGACGTTGATCTTGCCGAGCTTCCTGTGCCGAACCGGCCGCGCGATCTTCAGGTGCTTGACCTGCGGCTCCTCGAACGTCTGCTGGATGTTGTTGATCGGCCCGCAGGGCACGCCGGCCTTGTTCAGCGCCGCAATCCAATGCGCCGACGTGTTCGTCTTCGTGCGCTCGGCGAGCAGCCCGTTCAGCACCTTGCGGTTCTTCGAGCGGTTGGCGCCGGTCGCGTAGTCCGCATGTTTGACCAGTTCCGGCACGCCCAAAGCCTCGCAACAGCGCACATAGAGATTATCGCCGGACGCTGCGATGTTGATATGCCCGTCCGAGGTCTGGAAGACGCCGGTCGGGATGCCTGTCGGGTGGTCGTTGCCGGCTTGCTTCGGTATCTCGCCCGCAATCAGCCAGCGCGACGCCTGGAAGTCGAGCATGAAGATCTGCGCTTCGATCAGCGAGGTGTGCACCCACTGGCCCTTGCCGGTCTTCTCGCGGTCGTAGAGCGCCAGGATCATCGCCTGCGCCAGCAACAGGCCGGAGGTGAGATCCGCAATCGGGATACCGACGCGCACCGGGCCCTGGCCGGGGATGCCGGTGATCGACATCAGGCCGCCCATGCCCTGCGCGATCTGGTCGACGCCGGGGCGCTTCGCGTCCGGCCCGGTCTGGCCGAAGCCTGCAATCGAGCCGTAGATGATGCGCGGGTTTACCGCCGCGCAGGCGGGATAGTCGACCTTGAGGCGGGTCTTGACGTCCGAGCGCATGTTTTCGACGACGACGTCGGCCTCCTTCACCAACTTCATGAAGATGGCGTGGCCTTCCTCCGACTTGAGGTTGAGGCACAGGCTCTTCTTGTTGCGGTGCAGGTTCTGGAAATCGAAGCCGTGTCGTTTGCCGCCCATGGCATCGACGTCGCTGTCACCAGGCGGCTCGATCTTGATGACGGAGGCGCCCCAGTCGGCGAGCTGGCGCACGGACGTCGGGCCGGCACGGTGGGCAGTCAAGTCGAGCACGCGAATGCCTTCGAGCGGCAGCTTGGCGGTCATGGATTGGCTCCTGCAGGTGGACGGGCTGTCTTTGATCTCGGGGGCGAGACTGCCCCAGTTCCCGCCCGACACCAAGAGGCCGCGTGACATTGGGTGTATGCATTTTGGGAACTCAGCCGTTGCGGGTGGGCCTGCGGCTTTGCCATAAAGGGGGATGCTGAAAAAAATCCTGATCGCCAATCGCGGCGAGATCGCCTGCCGGATCGTCCGCACTGCGCGCAAGCTCGGTGTCGCAACCGTCGCCGTCTACTCGGACGCCGACGCGAAGGCGCTGCATGTGGAACAAGCCGACGAGGCCGTGCACATCGGCCCGTCACCGGCGACCGACAGCTATCTGCGCGGGGACAAGATCATCGCCGCCGCCAAGGCGACCGCCGCCGAGGGCATCCACCCCGGCTACGGCTTCCTGTCGGAGAACGCGGACTTCGCCGACGCCGTCACCAAGGCGGGCCTGAAGTTCATCGGACCCACAGCGGCGGCGATGCGCGCGCTCGGCGGCAAGGCGGCGGCAAAGGAGATCGCGATCAAGGCCGGCGTGCCGGTGGTGCCGGGCTATCAGGGCGAGAAACAGGACGCCAAGTCGCTTTCCGTTGAGGCAAAGAAGATCGGCTACCCCGTCATGATCAAGGCGGTGGCGGGTGGCGGCGGTCGCGGCATGCGGCTGGTTCCGAGCGAGGCCGAGCTGCCGGAGCTGCTGGCGTCGGCGCAACGCGAGGCTGAGAGCGCCTTCGGCAACGCGCACGTGCTGATCGAGAAGGTGGTGGAGCGGCCGCGCCACATCGAAGTGCAGGTGTTCGGCGACGCGCACGGCCAGGTCGTGCACATGTTCGAGCGCGATTGCACCTTGCAGCGGCGCAACCAGAAGGTGATCGAGGAGGCGCCGGCGCCGGGCATGTCGGAGGCGCTGCGCGAGAAGATGTGCGCGGCTGCGGTAAAGCTCGCGAAGTCGGTCGGCTACGAGGGCGCGGGGACGGTCGAGTTCCTGGTCGAGGGTAGCTCTCTAGTGGCGCCTTCAGTTGCCCACACGCAACCGGCGCAGTTGGGCCCCGACGCGAAGTGGTACTTCATCGAGATGAACACGCGGCTGCAGGTCGAGCATCCGGTGACCGAGGAGATCACCGGCCTCGATCTCGTCGAGTGGCAACTGCGCGTGGCGTCGGGCGAGAAATTGCCGCTGGCGCAATCGGCGATCAAGATGAGCGGCCACGCGATCGAGGTACGCCTGTGCGCCGAGGACCCGGCGAAGGGATTTTTGCCGAGCGTGGGGCGGATTATCGGGTATGGTATGCCGCGCCACGATCTTGCGCGAACCGAAACCGGGGTAAAAGAAGGCTCCGAGATTTCTCCATATTATGATTCCATGATCGCCAAGTTGATCGCTTCGGCAGGGAACCGACAAGAAGCCACTGCGAAACTCGCCCGGTCGTTGGAACGCACGCACGTTCTGGGACCTCGCACAAATATGAATTTTCTTCATGCACTCATATCGCATCCCAACTTTCGTTCAGGAGACATGGATACCGGCCTCATCGGGCGTGATTTGGATAGTCTGACACGGTCCGATACAACCGAGACCCGCGTTGCCGAAACCATCGGTTTGTGGCTGGATTGGCGCAATATCGATCGTCACAACGGAGTGGGCGAGCCTTGGCGAACGCATGATGGGTTCCAACTGGGTGAAAGTCGCACTCAGGATCTGCTGGTCGTCGTGAATGGCGAGAGCAGCCGCGCGAAAGTCAAATGGTCGCCAGGTCGCCGACTCGCGGTTGAGTTTGGCCAAGGGCGCGCCGAACTCGATCTCGACAAAGGCACGGCACTCTTAGCAGGTGTTTGGGGCGAATATAAACATTATCAAGGAAGCTTCTTCCACCAACCGCGGGGTTGCCTTTCTCAAATCGAAATCGCCTTCCCCACCTACGACGCCTCGGCCATCGACGACGGCGCCACGGGCGATGTCGTGCGCGCGCCGATCAACGGCAAGGTGGCGCGCGTGTTTGTCGCCGAGGGCGACGTGGTCGAGAAGGGCCAACGCATTGCCGTGGTCGAGGCGATGAAGATGGAGCACGTGTTGACCGCAGGGCGCGCCGGTACCATCGCCAAGGTCGCGGTGAAAGAGGGCGCGCAGGTCAACCAGGGCGCGCTGCTGGTGGCGCTGGTGGAAGTGTAAGCACGTAGGGCGTCAATAGCCCCGGCTTTTGCACTTGGCGGGGGCGTATTGCGCCGACGCAGATGCCGTTGGATATCCAATCGGCGCAATACGGCGCCAAGAGCAGCGCGCCTATTGACGCCCTACGCGGCTTCACGAGTTGCGGCCTCTCCGTATCCACGCGCCGGATGCGCAGTGGGCATCCGAAGGCGCAACCAAAAAACTAATGCCCGTCGAACGTCATCAACGCGTGCACCTTGATGCCCTGGAGGCCAAGCAACTTGGCGCCGCCGAGCTCCGGCAGATCGACCAGGAATGCCGCGCCGACAATTGTGCCACCGAGCTTGCGAATGAGCTTGGCCGCCGCTTCCGCCGTGCCACCGGTCGCGATCAGATCGTCGACGATCAGCACGCGCTTGCCCCGCGCCAGCGCGTCTTCGTGCATCTCCAGCGTGTCGGTGCCGTACTCGAGCGCGTACGATTGACTGATCACCTTCCACGGCAACTTGCCCTTCTTGCGCACCGGCACGAAGCCGCAGCCGAGGCGGTCTGCGATCGCACCCGCCGTGATGAAACCGCGCGCCTCGATGCCCGCGACGACGTCGATCGGCTCCGTGCGGTAGGGCTCGGCCAGCCGTGCGATTGCCGCCTTGAAGCCTTGCGCGTCGGCCAGCAGCGTCGTCACATCGCGGAACATGATGCCCGGCTTCGGATAGTCCGGGATTGTGCGGATCAGGCTCTTCAAGTCCATGGCGCGCGGCTCCGTGAGGTGGGCGATGTTCTGGACCGCCGATTTCCCGCAGTTACACCACGCCGGGCGCAGTCTTCAAGTCCCGAACAGAGGCAGGTTTCGAGGCGTCTAGGGCTCAAGCGCCCTGCGGCTGCGCGCGCTCGGCGCGTTGTTTGCCTGCGAGCCACAGGACCGCGAACACGATTGTCACCATCAGCGGCAAGGTCGCGACGTTGATGACGGTCCAACCGGCTTTCGCGTGCATGAAACCGGAAATGAGTGCCGCTGTCGCCGTCGTGGCATAGACCGTGAAGTCATGCGCCGCCTGTACTTTGGCGCGCTCCACGGGCTCGTAGGTGCGCGTCAGCAATGACGTGCCGCCGACGTAGCAGAAGTTCCACCCCAAACCCACGAGCACGTTGGCGATCAGGAAGTTCCAGAAATCGATGCCGGCGAGATTGACAAGCGCACAGCCGAGTTCGATCATCGCGCCAATGGCGATGATCGGCAGCACGCCGAAGCGTTGGATCAGGTGGCCGGTGAAGAACGACGGCAGGAACATCGCGATGATATGCCATTGGATGACCGTGGCGTTATCACCGAAACCATAGCCGCAGGCATTCATGGCAAGTGGTGTCGACGTCATCACGAGCGTCATGACGGCATAGCCGAACATCGACGCCATGACCGCCGTGACGAATGCCGGCTGCCGCGCGATCTCGCGCAGCGGGCGGCCGCCTTTCGCCTGTTCTGTGGCCGTCAGTGGCGGGATGCTCACTCCCTGCAACAGCAGTAGGCTCGATGCCGCGACCAGCGACAGCGCGACGAAAATGCCCATGAAGGTGACCGGCGCGAACCAGTCGACCGTGTACTTGGCAAGCTCAGGCCCAAGGAAACCTGCCGCGACGCCGCCTGCCATGACGTAGCTGATAGCGCGCGGCTTCAGCGCCACCGGCGCGACGTCGGCTGCGGCAAACCGGTAGTAATGGGCGAACGCCGCGGCGGAGCCCTTGAGGAAGGCGGCGAGGCAAAGCCACTCGAAGCTCTGCCACCAGACGGCCAGTGCCCCGGTGGCCCCGAACAGGATCGAGAGCGCGGCGCCGAGGGTAAAGCCCCAGCGCCGCCCGATCCGCGCCATCAGCATCGAGGCCGGGATGGTCATGGCCATGATACCTGCGTGATTGAGGAAGAGCGGCACTGTTGCCCAGCGCTTTTCGGCAAGCATCGGGAGGGCTGCGAGCGGCAGCGTCACCGTGCCCATCGACTGCACGGTCATGAACAACACCTGCGCCATCGAGAGCAGGGGAACGTTGCGGCGGTAGCTCGACGTATCGTCCGGGCTCGCGGTCATGACGGCCAATCTCCCCGTTGAGGACGTTTCCCGTTTTAAGAACGTCTGCCGTTGCGGAACGCCCCCGGTTTGTGTCCGGTCAGCATAACGGAGTGGACACGGGGAACAACAGCCGGGCTATGACGGGGCGTACTCCTGGCACGCATGCGTTGCCAACATGCGCCGCCAATTCGAGCCATTCGTTCCACGCCTCACCGCCCCGTCAGCGGATACGCCTCTTCGACCACATATGGCCCGCCGCCGACGTTCGGGCGTGACGAGAACAACACGAACCGCTCGATCCGGAAGGCGGGGAGTACCAGCGGCGGCCGAGCGAGGAAGTTCGCGACCGCTTCAGGCCGGGTGCCGCGCAGCCGTGCCAGCGTCACGTGCGGCTTGAACGCGCGTGGCTCGGGCGCCAAGCCCGCCGACCGCGCCGCCCGTTCCGTTGCTCGATGCAGCGCTTCGAGCGGCGCCCCGCCATCGACCGCGGCAAAGATGACGCGCGGCTCGCGGCCGCCAAACGCGCTGATCTCGGTCAGGCGTAAGTCGAATGGCTCCAGCGCAATCTCGGCCAGGAAACCGGCGAAATCCTCAGCCGTGGCGTTGTCGATGTCGCCGGCAAAGCGCAGCGTCAGATGCATATCATCTGCTTCGACCCATTTGGCGCCGGCGAGCGGGCTTTTCACGAATGAGAGCTGCAAGCGGTGCAACTGCGGAATTTCGAGGCCGGCGAACAGGCGCAGCATGCGTCCCCCTTAGCCACGCGGGCGGTTGCCATTGGCAGGCGCTGCCGCACGCACCCGCGCAAGCAGCTCCTCGACCTGCGGCAGCATGCGTTCGGCGATGATGGCGATGCCAGCGGCCGTCGGATGGATGCCGTCAGCGAGGTTCAGCTTCGGATCGAGCGCGACGCCCTCCAGAAAAAACGGATAGAGCGACGCGCCGTGCTTGGCCGCCAACTCCGGAAAGATGGAGTCGAACGCTGCCGTGTACTCGGGCCCGAGGTTGCGCGGCGCCCGCATGCCGGCGATCAGGATGGCGATGCCGCGCCCCTTCAGTTGCGTGAGGATCGCGTCGAGGTTGCGCCTGATATCGGCAGGTGGCCGGCCCTGCAGCGCGTCGTTGGCGCCAAGCTCCAGGATCACGGCGTCGGTGCCGTCGGGCACCGCCCAGTCGACGCGCGAAAGGCCAGCGGCCGTGGTGTCGCCGGAAACGCCGGCATTGCTCATCTCGATGCTATGCCGCTTGGCCTTCAACAGTCGCGTCAGTTGCTCCGGAAACCCTTCGCCGGGCTTCAGACCGTATCCAGCCAACAGGCTGTCGCCGAAAGCAACGATGCGCACCGGCTTTTCTGGTTCCGCCGCCATGGCCACGTCCATCAGTGCGACCAGACATAAGTTGACGAGCAGGGCGCGCCGCACCATTTGGCCAAAATGAAAGCGCATCAGCAGTTACCTCGGTTGATTCGACTGTGCTTCCTATATGGAGACGTTAACCGAAGCAGTGAAGCTTGAGCGTGACGGACGAAAACGGCGTAGCAACGGCAGCGCCGGATGCAATGGACGGCCAAATAGCAGAGTCTTCCCGTATCCACGCGCCGGTTGGCATCATGCCGCAGGCGTGTGTCCGACACGACGGGCAACCGAAGACGCAACCAAAGACAACCTCATGATCAAACTGGATAAAGTCTGCCTGACACTGCGCAGCAATGCTGGCGAGGTGGAGATCCTGCGCAACATCGACCTGACGATCGGCGACGGCGAGACTGTGGCCATCGTTGGCCCGAGTGGCTCCGGCAAGACGTCGCTGCTGATGATCATGGCCGGCCTCGAACGGGCGACCAGCGGTCAGGTGCAGGTTGCGGGCCACGATTTCACACGACTCGGCGAGGACCAGCTGGCACTCGCCCGGGGTGGATCGATCGGCATCGTGTTCCAGTCATTCCATCTAGTGCCGACCATGACCGCGCTGGAAAACGTTGCCTTGCCGCTCGAGTTCCAGGGCAAGCCCGGCGCCTTGGGGGCGGCAGCGATGCTGCTGGAGGAGGTCGGTCTTGGTAATCGCCAGCAGCATTTCCCGGCGCAGCTTTCGGGCGGCGAGCAGCAGCGTGTGGCACTTGCCCGCGCCCTCGTCCCACGGCCACGCTTGATCTTCGCCGACGAGCCGACCGGCAATCTCGACGGCACCACGGGCAAGCAGGTGATCGATCTGTTATTCGGTCTCGGCACGCGCCGACAGGCGACACTGGTGCTCGTCACACACGACGAAAACCTGGCGCGGCGCTGCCAGCGCGTCGTGCGCATGGCGGACGGCCGGATCGCTGCAGACACCAAGTCTGGGGATTCCAAGTCTCCGGATACCAAATTTGCCGCAGGAGCCGTGGCATGACGGTTGACGCCGCTTCCGCTCCGCCACTTCGCACGTCTGGCCTCGCCGCCCATGTGCCGCTGTTGTCGCTGGCTTTGCGTGAGCTGCGCGGCGGCTTGCGCGGCTTCTACGTGTTCGTCGCCTGCGTGGCACTCGGCGTCGCCGTGATCGCCGGCGTCGGCGCCCTGTCGGATGCGTTGCGGGCCGGCTTCGAGAAGCAGGGCGAGGCGCTGCTCGGTGGTGACGTCACGCTCGCGCGCCCGCATCGTCGCATCGAGCCGGGCGAGCGCGCCTGGCTTAACCAGCGGGGCCGCGTTTCGGAAACGGCCACCTTGCGCGCCATGGCCCGCCGTCTCGATGCGACCGAGCAGGTCCTGGTGGAGCTCAAAGGCATCGATGCCGCCTACCCGCTCGTTGGCGCGCTGACGCTGAGAACGACGGCGGCACCGATCGCCAAAATGCCCGCAACGCCCGCCTCGGCGCCGCCAATCACGGTTGCAGCCGCTCTCGCCGACAACGGCGCTGCGGTCGACGAAATCCTGCTCGAACGGTTACAATTGAAGCTCGGCGACCGCGTCACGCTTGGCAATCGCGCGGTTGTTATCCGCGCCATCGTCGACACCGAGCCCGACAAGATTACCGATCGCCTGACGTTCGGTCCGCGCGTGTTCGTCGCCCTCGCGACGCTCGACGGCACCGGCTTGGCTGAGCCCGGCAGCCTGGTGCGTTGGCGCTATGCGCTGAAGCTCGACGAGAATACCGATAGCCAGCGCCTGATTTCGTTCCGCGATGCCGCGAAGGCACAGTTCCCCGATGCCGGCTTCACCGTCGCCGACCGCCGCGATCCAGCGCCTCAGGTGACGAAAACACTCGAACGCCTGAAGCAATTCCTGACGCTGATCGGGCTGACCTCGCTGCTGGTCGGCGGCGTCGGCATCGCCAACGCGGTTTCGACCTACATCGACCGGCGCCGCAAGGTGATTGCCACGTTCAAGAGCCTGGGCGCTTCCAGCCGGCAGATCTTCCTGCTGCACCTCGTGCAGATCCTGCTGATTTCCGCGCTCGGTGTCGCCATTGGACTGGCGCTCGGCATGCTGCTGCCGGCCGTGCTCAACGCGACCATCGGCGATGCGCTGCCGATCCGGGCCGAGATTGCCGTCCGCCCGATGACACTGCTGATCGCCACGGTCTACGGCCTGCTGGTGGCGCTACTGTTCACGCTCTGGCCGCTCGGCCGCGCCGAGCAGGTTCGCGCCGGCGTGCTGTTCCGTGACGAGGTGGCGCCGGAGTATGCGTTGCCGCGTCCAGGCATCATCGTCGCAACGATCGCCTGCGGCCTCGCCATGCTGGCGCTCGCGCTCGTGACGTCGGAATCACAGAAGCTCGCGTTCTACTTCTGCCTCGGCCTCGCCGGCGTCTTCGCCGTCTTCCATGGCCTCGGCAGCCTGCTCAGCGTCGCCGCCCGCCGGGTGAAACGTCCGCGCCGGCCGGAGTTGGCCCTCGCCATCGCCAGTCTCGGCGCTCCGGGCGGGCTGACGCGCTCGGTGGTCCTCTCACTCGGCTCCGGACTGTCGCTGCTGGTTGCTGTTGCACTCACCGACGCCGCCATCATCGACGAGTTGCAGAGCCGCCTGCCGAAGAACTCGCCGAACTTCTTCGTGCTCGATATCCCGCGCTCCGACATCGACGGGTTCACCAGCATCATCCGGCGCGAACAACCGGCGGCCCACGTCAACCAGGCACCGATGTTGCGTGGCCGTATCGTTCGCCTTGCGGGCAAGCCCGTCGAGGAGATGAAGATCCCGCCCCAGGCGCAATGGGTACTGAACGGCGATCGTGGCCTCACCTATGCCGACGAGGTGCCGGAAGGCTCCAAGCTCGTCAAAGGCGACTGGTGGGCCAAGGACTATGACGGCGAACCACTGGTCTCGTTCGAAGCGGAGCTGGCGAAGCTGCTCGGCATCAAGATCGGTGACACCGTTACGATCAACATCCTTGGCCGCAACATCGAAGCGCGCATCGCCAACCTGCGCGAGGTCCACTGGGAGAGTCTGGCGATCAACTTCGTCATGGTCCTGTCGCCGAACGCCCTCAAGGGCGCGCCGCACAACCTGATGGCGACCGTGGCCTTGCCGAAAGAGGTCACGATCGCCAAGGAAGCTGAACTCGCCCGGCAAATCGGCAAAGCCTATCCGGCCGTCACCGCGATCCGCGTCAAGGATGCGATCAATTCGTTCAACTCGGTGTTCACCAAAATCATGAAGGCCGTCCGCGCAGCCGGCAGCATCACGTTGCTGGCCGGCGGACTGGTGCTGGCGGGCGCCTTGGCGACAGCACAGCGGCGGCGCATCAAGCAGGCGGTCATCATCAAGGTGCTTGGTGGTACGCGGGCCAAGATCCTCACAATGCACGCCTTGGAATATGGGATTTTGGCGTTGGCGACGGCTCTGGTCGCCCTCGTCGTCGGCAGCATCGCAGCCTATGCAACGTTGACGCAGGTGATGGACGTCCCGTTCGTCTTTTCCCTCGGAACTGTGGTCCAGGCGATCGGTGTTTCCCTGATCCTGGTCATGCTCCTCGGCGCCTTCGGGACCTGGCGCGTTCTGACCGCTCCGGCTGTTCCTTACCTTCGTTCAGAGTAGAATCGTGACACTTTTGCTTCTGTGCCTTAGCTGTGTGGGCAGGATTTAATGTAGGACGTCTTGAATCCGCCGCCGGATAGAGACATATTGCCGAGGCGGTGTAGCTGCTTCGCGTGGCCGCACGTCAAGCTTCTCTGAGAGGCACAAAGGGACTCCACATGGCTCAGTTTCTACCTCCTAATGCCCAGGCTCCGTCTGCTGGCGGCGCAAGCAGGGCGAATGTCGATGAAGGCCTGCGGTCGTACATGCTGCGCGTGTACAACTACATGGGCCTCGGTGTCGCCTTTACGGCTGTCGTCACACTTTTCTTGATGACCAACCCGGACATCATGCGGGCAGTTGCAACTGGCCCGATGAAATGGGTGCTGTTCGGCGGCATCTTCGCCCTCGGTTTGTTCTCTCACAAGGTGATCTACGGCGGGAACACGTTCCTAGCGCACGGCGCCTATTGGCTTTACTGCGCGATGTGGGGTGCTCTGCTGTCGCCGATGGTCTACCTGTTCTTCGCTAAGGGTGCAGGCGGCCTTGTGTTCAAGGCGCTGGCTCTGACCGCAGTCACGTTCGGTGCAACCAGCCTCCTCGGCTATACCACCAAGCGCGACATGACCGGCTGGGGTGGTTTCCTGTCCATGGCGACGATCGGCTTGCTGGTTGTTTCCCTCGGCAGCTTCTTCTTCATCACCGATCCCGGCACCAGCAAGACTGTCAGCCTGATCATCTCATGCGTCGTGGTTCTGCTGTTCGCAGCCATGACCGCCTGGGAAACTCAGCAGATCAAGGACATGTACTTGAATGCTGAAAGCTACGGCGGCGGCGAGAACTTCGTCGCTCGTTCTGCGATATTCGGCGCCTTCATGCTCTACGGCAGCTTCGTGACGATGTTCACGCACATCCTGAACATCCTCGGGATCACCAGCAGCGACTGATCCAATCAGGATCGATCCCGGCAAGGGCCTCGCTCCACAGCGGGGCCCTTGCTGTTTTTGCGTGGCATGTGGAGAACGAACAGCCGATTTCCGCTTGAACGGTTTCGCGCCAGCGCCTATCCACAGCCGCTACGCGTGCCGTTTCCACGCGCCGGTTGGCCTCATGACGGAGGCGTGTCGCCGATCCGACGGGCAACCGAAGGCGCAATAGAAAGGTTTCCTTCCCATGGGCTACAGGGTCGCTGTTGTCGGTGCCACCGGAAACGTGGGCCGCGAAATGTTGAACGTTCTGGCCGAGCGGCAGTTCCCTGCCGACGAGGTCTTCGCCATCGCTTCCCGCCGCTCGGTCGGCATGGAAGTTTCCTACGGCGACAAAACGCTCAAATGCCAGGACCTTGCGACCTTCGATTTCAAGAAGGCCGACATCTGCCTGATGAGCGCTGGCTCCGGCCCCTCGAAGGAGCACAGTGCCAGGATCGGCGCCCTCGGCTGCCTCGTCATCGATAACTCGTCGGCCTGGCGCTACGACCAGGACGTGCCTCTGATCGTGCCG
>JANLQP010000077.1:0-32866 GCA_031367895.1 Hyphomicrobiales bacterium
AGGCCGGCTGCCAGCGAGAGCGCGATGCTGGCAAAAATCCACTGGTAGGCGACCGGCGCGTAGCCGCGTCCCGTTTCCGGCCAGAGCCCCGCGAGCAGTCCGGTGCCCATCGGCATCAGCGCGCAACCGAGCAACTGCGCCATGTTCGCGGTCGTGGCGCCGCGTCCGGCGCGGGCTTCCGGGTAGAACGCGCGGCAATGCGAGACGACGACGCCATAGGCCGAGACGGCGGCCAGCAAGGCCGCACACGCCGGATGCGTCCAAGCGGAGCTTGACTCCGCCAAGCCGTCGTGTCGGAGGCGCACCTTCGGCACGACGGCATCCGAAGGCGCAAAGAAAAATTGACTTTTTGCCCGGTTTGGCCGATTTTGCGGTGCTCATCTGGCTTTGTGACACAGAGCCGCCGCCTCGCGACTGGAGCAATTCAGGGTTCGAGGGGGTCAACGTCCGCCGGCGATGGTTCGCTCGCGGTCGCAATATTGCTTGCGCCTTCGGTTGCCCACCTTCGGCAACCGGCGCGTTATCGCTTGCGCCTTCGGATGCCCACGACGCATCCGGCGCGTTATCGTCTGCGCCTTCGGATGCCCACCTTCGGCAACCGGCGCGTTATCGTTTGCGCCTTCGGATGCCAAGCGGGCAACCGAAGCGGAGAGAAAGACCAATGTTGAAGGTATGGGGACGCAAGACTTCGATCAACGTGCAGAAGGTCATGTTCGCGGTCGGCGAGCTCGGACTCGCACATCAGCGTTTCGACTTCGGCGGCCCCTTCGGTGGCCTCGATACGCCTGAGTATGGCCTGCTGAACCCCAACCGTCTCGTGCCCACCATCGACGACAACGGCTTTGTCCTCTGGGAGTCGAACGCCATCGTTCGTCATCTGGCGCAGCGCTACGGCCGCGGCACGCTATCGCCGGCCGACGAGCTGACCTTCGCCAAGGCCGATAGCTGGATGGACTGGTCGCTGACGACCCTCGTCCCCGATATCATCGGCACGTGCTTCCTGCAGTTGATCCGGACGCCCGCCAAAGAGCGCAACAATGCCCAGATCGCCGCCGCCGCCAAACGGGCCGGCGATAGGTTGGCAATCCTGAACAACCAGCTCAACGGCCGCGCCTATATCCAGGGTGACAGCGTGACGATGGCCGATGTCGCCAACGGCACGCTGATGTATCGCTATTACAACCTTGCCATTCCGCGGCCGAGCTTGCCGAATGTCGAGGCTTGGTATGCGCGCCTGACAAAACGTGCAGCCTTCCAGACCCACGTCATGATCGAGTTCAACTCGATGAAGGTACCGGGAGCTTGAATTAGAAAGTCCCTCTCCCCGCAAAGTGCAACACGGGGAGAGGGAGGAGATCACAGCATGCCTGAACTCTTCCAGAACCTTTCCGAGCGCCTTTCCGGCGTCTTCGACAAGCTGACCGGTCGCGGCGCGCTCTCCGAGAGCGACGTCAACGACGCCATGCGTGAGGTCCGCCGCGCGCTGCTCGAAGCCGACGTGGCGCTCGACGTGGTGCGCTCGTTCACGGACCGCGTGCGTGCGAAAGCGGTCGGTGCGGCGGTGCTGAAATCGATCAAGCCCGGCCAGATGGTCGTCAAGATCGTGCACGACGAGCTGGTCTCGACGCTCGGCTCTTCCAGTGCGCCGATCGATTTGATGGCCGCGCCGCCCGTAGCGATCCTGATGGTCGGCCTGCAGGGTTCCGGCAAGACGACGACGACCGCCAAGATCGCCTACCGCCTGAAAAACCGCGAGAAGCGCAAGGTCCTGATGGCCTCGCTCGATACGCGCCGGCCGGCGGCGCAGGAGCAGTTGCGGGTTCTCGGTGAGCAGACAGGCGTCGACACTCTGCCGATCGTCGCCGGTCAAACGCCGCTGCAGATCGCGCGCCGCGCCGAGGAAGCCGCACGCCTCGGCGGCTACGATGTCTTGATGCTCGACACGGCGGGCCGCACCACCGTCGACCAGGAACTGATGGCCGAAGCCGCGCAAGTGAAAGCGCAGGCCAAGCCGCACGAGGTGCTGCTCGTCGCCGACGCGCTGACCGGCCAGGATGCGGTCATCACGGCGAAGGCGTTCGAGGAGACCGTCGGCATCACCGGCATCGTGTTGACGCGCGTCGACGGCGACGGACGCGGTGGCGCCGCCCTCTCCATGCGTGCGGTGACGGGCAAGCCGATCAAGCTGATCGGCGTCGGCGAAAAATGGGACGCACTCGAGGACTTTCATCCGGACCGTATCGCTGGCCGCATCCTCGGCATGGGCGACATCGTTTCGCTGGTCGAGCAGGCCGTGCAGACGATCGACGTCGAGAAGGCACAGAAGATCGCCGCGAAGATGCGCAAGGGCGTGTTCGATCTCGAGGATTTGTCAGACCAGTTGAAGCAGATGCAGAAGATGGGTGGCATGGGTGGCGTGATGGGCATGCTGCCTGGCATGGGCAAGATGAAGCAGCAGATGGCCGGCGCCGGCCTCGACGATCGAATGCTGGTCCGCCAGATCGCCGTGGTGTCGTCGATGACGCCACGCGAACGCCGCAACCCGAAGCTGCTCGATGCCAAGAGGAAGCGCCGCATCGCTGCTGGTTCCGGCACGTCTCCCGCCGACATCAACAAGCTGCTGAAAATGCACATGCAGATGGCTGACATGATGAAGATGGTCAGCAAGAACCCCGGCATGATGGCGAAGATGGCGGGCGCGCTCGGCATGGGAGGCGGCATGGGGCTAGGTGGCATGGGTGCGCCGAGCGGCGCCGAACTCGAGAAGATGAAGGCCGAGCTTTCGCGGCTCGATCCGAAGGCGCTGGAGCAGTTGCCGAAAGAGCTCCGCGATCTCGTGCCATCGGCTAGTGGGCCGCCGAAGGGTGGCACAGCGCCGCCGCCACCACCGAAGCCGAGTGGCGGGTTGCCCGGCCTCGGTGGGTTCATGCCGCGTCTTCCGGGTCTCGGCGGACCAAAATCACCAACCCTGCCCGGCCTGCCGGGCGGCAAGAAGAAATAGCAATTTCCCCTCTCCCTTTGCGCTGCTTTTGCATGGGGCGAGGGTCGTCAAGACGGTGTCTGGCTTCAGCCTGTCACCACCGTTCACCGATCCCCAAGGTGCCAGGCTAGAGCCAGACACCGAAACGCCTCAACCAACCAAAAGGAACTCGACTGATGTCCGTTAAAATTCGCCTCTCGCGCGGTGGCACCAAGAAGCGCCCGTACTACTACGTCGTCGTCGCCGAGAGCGCCTCGCCGCGCGATGGCCGCTACATCGAGCAGATCGGCACGCACAATCCGATGTTGCCGAAGGACCACGCGGACCGCGTCAAGCTCGATCTCGAGCGCTGCAAGCATTGGCTCTCGGTCGGCGCGCAGCCGACGGATCGCGTCGCCCGCTTCCTTGACGCTGCCGGCCTGATGAAGCGCACGGCCTCGAACAACCCCGTGAAGGCGAAGCCGAAGAAGAAGCGCATGGAGCGTGAGGCTGCTGAAGCCACCAAGGCCGCCGCCGCCGAGGCCAAGCCCGCGGCGTGACCCTAACCGGTTTCCCGGACGGATCGGCCGTGGTCGGCTGATCCGTCCGGGATCCCTAACGGCGAAGTCAGACTGCTGGTCTCGCAACGATACATCCCGACATCGCAACACGCCGCGAAAGCAGCATGGCAGATCAACCGTCACCCATCCTCCTCGGTCGCATCACGGGCGCGCACGGCATCCGTGGTGAAGTCATCGTGCATTCCTACGCCGAAGTGGCGGCGGATGTGGCCGCCTACGGGCCACTCCACGACCTGGCGGGCACGCGCGCATTCACGTTGAAAATCGTGCGTGTGACACCGAAGGGCGTCGTCGCCCGGATCAAGGGCGTCGATGACCGCAACGCCGCCGAGGCGCTAAAGGGCACCGAGCTTTACGTCGCGCGCGAGAAGCTCCCCAAACCCGCCGACGACGAATTCTACCACGCCGATCTGATCGGCCTCTCCGCAGTCTCACCGGAGGGCAAGGCCATCGGCCATATCGTTGCGGTCGACAATTTCGGCGCCGGTGATCTGCTCGAAATCCGGCTTGAGGATTCCCTGCGCACCGAGTTCGTGGCCTTCAGTGACGCGTGCGTCCCCAAGGTCGACATCAAGGCCGGCTGCGTCGTCGTCGTCATGCCCGAGAGCGGCGATGACGACGCGCCGGAACCAACCGGGACATCGTGAAGTCCGCAACATTCAAACAGCCTACAAGTGTCATCCTCGGGCTCGTCCCGAGGACCCATGGTACGGTGATCGCAAGCCGGGACTTGTGCTGCGACGTTCCTGCAAAATCCATAATCTCGCGTGCGTCGGACAATGGGTCCCCGGGACACGTCCGAGGATGACAGCTAGTTCGTTTTACCTGCATCCGGCAGCCTTGAGAGGTTCCTCGCCCCGTGCCAGGGTGCGGTCTGCCGCAAACAATTGCATCCGCGAGAGACACCCCATGGCCGACGACATGATCATTGGCGCCGCAAAACTGACCGAGGCGATCGAGGCGATCGTCGCCAAGGGCGGCTCCAACGCGCGCGAGGCGCGGATGGTGGCGGAGAACCTCGTCGAGGCCAACCTCAAGGGCCACGACTCGCACGGCGTCGGCATGATCCCGCGCTATATCGACAGCCTGAAGGAGGGCGGTCTCGTCGCCAACCAAGCGCCGAAGGTGGTGCTCGATACCGGCAGCCTCGTGCGCATGGACGGCCAGCGCGGCTACGGTCAGGTGATCGGCCACGACGCCACGGTCATCGCGATCGAGCACGCCAAGAAGCACGGGCTCGTCGCCGCCGGACTTTACAACGCGCATCACATCGGCCGCATCGGCGCCTGGGCCGAGCAATGCGTGGCCGAGGGTCTCGTCTCCATGCACTTCGTCAACGTCATCTCGCGGCCGATCGTGGCGCCCTGGGGTGGCGGCAATGGCCGTTTCGGCACCAACCCGATCTGCATTGCCGTTCCCCGCAAGGGCAAGGATCCGATCGTGCTCGATTTTGCCACGAGCCGTATCGCGCAGGGCAAGACCCGCGTCGCCCACAACCAGGGCAAGAAGATCGAGCCCGGCACGCTGATCGACGACAAGGGCCGCCCGACCACGGACCCGCGCTACACCGTGATCCCGCCGCACGGCGCTATTCTGCCGTTCGGCGAGCACAAGGGTTCCGGTCTCGCGTTGATGGCCGAATTGCTCGGCGGCGCGTTGACCGGCGGGGATACCGGCCGCATCCCCTACGACGGCAAGAAGCGCGTCTACAACGGCATGCTCTCGATCCTGATCGATCCGGAAAAGCTCGGGACGTCAGAGCATTTCCAGAAGGAAATCGACGGCGTCGTGGCCTGGATGCTGGAAGCGCCACCGGCCGAGGGCTTCGACAAGGTGCGTATCGCCGGCGAGCCGGAGCGCGCCTACAAGGCCAAGCGCTTGGCGGACGGCATTCCCGTCGACACGACCACCTGGAAGGAGATCCAGGACGCGGCCGTGAAGGTCGGCATGACGGCCGCCGACGTCGGGCGGATTGCGGGGGTGTAAACCGTAGGGCGTCAATAGGCGGCCCTGCACTTGCCGCCGTATTGCGCCGCCTTGAGTTCTGCATCGGCGCGATACGCCCCGGAAGGCGGGGCTAATGCGCCCTACGATCACATCTGAGGAAAGCCACACCCGCGGCCTTCTTCGTGTCCGCTCCCGGTGCTAGCGTCGCGCTGATTCTGCAATTCCGTGAGGCCCAGATGGATAAGATCAACGCCCAGATCGCGCGCGAACTCTCAGTCGGCGTCAATCAAGTGGCAGCCACCGTCGATATGCTCGCCGAGGGCTCGACCGTGCCGTTCATCGCGCGCTACCGCAAGGAGCGCACTGGCGGCCTCGATGATACGCAATTGCGCAAGCTCGCGGAGCGACTGGACTACCTGCGTGAGTTGGAAGGCCGGCGCGCAGCCGTTCTGAAAAGCATCGACGAGCAGGGCAAGCTGACGCCGGAGCTCACCAAATCCATCATGGGCGCGGACACCAAGGTCGTGCTCGAGGACATCTACGCGCCCTACAAGCCGAAGCGGCGCACCAAGGCGCAAATCGCGCGCGAAGCCGGCCTCGAGCCGCTGCTCGACCAGATTCTCGCTGACCCGGCCAAGGTGCCCGACGCGATGGCCTCCACATTCGTCGACGCCGAGAAGGGCGTCGCCGACGCAAAAGCCGCGCTCGATGGCGCCCGTTCCATCCTGATCGAGCGCATCGGCGAGAACGCGCCACTGGTCGGTGGCTTGCGCGAATGGCTCTGGGGCGACGCCTACATCATCTCGAAGGTGTCGAAGGGCAAGGAAGCCGAGGGCGCCAAGTTCTCCGATTATTTCGATTTCCGCCAGAAGGTGCGCGACGTGCCTTCGCACAGGGCGCTCGCCCTGATGCGCGGCCGCAACGAAGGCATCCTCGATCTCGAAATCGACGTCGAGGCGCCGGAAGGGCATCCACACCCGGGTGAAGGCAAGGTCCGCGTTGCCATGAACATCGCCGACAAGGGCCGTGCCGCCGACAAGTGGCTGGGTGATAGCGTGCGCCTCGCCTGGAAGGCGCGTCTGCATGTCGGCCTCTCGGTTGATCTGTTCGGCCGCAGCAAGGAATTCTCCGACACCGAAGCCATTTCCGTGTTCTCGAAGAACCTGAAGGATCTGCTGTTGGCTGCGCCCGCTGGCCCGCGCGTCACGGTCGGCATCGATCCCGGCATCCGCACCGGCTGCAAGCTCGCCGTGGTGGATGCGACCGGCAAGGTGCTCGAGACGGCGACGATCTACCCGCATGAGCCCAGGAACGATTGGCAAGGTTCGCTCGCGACGCTGGCCGCGCTCTCGATCAAGCACAAGATCGAGATCGCAGCGATCGGAAATGGCACCGCCAGCCGTGAGACCGACAAGCTCGTCGCGGAACTGATGAAGAAGATGCCGCAACTGACGCTGACCAAGGTGATGGTCTCGGAGGCCGGCGCGTCGGTCTATTCGGCGTCCGAGATGGCGGCGTTGGAATTCCCCGATCTCGACGTGACGCTGCGCGGTGCCGTTTCGATCGCACGTCGGTTGCAGGACCCGCTGGCGGAACTCGTCAAAGTCGAGCCGAAAGCGATCGGCGTCGGCCAGTACCAGCACGACGTCGATCAGATCGCCCTGTCGCGCTCGCTCGATGCAGTGGTCGAGGACTGCGTCAACTCGGTCGGCATCGACGTCAACACGGCGTCCTCGCCGCTGCTGGCGCGGGTGTCGGGCCTGAACAAAACGCTCGCCGACAACATCGTGCAGTTCCGCAACGAGAACGGCGCCTTCAAGAGCCGCGCGGCGCTGAAGAAGGTGCCGCGGCTCGGCCCGAAAACGTTCGAGCAGGCAGCCGGATTCCTGCGCGTGATGGGCGGAAAAAACCCGCTCGACGGTTCGGCGGTGCACCCGGAAGCCTACGATCTCGTCGAGAAGATCGCCGAGGTGACCAAGCGTCCGGTGCAGTCGATGATCGGCGACAAGGCGTTCCTTAAGAGCCTCAAGCCGCAGCAATTCGCCGACGCGAAATTCGGCGTGCCGACGGTGACCGACATCCTCGCCGAGTTGGAAAAGCCCGGCCGCGACCCGCGCCCCGAGTTCAAGTCGGCGGTGTTCCAGGAGGGCGTCGAGAAGATCTCCGATCTGAAGCCCGGCATGAAGCTCGAGGGGCAGGTGACCAACGTCACCAACTTCGGCGCGTTCGTCGATATCGGCGTGCACCAGGACGGCCTCGTGCACATCTCGCAGTTGGCCGACAAGTTCGTGAAGGATCCGCGCGAGGTCGTGAAGGCCGGCGACATCGTCGACGTTCGCGTGGTCGAGGTGGACGTGGCGCGCAAGCGCATCGCGCTCACGATGCGCTCCGGCGCGCTCGATACGTCCGCGTCGTCGGGCCAGCAGCAACAGCGCCCGGCAGGTGGTGGCAGCCGCATGAGCGCCGCGCCGTCATCGGCAAATAGCGCACGCAGTGGCGGTGGCGCTCGCCCCGCACCGGGCAACAGTGGTAGCGGCTCGGGTGGCGGGGCTGAGAACGCGTTTGCGGCAGCCCTCCGCCGCGCCCAGGAAGGCAAACGGTAGGGCGCGAGGACGCGCACAAAAATCCACGGTTGTCATGGTCGGGCCCAAGTGCGCAGCACGTCTTCGACATGACTCCCGACCACCCATCGTGCAGCGGACTCAACGTTAAGAGTTCTGCGGAGCTGAAGCGGCAACTTTCAACTTCTTGCGCTCGCGGCACCATGGGTCCTCGGGACGAGCCCGAGGATGACAATCGCCTGGATCGGCGCCTATCTTGGTATGCCGCAGAGTACCGCAAGGAGAATCCACGTGCGCAGCGTCATCGCCTACCTGAGCGTCGCTCTCGCCTGTCTCGCGACGACACCCGTGCGCGCGCAGGACTTCTCGGCCAAACCCATCCGCATCATCGTGCCGTTTGCCCCGGGCGGAAACATCGACATCACCGCGCGTACCATCGCGCCCGGCCTCGGTGAAGCGCTTGGCACCACGGTCATCGTCGAGAACAAGCCCGGTGTCGGCGGTACGCTCGGCACGGCGCTGGTGGCGCAGGCTGCGCCCGACGGGCACACACTGACACTCGGCTCGACGGCTGCAATCACGATCTCGCCATCGGTCTACAAAGGCGTCGCCTACGACCCGGTGAAGGATCTTGTTGCTCTCGGCGGTATCCACGACGTGCCGCTCGTCTTCTGTGTCGCCAACAAAGTACCGGTAAAGAACTATGCCGAGTTCCTCAGCTTCGTGAAGTCGCGCGACGGCCAATTCAGTGTCGCGACATCGGGCGTCGGCACGACCAACCACCTGACTGCCCAGCTTTTCGACCTCCGAGCCGGCGTCAGGACGCTGCATGTCGCCTACAAGGGCTCGGGGCCGGCTCTCAACGATGTCGTCGCCGGCCAAATCGAGTCGACGATAGACCAAACGCCGTCGTCGCTGCCCCAGATCAAGGAAGGACGTGTTCGCGCCATCGCGGTGACCTCTCTGAAGCGCCTCGATTCGCTTCCCGATGTGCCAACGCTCGACGAGCTGGGCTTGAAGGACTTCCAGTCCTCGACGTTCACGGGTCTGTTCGGGCCGGCAGCGATGACGCCGACGGTTCGCGACAAGCTTGCCGCTGCCCTGGCGAAGACCGTGGCCGACCCGAAGGTGCGCGCGCGCTTCAAGGAACTCGGTGCTGAGATGCTGGATATGGACCGCGAGGCGTTCGCGGCGTTCGTGGTCAAGGATTTCGCCAAGTGGGCGAAGATCGTCAAGGACGCCAACATCACGGCCGAGTGAGAGGCAGTTGGTACGGTGTCAGACCGATGGATCTGACACCGCGCATTTCTACCGAGTGGGCCAATCGACAAACCGCCGCATTATGGTGCACTTTGGCCACGAACTCCGGCATTGGTGCCGTCATGGGTGCCACGGCTCGGAGGCAATCAACAGCGCGGTTGCGGTCGTTGGCAATCGAAGCCCAACTAAAACGGGAGGACACCATGATCTTCATTTCACGCCGTCAGGCGTTGTTGGCAGCCGCCAGCGTCTGTGTATTCGGACTCGGCAGGATGCCAGCCAACGCGCAGGCCAAATTCTTCCGCATCGGGACCGGCGGCACGGGCGGCACCTACTATCCTGTCGGCGGCCTGATCGGCAATGCCATCTCATCCGACAAGATCAACGTCAGCGCGGTTGCGACCAACGGCTCGGTCGCCAACATCAACGCCATCGTCGGCGGCTCGCTCGAGTCGGGGTTCAGCCAGGCCGACGTCAACAGCTGGGCGTTCACGGCAACCGGCATCTACGAGGGCAAGCCCAAGGTGGAGGAGCTGCGCGTCATCGCCAACCTCTATCCGGAGAGCGTGCACGTCGTCATCAAGAAGGGCCAGAACATCAAGTCGCTGGCTGACTTGAAGGGCAAGCGCGTCTCGCTCGACGAGCCAGGTTCCGGCACGCTCGTCAACGCCAAGGCAATTCTGGCTGCATTCGGTGTCACCGAGAAAGACATCAAGGCCGAGTATCTGAAACCGCAGCAGTCGGCCGACAAGCTGAAGGACGGCGCTGTCGACGCGTTCTTCTCGACCGCTGGCTACCCGCAGGGTTCGATCACGGAACTCGCGGCCACGTCAGGCATCGAACTCGTCCCGATCGACGGCGAGGCGCGCGCCAAGATCATGGCACAGTACAAGTTTTTCGCCGCCGACAAGATCCCGGACGGCGCCTACAAGGACGTGAAGGGCGTCGACACCATCTCGGTCGGCGCGCAGTGGGTGACCAGCACGAAACAGGACGCGGAACTCGTCTACGAAGTGACGAAGGCGCTCTGGTCGGAGAAGACCCGCCAGATGCTCGACAACGGCCACGCCAAGGGCAAGGCCGTGACTAAGGAAACCGCGCTCACCGGCGTCGGCATCCCGCTGCATCCCGGCGCCGAGAAGTTCTACAAGGAAGCGGGGTTGATCAAGTAGGTCGCAGTGAGATCGGCCACTGGGAAAGAGGCAAAGGTCGACCTGCGCGCCGACGACAGTGTCGGCGCGGCACGCAATGGATCGGGCGATATCTCGATCTCTGCAATCGCCGCCGCCCGCACTCGAGCCTTGACGACCAGACACCCGATCAAGCCTTCGGTAGACGTGCCTGCTGCTCACCGTTTGGCGGCCTCATCCCGGCAGACGTTCCACTTGTCGAAGCGGAAAAACTGTCCGACAACCGGGGTGACCTCAAGAAGCACAAATGTTCGGTCATTTCATGTTTTGTGCTATGTCGAGACCAATGAGGATCTTGTGACAATGTCGGTCGCATGCATCGGGAGCAGGGGTCGCAGGTTCGAATTCTCTCGCTCCGACACTTAGCTGTTGTCGACGTGGCCGACCCAGAATTGGCCCCGGATCGGGCAATGGTCTCGGGCGGTGGCTGCAAGAGCTTCGATCCAGCGTCTCGATGTGCGGAATATCATGTGTTCCGTTCGCGATGTTCGCCAACACCTACCGTGACCTCTGTCCGAACTTCGCGATCGCTCAGGACACGAGTTCAATCAGTCTTTGTACGTACCGTTGCCCAGGGCAGGACCAAATGGACGAGACTAAGATCGACCGCGTTGCGATGAGCCGGCTAGCCAAGAGCCTCGCCTTCATTTGTGGTGCGACGCATCCCGCAACCGTCGCGATGCAAACCGCAGCTGACAGCGGCACCGACAAGGACGCCAAGGCCGCCCGCGCTCAATTCCTCAAACTCAAGTCTGGTGACCGGCGGGCGGCGATGGATATGTTGGCGGACTGAGCAGGCGCGCTTCGGCAGGTGCTGGTTGCAGCCAGAACCGCACTGAAGGTGAAGCAGTGAAGACACGACAGCCGACAATGCTTACAGGTTCGGCGCGGGGTGCCGACCGATTTCAATCCTGACGCTTGCTCGAGCGTCAGCCGGTTTTCCGTTGCCGATCGCGGGCTGCGATCACGGCTTCGACGCGATTGCGGACCTGCAACTTCTGCAGAATGTTGGTCATGTAATACTTGACCGTCTTGTCGCTGATGTTCAACTTGCGCGCGATTTCCTTGTTCGTCGAGCCGACTGAGACCTGTGACAGGATTTCTTCTTCCCGGCTGGTCAAGTTTGCCACGTCGGCCGCAGTGGCCGCAGCTGGTTGGCGCTGAGCCGCTGCTGATTGCGCGAAGAGGCGCGCGCCGAGAGATGGAGTCAGGTAGACCTCATCGGCTGCGACCGACCGCAACATCTTGGCCAGTTCAGGAGTGTCGATGTTCTTCAAAGCGTAGCCGCGCACGCCCGTCTGCATGCATGACGTGACATCCTCGACGCGCTCCGATGTGGTCAGAACGACGATCCGGATTGCCGGCCACATCCGCACGATGGAGGCAATGGTTTCTCCGCCCCCGCCCGGAATTCCGAGATCGAGCAGCAGGATGTCGAGAGGGTGCTTGTTCGCGATCCGCAAGGCGTCGGCTGCACATTCACCTTCCGCCAGCAGTTCCACGCCCTCGCATGTCCGCAAAGCGCAGGCGACACCCGCCCGGAACAGCGGTTGTGCATCCACAACAGCAACGCGCAATTTGCCCGCCATTGCATTCACTGTCTTGCTTGTCATGCTCGAACTCACCGCCTTGAACTCACTGCAACAATCAATAGGGCCTGACGAAGGTCTCGCAACTCGGATGCCACCGGAAAATTTCCGGTATCAAGCCATTCCGTGCACATTTGTGCCATAGGCGGCAAGATGGTGGGCGATAATGAGACGAGAGTTAGCCTCTTGTCCATACGAATGAGACAGAAACACTAATGCCGTGGCCCATTTGGATGGGTGGCTCTGCCGTTTGGTTGGATTGGGACCACATCGATTCGACCTTAGCCCAGTATGAGTGACCCAAGAGGAGCATTGACCTGCCGCGGGAATGCCCTATTTTCAAGCAACGGTCTTGAGATCGGCATCATGGAGCTCGAGGTCGGTGCCTTCAAGCGCGCGCGGATCAGGTGGTGACGAACATCGTGTTTGACACCATCAGGAATTGTTAGAAGCTCTGGAGCCGGTGTGATATCGTTTCTTCCGTAGCTATCGGGCCGACCCGGCAGACAGCGTGTTGAAACCGGGCGTTGGCTTTGCAAGTGCTTTGATGACACAGGACCTGAACTTATCGATGGCTGAAGCTTGGTGAACCTCACGTGACGCTCGACTCCCACATTTCCAGCCCCGAAAAGAGCCAAGTCGGCTGGTCCGATCTGATGACCGCTGCTGGCATTGCAGTGCCGTTTCCCGATGTCATCGAAGCGGTCAGCGACACGCCAATGTTTCTGGAGCAAGTGCTCGGCGTCGATGGTGGAAGCGCCGGACTACGGATCGTCAGCATCGACGGGACCACACTACATGCCGGTGAGGCGACGGAATTGCCGGGCATTCGGATTGGCGGGGAAGACGGTGGCGGCTACGTCTTCCGGCGCGCGATCGACAAGCAACTTCTGTTCGTGCCGGATGCCGATTACAGCGGCGTGACGTCATTTCGCTACACGATCGCCGACGACTTCGGGCAATCAGCGACTGTGCATGCGACGTTGAGTGTCGTTCCATCGGGCTACGCCGCACATGAACTGCTGTTTGCCGATGGCACTCAATGGGCGACCGTTCAGGCAGGGATGGACGCGGCGATTGTCGGCGCTTTGGCACTGGACCACGAAATTCTTGGGCAGCAACCGGTTGTGCAGGTGTTTGAGGGAGACAGCGACGTTCCCTCGACCCGATTCGCCGTAACCGGTGACAAACTGCGCGTCATCGAACCGTTGGGACATGGCGACGATGGGGGACGTAGCGAGGATGGGGTCATTCATCTTCGTATCGTGGCGAGCGATGGCGAGGGCGGCAATACGATTGCCAGCACATTCGAGATCGATGTCCGGCCGACGCCGCCGGCGCCGGTTTTCGCAGATGGCAACGGCAGCAACCTGTCATCTGTCGAGGCCTTGCTCAACTGGCTGTCGTCTGGCGAACTGACGCAGTCGTTGTTCGCCCGTGATATTGCAGCGAACGACCGGGGCGATGCGCCGGGCTTTGATGCAGACGAGTTTCATTTCCGCGAGGCGATGCTGGACGACACCGGTTCCACCACGCTCGACGCACTCGCTGGAGTGTTCCAGGTGCAAGACGAAGCGGCAGACCAGGCGCTTCAGACGACAGATACGTGGGAGTTCGCAAGCCTGGCAGATTTCGGCCGCGGCGATGTAGCGTCACCGTCATCGGATGGTGGTGATCTGTAATCCGCAGTTCGTCGCCAGCTGTCGCAATCGCTAACCGGATCAACGGATGGAGCGGCCAAGCCGACACGACCTGCAATATGGGCCGTTTTCCGTTGGCGGGTTGGATCGCGCGCTGCCGTTTGCGCTGGCTTTACTTTATCTGGGGCTCGCAGCACCGGCCCTTTGGCTTTTCGCACCGACGCGATCGAGCGTGGCCTCCTCGCTGATGCTTGGGTTTGCCCTCGTGTGGCTCAGTGTCATAGACCTCAGAACGTTCCGACTGCCGGATATGCTGACGTTGCCGTTGCTCGCGGCCGGCGTCGCTCTCAGCGGTTATCTCCAGTGGGACGATGTCCGCTGGCGCGTTGCAGCGGCGATCGGCGCCTATGCGAGTTTTGCAGCCATAGCTTGGCTCTATCGATACCGGCGGGGTATCGACGGGCTTGGCCATGGCGATGCGAAGCTGCTGGCTGCGTCGGCGGCTTGGCTTGGGGTCGACGGTGTGCCGTTGGCACTGCTCATCGCTTGCTCGGCCGCTCTGTCAGCTGCAGTGGCAGCTGTCGTCGCCGGTCGGACGCTGACAGCCGAGACCCGGCTTCCGTTTGGTCCGTTCCTTGCGGGGGGAACTTGGCTTGTTTGGCTCTATGGCGCATGGATATGAGAGACGTGTTCGGACGCAGTCGGGAATTCTTTTGATGTCGGTCGCCAAACGAAAGTCTTCGAGACATCAACGCAACGCTGCAGCGACGCACACCCTTGCGCGGCGCGATGCCGGCTTCACACTGCTCGAGCTGCTTGTGGTACTCGGGATCATTGCCCTGCTGGCCACACTCGCGGGACCACAGGTATTGCGCTATCTCGGGAAGGCGCGGACCGAGACCGCCAAAGCGCAGATCTCTGCCATCTCGACGGCACTGGAGCTCTATGCGCTCGACAACGGCACATTTCCACCGCAGCAAGTCGGACTTTCCGCGTTGATGCAAAATCCGCCAAATGTGCCGAGTTGGCGCGGACCCTATTTGAAACGAGCGGAAGGCCTGATTGATCCGTGGGGACGCCCCTACCATTATCGCTTTCCCGGTCGCAAGGGTGCGCCGGAAGTGTTCACACTCGGCCGCGACAATGCTTCCGGCGGCGGCGGCGAGGACCAGGATGTCACCAGCGACTGATCCTCGGTGTGCCGGTCTGCCTGAAGCTCCCGGTCGTGCCATGCCCCGGCAGTTCAAAGCTGAGGGCGCAGTCGCAATGGCACGAGCAACACGCGCCTTACGTCACCACGTGCCGCCGTCAAGCTGACCTCGACAAGTTCCGGGATGTTGTCGTTGGCACCCCAGGTTTCGCTCCATTGTGGCTCGCCGCGCAGCGTGGCGGCTCCGAAGTATCTCAAGCCGAGAATTGTCTCCGCCAGCAGCAATCGTTCTTGTCGTTGGGCTTGCCGATCAGGCAGGCCGGCGCCGGGCCGATACGGCGTGAAGGTTGCGGCGACACCGTTGCGGCCGGCTCCGTCGGTCGCAACGGTCAACTCGAATTGATAGAGACCGCTCTTGGCCCCCGACGCTGCGGGCGCAATGAAGGCGATCGACGTTGCGTCACCACGAAACACAACGCGTGAGCGGCCATCGGCGCGATGCTCGTAGATCGGCGTTGCCTGCACCAAGCGCTGCTCGATGAAGTCTATCGCCGCCTGGCGCGCGGCATCGCGTTCGAGGTCCTCGGCGGCGCTCAGCGCCCGGAAGCCAAGACGCAGCGCGCTGGGCATGGCGGCGAAGATCAGCGCCGTCAGAGCGAGTGCGACCAGCATCTCGACGAGCGTGAAGCCAGCGTCCGCCTTCGACGCGGAATTGCGTGACGCGACCTTCTGCTTCATGGCGTGGCGCCCAGTTTCAATGTGCGCAGGCGGACGATGTCGAGCCGCGCCAGGCCGCTTGCCTGCCAACTCACCTCGGCTTCGACCCAATACGCAGACACATTGCCTTGCCCGGAAAGGCCGCGCTGCAAGGTGAACTGCTCCGCCAGCGATGGATCAGCGTAGCGCTGGACGCTGATGCGCCAGGAATAACGGTCCTGCTCACCACCGTAGGATTGACCGTCCACGAGCGGCGCGCCGATGCCGGCCGCCGCCAATCGGGCTGCTGCGATGCGTGTGGCTTGGGCTTCGAGATTGGCGCGCTGCACGGCACGGCCGCCGCCGATAATGCCGCGATAGAGTGCCAGAAAGACGCTGCTGAAAACGACAAGGGCGACGATGACTTCGATCAGCGAGAAGCCGCTTGTGTGGTGCAGGCCGCCGTCACCGCCCTTGTCGACTGCGGGGCGCTTCATTGGAATGCCAGATCGTTGACGCTGAGGATGGCGTTCATCACAGCGAGGATGAGGCCGCCGACCATGCCGCCGATCAACAATGTCAGGATCGGTGTCAACAGGCTCATCAGCCGGGTGATTTGCCGTTGCAGCGCAGCTTCGTAGATTGTCGCCAGCCGCGCCAGCATGGTATCGAGCTGGCCGGTCTGCTCACCGACCGCTATGAGCCGCAACGACAGCTCCGAGAACAATCCCGAAGCCAGGAGCGGTGCTGACAGCGAGGCGCCTTCCTTCAGCCGTTCCTCGGCGACGCTGATGGCGCGCGCGAAAGCGTGGTTCTGCATGACCCGGCCGCAAATGCGCACGGCATCGAGCAGTGGCACACCATTGCGCGTGAGCGTGCCGAGCGTGCGCGCAAATCGCGCCGTTTCACGGGCCGAAACGAGGCGGCCGACGATGGGAAGTCTGAGCAGGGCGCTGTCAAGCTTGATCCGGAACTTCTCGTTGCGCAGCAGGACAGCGAGTGCGACGGCCAGTCCAGCGACGCCAAGCAGGGCCACCGGCCAGTGACCGGCAATGACGTCCTGGACCATGACCAGGAATTGCAGGGTCGGTGGCGGTTGAGCGCCGGCGTCCTTGAAGAGCGGAACGACGACTGGCAGCAGAACCGTCATGATGATGGTCAGCGCGGCCATTGCGGCCAGCAGGAGAACCGCCGGGTACAGCAATGCCGATGCGACCTGACTGCGCACTTCGCTCGACCGTTCCAGAAACGTCGAGATGTCCTCGAGGACATCGCCGAGCGTGCCGCTGCTCTCGCCGGCCTGCACCAGGCGCCAATAGTATTCGGGAAATTCGCCACCGCGCGCGGCCAGGGAACCGGAGAGGGTCGCGCCGCCGAGCACGGCTTCGAGCACGCCGACCGCCGTGCGGCGCACTTTCGCCGGGATCAACGGCTGTGCACTTACGATTCTCAGCGATTCGTCCAACGGCAGATCGGCCTTGATGAGGGTTGCGAGTTCGCGCGTCAGCAGAGCCAGGCCGGCGATGGACATCTGGCCGCTACCGAAGACCTCGCGCTCCCACCAGCGCAACTGCGGCGTGCCCCGGTCCTCGACCACCTCGAGCGGATGGCGGCCTTGTTGATGCAGCAAATTGAGGGCGAGTTCACGCGTGCGCGTCTCGACGACACCCTGTGTCAGCGCTCCGCGCTGGTCGTAGGCACTGTAGCGGTATCGAGGCATGCGTCGAACCTGGTTACACGCAGCACTTCTTCCGGGGATGTCTCACCCTTGAGCACCTTGCCAAGGCCGTTGTGCAACATCGTCGTCATTCCGTCGTCAACCGCCGTCCGCTCGATCGCCGACTCGGAGCTGCTTGCCAGGATAGCATCGCGGATGCGCGGCGTGACCGTTAGCAGCTCATAAATCGTGCTGCGACCGGAATAGCTGGTCTGCCGGCAGGACGGACAGCCGGTGGCCGAGTGCAACCGGGGAGGCGCGCCGCAAAGCAGCGCACTCGCGTCACCGCCAGTTGTCTCGACCATGCGTACGATGTGTCCCGCGTCGGCCTGCGGTTTCGCGCAAGCGTGGCACAGTCTGCGCACCAGCCGTTGTGCCAGGACGCCCTTCAAGCATGACGCGAGCAGATATTTCTCGACGCCCATGTCGAGCAGCCGCGTGATGGTCGCCGCGGCGCTGTTGGTGTGTACCGTCGAGAGCACGAGATGCCCCGTGAGCGAGGCCTGAATGGCGATTTGTGCGGTCTCGAGATCACGAATCTCGCCGATCATGATCACATCCGGGTCCTGCCGCAGGATCGATCGCAGCGCGTGCGCGAAGGTGAGGCCGATCTTCGGTTGCACCTGGATCTGGTTGACGCCGGGCAGCCGGTACTCGATCGGATCCTCGACGGTGTAGATTTTCTGTTCGGTGGTATTCAAGTCGGCGAGCGCCGTGTAGAGCGTCGTCGTCTTGCCGCTGCCCGTCGGCCCGGTGACCAGAATGATGCCGTTAGGCTGCTTCAGAAGTTGGCGCAATTCGTCATAGGCGCGGCCGGAAAAACCGAGCTTCGCGAAATCGAGCTCGATGTTGGATCTGTCGAGCAGGCGCAGCACCAGACTCTCGCCCCACATCGTCGGCATGCTCGAGACGCGCAGATCGATCTCGCGTCCGCGCACATTGACCTTGATGCGGCCGTCTTGCGGCAGGCGGCGTTCGGCGATGTTCAGTCGGGCCATGATCTTGATGCGTGAGCTTATTGCCGCCCGCAGGCTCAATGGCAGCGTCTCGACCGTCTGCAGCAGGCCGTCGATCCGGAAGCGGACGCGAACGCTGTCCTCGGCGGGTTCGACGTGGATGTCGGAGGCCTGGATCTCAGCGGCTCGAACAATCAGCGATTGCACCAGGCGGATGACCGGCGCCTCACTCGCCATGTCCTCAAGGCGCTGAACATCATCCTCGCTCGCGACCTCGGCCAGAGCGCCCGATCCGCTTGCGTCGGCACCGAGATTGCTGCTGTCTCCGTAGAGCCGCTCGATCGCCTTGGCGATATCGCCATCGGGGGCGAGGCTGCGCTTGACCGGGCGGCCGAGCAGATACGAAAGCGCGTTGACGGCCTCGTTGTTGAAGGGATCGGCAACCGCGACGTCGATGTACGCGCCTTTGTCTGCCAATGGCAGCAGGTGATAGAGCCGCAGAAATGCGACATCGATCTGATCTGCCAACAGGGCAACATCGGGAAAGTCGTGCTCCGTGAGCAGCGGCCACTTGGTGTAATCGGCGAGTGCCTTTGCCATCGCGGCATCGGTCAGCAGGCCAAGCCGCGTTAGCACGAGATCAAAACGCTCGCCGGACTGCTTCTGCGCGCGCTGGGCACGGCGTTTTCCCAGTTCGTCCAGGTACCGTGCCGAAACGAGAAAATCGCCGAATCGTTCCGCGAAGGCATCGCTGCGCGGGTTGAGATCGGCCGGGTTGGTATTTGGCACGTCTTGCATGTGTCGCCCTGAAGGGAATGCGGTTTGGCCCGGCATGCGATTTACGACGGTGCAAGATCCTAACGACAATTCAATGGTTTCGGTAGTCAATACCGCTGATTCTGCGATAGATTGGCTAATGCGCCTGATATGGCGACAATTGCGGAGCCAGAACATTTCCGGCGCGCAGACCAGCTTAATCCGCGCGGGAGTAGAACGGTGGCGGCAATCTCCGATGTGTCCAACCAATTTCTGTCCTGGTGGGGACACGAATTGCGGGGCCTATTGCCCGACGCGTTGTTTACGATGCGCCGGCAGCTGCCGCGATATGTGATCGGCATCGAAGGTGGCGGCGGACGCCTGCTGGACCTGAAGAATTCGGGTCATGCCGCGGGCCCCTATCTCGACGGTGACGTCGTGCCGATCGCTCAGGTTGCACGGGACGTGTTGCAGCGGGTCAGCGGCCAGGATGCGCCGGAAGTCGGGTTGCGGTTGCGCCACGCCGCTTGCTTCGCCCGCCGGGTGGAATTGCCGGCCTCGGCCACCCGCGATTTTCCGCGATTGCTGGCGCTCGATCTCGAGCGTGCCACCCCGTTCAAGCCGAGGGACGTCTATTCCGCCTTTCAAATCGACCCCAACCAGTCGTCCCCCGGCATGGCCACGATCACGCAACTGGTGGTCAAGCGTTCGTCGGTTAATTCTGTCATCGCAGAACTCGAGGGCGCCGGTGTCCGCGTCGTGTCTCTCGATTGCTGGAGCGAGGACGGGAGCCGGTCCCTGCCGGTTGACTTTCTCGACCAGGAAAAGGAAGGGAGTGGCGGTGATCGCCGCTCTTATTTCTGGCCGAAAGTCCTCGGCGCAGTTGCCGCAACGCAGCTGGCGGTTGCGGGCTATCTCGCAATCGATCGCCATGAAGCGGCGCTTGCGCAACTTCAGGAGCAATCGAGCCAACTGAAGAAAAAGCTTCAGGTCGCGCGCGAATCGAACCTTCGCGCGCAGGCGGTGGCGGCGGAGATCGACAATTTTCGCCGCGTGCGCGCCGCAAATGCGTCGCGGGTGGCGGCCATCGAGGAGTTGACGCGATTGCTGCCGGATATGGCGTGGGTCACGGATCTGCGGATCGAAGGCGCCAATGTCAGCATTTCCGGTCTCGCCAAGTCCGCTGTCAGCCTTATCCCGACGCTGGAGCGGTCGCCGCTCTTTATCGATGCTGTTTCCACGGCGCCGCTGACGTTCGATCAGCGCGAAGACAAGGAGCGGTTCAGTATGCGCGTCAAGTTGCGCGGCGCGAGCATGCCCGACGCCAAGCGGCCGGCGGAGGCAGGGAAATGATCTACAGCCTCGCCAAGCCGCTCCGTCAGACGCTCGCCGTGTCTCTATTGGCCTTGCTGGTCGGTGTGTTCGTGCTTTTTGTGGTGCACCCTGTGATCGGCAAAATCACAGAGCTTCGGGACCGGATCGAGCAGGAACGCAGTGTGGTCGGCCGGCTCTTGTCGGCTTCGAGCGATGATGGCGTGGCATCAGAAGCGCTGCTGCGCAGTTCCGCCGGCCGCGTGCGGTCGCTGTTCGTCCAGGGGGAGAGCGAGGCGATCCGGATTGCCGCCTACCAGGCGCGACTGATCGAAGTCCTGGGCGCGCATCAGGTGAAGCCGCGCAGCGCGCGGAATCTACCGGTTCAGGAGCGCAACAACCTGCGGCTGGTCGGGATACAACTGCAGTTCGCCGCGCCGATCGAGAAGTTCCAGGCTATTCTCTTGGATATCGAATCGCACAAACCGGTGTTCTTGATCGAGTCGTTGCATGTGACGGCGGCGCCGCAATCGGGCGGGACCAGTGGTGACGAGCGGGGGATGCTGGAGGCGCGACTCGATGTTTACGGGATCGAAGCCGGGGTCGAAGCGCAGAAACCGCAATAGGTCTTGAGATATGCAGCGCCACGGCATGATATCGCGTTTCAAGGTGATGGTGTCACTGCTGGCTCTGGTCGGGGCGTTGAGTTATTTGGATTTGCGGTTGTGGTCGTTTGCGCCCGAGATCGAACCAATCGCGCCGCCGGCGCCGGGCAATGCTGGGCTGCCATCGCCGGGCGGGTCGCTCGATGCTGATCTTTTGCCGCCGCCGCGTTCCCTCGCCGAGTTTCCGCAAACCGCCCGACGACCGCTGTTCTTCGCCAACCGGCGTCCGGTCGATATGTCCCAGCCGAAGTCGCCGGTTGCTGCCGCGCCGGAGGCCGCACTGCCGGTCTCGCTGGATCAGGTGCAACTTGTCGGCATCATGCGGACCGGAAAGGCGAAAGCGCGTGCTCTGGTCCGAGCAGGAGCCGATGGCCAAGCAATGTGGCTCGGCGTCGGCGACAACGTTCGCGGTTGGCAATTGAAGGAGATCGGCGATGACAAAGCGATCTTCGAGGCGGATGGCCAGCGTGTGCAGATCAGGCTTTATGCGGCAACGACGGCTGGTGCGAAATAGTGTTCGTACGTTTCGCTGATATTCCGCGCTCGCTCGGAGGTTATCAATTCCGGTTCATTTGTCATGATGGTGGTGATGACTGTGGTCATGCGCTCCGCCGGATGTCGCGGCCGTCGATTGGATATAGCTTTGCGCATCGAGGTAGGCCATGACGTCGCGCGCGTCCTCCTCCGACAGGCCGAGATTCGGCATGCGGACGCCGCGGTACTTCTCGGCGAGTGCCATCGCGATCGGATCCTTGCGCGCGAAGACCTTGGCTGGCTGCGAAATGAACTCGGTCAGCCACTGCCTATCGCGGCGCGCGGAGACACCCTTCAAGTCGGGGCCGATCCGGTCTCCCTTGCCGATCGTATGGCAAGAGGCGCAGGCCTTCAGGAATAAGGCCTGACCCGGCTGATCGGGCACCGCCAGTGCCGCATCGCCGTTGCCCGGTAAAGCGTCGGGCCGCGGCACGTATCGCCAGTTCGGGTCGAGCAAGCGAATGTTCATGACAACGCGTGCGATATCGCCGAATGCCGAATCGCGAGACCAATTGCCGGAGGCGGCGTCGCCGAGCAGCATCTCGTGGCGATGCTCGCTGCGGATGCGGCTGCGCTCGCCGAGCTTGTGGCGGATGATCGCGATATCCTCGGGCTTGCCGGTGAGGAGGCGCCAGCCGGGGCCGATCCGGAAGGCTTCGGCGAACTGTTTCAATTGTGGCGGCGTGTCGTGCTCGGGATCGATGGTGATCGAGTACATGAAGATGTCGCGGCCGACGGCATCGCCGAGCTGCTCTTGAATGACCCCCATGCGTGCCGTCGTCAGCGGGCAGATGTCGGTGCAGGTCGTGAAGATGAAATTGATGACGACGTTTTTACCGGCGATCAAGTCGTCATAGAAGCGGTACTGCTTGCCGTCCTGGTCGAGGACCGGGAGGTTGGGCAGATAATCCTTGCCCCAACGGGACGATTGGGCAGCGGTCGAGAACCGCTCCTGAGCTGTGGCGGACGAAGCCCACATCGTGAGCCCGGCCAACAGGCTCAGGCCTGCCAGGATATTCGCTGGTCTTTGGTAACGGGGCATTGCGAATTCCGTTGGTATTCGACCGAGTTCGGCGGGGGAACGATTTCGTCGAAGGCTCGGGCGCAGCGGAAATGCCGCATTCGAGCGCTTGCGTCAACCGGACTTGCCGCCACCGCTGCCACCGCTCGCCTTGACCGGAGTCGTCGACGCCGGTGCCGATGCGCCCGTTGCGCCACCGCCACCCGTTTTCGGTCCGAAGTATTGCGGATGTGTGCGCGGATCGGCCTCGGGCAGGATCTCAGGTGTCGTGTAAATCACGCCGTCCTCGGTCGGGTTGGGAGTATCCGTGATTGCAGTACGCTCACCACCCAGCAGCTGGATCCGCATCAGCATGGCGAAATCTTCGTGCACCGTATTGTGGCAGTGGTTCACGTAGGAGCCGCCGTACTCGCCGAACTGCACCTGGAAGGTCACCTGGCCCGATGGACGCAACCGCCAAACGTCTTTCCTGACGTTCTTTTCGGTATCGGGAATGTTGTCCTTGCCGCGGTTCATCGTGATTCCCTCCTCGAAATGAAGATGAATCGGGTGATCCCAACCGCCGCCGCCATTGATATAGGTCCAGTGTTCGATCTCGCCGGGCTTTGGAATGAGCATCGAGATCTTGTTTGCATTCATGGAATGCGCGGCCTGACCATTGACCTTGATGATCCAGGGGAAATCCTGGACGACTTCCGAGCAATCCGGCGTGCACTGTCCCTTGCCGCCGGCCGAGCGCGAGTCGCCATTGCCGCGCCCAAACTCGACGACGCGGGTGCGCACCGGCTGCACGAGGTCGATCTGGTCGGTGAGTTTGGATGGAACCTTGCTCAAATCGTTCTGCCTGCAGTACTGGGCCATGGTCAGGGTCACGCCATCCTCGGCTGTGACTTCACTGGCGATCTTGAACTGCAGAATGGCCCCCACGACCGGATCGATGTTCTTGCCCGATAGCGCTTCGCCCATCGAGACCGCCTTGTCCGGTTTGCGGCCGTCCGTTTGTTGCAACAAGTTGACCAGATGCAGTGTTTGGCCAGGGCTGAACGCAGAGAAATCAACGACGATATCGTACCGCTCCGCGATGCCCTGCTCGTCGAGGACTTTCAAATCAATCGGGTTGACGACAAAATTACCGTCGTTGGCGATGAAGGTGAAGGGCAGCGGATTGTTGTTCGGGTCAGCGATCGCCAGCTTGATGAAGCGCGACATGCAGGCGTTGAGGAGGCGGAAACGATACCTACGCGGCAGTACTTTCATCACTGGCGCGTATTGGAAATTCACAAGTGGCATATCGCCGACGAAGCCGTCGGTCGTGAAGATGTCGAAGAAGTATTGACCGGCCGCGTCACAGGCGCCGTCCGATACGATCAGATTGACGTCGAAGTCGGTATTGCCCCACGTCTTGCGTGTACCGCTCGGGAGGCGCAGATTGACGTTATTGGACTCGCCAACGTCGGTGCCTGACAACACACCCTCGTAGCCGCGGTCGGGACCAGAGTACATGTTGATCATCATGAGATTGCCTTTGTAGACATTCTCGGCTGTGAAAAAGAAGCGGTGGTCGTGAGCCCAGAGAGTGCCTTGCAGTTCGCGGTAATCGCCGTTGACAGGCACGAGCCCGCCGCTGTCATTGGGCCCGGAAGCTCGGTTGCTCCAACCCTTGTCGCCAATTTTCACCTTGTCGGCACGTGCGAGCGTCGTGCTCCAGCGGTAATCGTAGAAGGTGCCGGGGAAATGGTGCACGTTTGCGGCGCCGTCGCTTTCGGCGCCATTGTGGGCGTTGTGGAAATGCAACTGGCTCTCGTTGCGCCCGAAGCCGCCATTCTTGCGCTTGTCGGTCGGCAGACGGTTATAGATGCGCGTCAGTACTGGTTCACCATATCGCAGTTTCAGCAATGGAGGCGCCATGCTTCCCGATGCCTTCGAGCCTGAGCCATAGCACCAGACGTTATCGGGGCCCTGCTCCGGAAAATTGTCGTGAAAGTAGGTTCCGGCCTGGCCGGAGCCTTGTTTGCACTGCGCAAGCGAAAAGATGTAGCCCTTTTTCGGGAAATACTCGGACCAGCGCTGATGCGAAAACATCTCGCCTGGTGGGCGGCCTTCAATTGGCCCACGACCGGTTGTCGAATTTGTAAAATGAGCTTTGGCTGCACCTCCCGCAGTGAATTCAGTATGGTAGGACACCCGCTTAGCGAGCCACTCCTTCGCCTCGTTCGAACCACCTAGCTTCGCAGCCGTGTCATTGTTGATTTTTTTGGGGTCAGTGACTGGTCGGTCCGCAACCGGGTCCCAAGGCGTTACCGGTAGCGGCTCTTGATACCGCAGTCGATGCATATCCTCCGTGAATTTCTGCACGCCAAACAGCGGACTACGCGGCGCGCCGGTCGCATCTTTTGCAAATGCGCTGCGTGCATAGGGGCTCAGGCCATTCTTTGCGACCAGGAGACCGCCGGCGGTATAGATACCCCACCGCAGAAGATCGCGCTTGGTGATCTGGCCGTCGGCCAATGCCTTGACGATTTCGGCACGGTTGTTGCGGGCGTTCTGCGCTTCACGTTGCCGAATTCTCGATGCCTGGAATGGGAGATACACGGCTGAGGTCCTTTATGTCCTTGACCGGCAAATTTGGCATGTTTGACGGCAATTCTCGCAGGTGCGCGATGTCCGTCGTGCTTCGTTCGACCAGTCGGATTCCGCTTTATCCGATCGCGCCTGAAATGGCAGTTCACCGTTGCGAGGATAACAGTCAACGTCCTTTCGACAACCGGCCAAGGGCGGGAGACCGAAGCCCAGAACACGCGACAATGGTCTGGTGCCGGACTAGACCAAAGTCGGGTCTCAAGCGTACGATTGGCTCCTGCTGAGCTACGCGAGCAAGTCGTCTGGCCTGTGGACAATCAGCGGGCTTACTGCCGCGCGCCTGTCGAATCGCCCGATAACTCCGCCCTGGATGAGCAGGTGGTCGTGATCGGTCCGCGGCGAGGACGGCAGGCATGACGGGCCATGCAGCGGCACGGCCCAAGAACGGCGTCCGCAATGACGCGTCTCGCGTGGTCGCCGGCCCGCCGAAGAAACCGCGTTGACATGGATACTGGACCAGGATGACGAGACCTCATCAGATCGGCGTGCCGGCCCGTTTGGTGCAGACCTTCGCCTGTTGTTTGCTGCTGTCGGGCTGCGTGCTGCCGTATGAGCAGTTGGCGCTTCCGGGAAAGATCGATCCGGCGGTCAAACCGCAATTTGCGGCGACGACGCGCAAGGGGATTCCGCTCGGATCGGGCGGCGACGACGAAACGACAACGAAGCGCGTCTACATGGGGAGCGGGGAATACGCGGCCGGCAAGCGAACGCGCACTGCGGAAACCAATCCGACCTGGGCGGCCGAGGGACCGGTTGGGCGCACCACGCCTGCCGGCGGGCGTGAGACGGCCGATGGTGTGTCGCTCAATCTCGTGGGTGCCTCGGTAGCGGAAGCAGCCAAGACAGTTCTCGGCGATGTTCTTGGCGTCAACTATGTCGTCAGCGACAAGCTCAAGAACACAGTTACCCTGCGTACGGTGAGGCCGGTGGACAAGGCCGGGCTCCTCGAGATCTTCGAGTCCGTGCTGCGGGTCGAAGGCGCGGCGCTGGTTGTCCAGAATGGTGTCTACAAGGTTCTGCCAGCGTCGGATGCAGCGGCCGGCGGTGCGCCATTGCGGGTCTCCAAAAGCGGCAATGGACGCCGTGTCGTAGCCGGGCTTGGGACGGACATTGCGCCGTTGCGCTTTGTGTCGGCCGTAGAAATGGAGCGTATCCTGAAGTCGGCGGCGCCGCAGGCCGGCGTGCTACGTGTCGACAGCGCGCGTAATCTACTGGTTTTGTCGGGATCATCGTCGGAACTCGCCTCGATGCGCGAGATGATCGAAGTTTTCGACGTCGATTCCATGAAGGGCATGTCGTTCGGGCTCTATCCGATCGATACAGCCGATCCCGATGCGATCGCGCAGGAACTCGATACGATCTTTGCCAATGACAGGGACGGCCCGACGAAGGGCATCGTGCGGTTTGTCGGCAACCGGCGCCTCAAGTCGGTTCTGGTGATCTCGGCGCGCCCCGAATACATGACGAAAGCTGCGACTTGGATCTCGCGTCTGGACAAGACGAGCCAGGCAACGGAAAAACGCGTTCACGTCTATCATGTGCAGCACAGACCGGTGAGCGAGGTCGCCATACTGCTGCAGAAGGTCTACACAACCCGCGTAAATACGTCGCAAACGTCCGGGTCGCAATTGCCCGGCGCGCAGTCGTCCGCAGGAACCACGTTGGCCGGCAATCCGGGCTCGCCAGGAACCACGGGCACGTCGCCGGTTGCCGTGCCGAATATCGCGGCACCAACGGTGACGGCGCCGGCACAGCCGGGGCAGACCACGGCAACACCGCTAACGGAGGGGTCGCGCCAGGCCGTGCAAACGCCGGTGGCACCAACGACAGCATCGAGCGCGGCCGAGGCGATTACGACAGCGTCGATCGACAGCGCCAAGTCTGGACCCGGATCAGGCCTGCCGCCCGATGATCGCGCATCCGGCATCTCGATCGTCGCGGACGAGCCGAACAATTCGCTGGTGATCACGGCAACAACGGAAGAATACAAACGCATCCGCCGCATTCTGGAGAAAGTCGATACAACGCCGATCCAGGTGATGCTGGAGGCGACCATCGCGGAGGTGACGCTCAACGACGAGTTGAAATTCGGCGTGCGCTGGTTTTTCCACAAGGGGTCGAACGACATCAGTTTCACCGACGCCAGCGGAACGGTTGCCGCTCCGTTCACGGGCTTTGCCTACTTCTTCAACTCCTTCAACATCAAGGCGGTCCTGAATGCCTTGAGCACGATCACCGACGTCAATGTCGTGTCGTCGCCGACGTTGATGGTCGTCGAGAACAAGAAGGCCGTGCTACAGGTCGGTGACGAGGTGCCGATCTTGACGCAATCGGCGGTGTCGCCGGTGGCGGTCGGCGGCGGCGTTGCAGCACCGATCGTCAATTCGGTCACCTATCGCAATACTGGCGTCATTCTCGGCATCACGCCACGTGTCGGCAACGATGGCCGCGTTCTGCTCGAGATCGAGCAGGAAGTCAGCGACGTCGTGGCGAACACGGTCTCGAGCATTGCGTCGCCGACGATCCAGCAGCGCCGCGTCAAGACCACCGTCTCCGTGAAGGACGGCGAGTCGATCATTCTCGCGGGCCTGATGCAGGACAAGGCGTCGCGCGTCCGCGATCAGGTTCCGTTGTTCGGCAACATTCCGCTCCTCGGCCTTGCCTTCAAGAACAAGACGGATACGATCTCACGGACGGAACTGATGATTGCGATCACACCGCAAGTCATCCGCGATGACAGTCAGGTGGCAGCCGTTACGGCCGAATTCCGCGACCGCATCAATTTCTCGACCCGGCCGCAGCGCCGCGCGCCGCCTGATCACAAGGAACTCTTCGACCGCATCATCCGCTGAAGGTCCACCGGGCATTGATTGCATCGCTGAGGGAGAGGCTCGTAGGCTGTGTCGGCATCTTTCCGCTCCTGTTCGACGCGCTCCTGTTCGAGGCGACGGGACGCTGGATTTGTGCTCATCGTCGTGATCTGGATTGCCGCGCTGTTCGCGCTGGTGACGGTCGGCTTCGTGCGTGCGGCACAGACGCACGTGCGCAGCGCAACCATCTTGTTGCAGTCGACGCGAGCCGAGTTGCTGGCCGATAGCGGTCTGACTTTGGCACTGCTCGATCTCATCGAGACGAAAGCGAAAGCGAACCGGCGCGCGCGATTCCCGCCCGACAACGCGGTGGTGGTTTGTTCTGCCGGGGGCGACGATCGCCTCGCCATCCGGGTGCAGGACGCCGCGGGCAGGATCAACCTAAATCTGGCCGGTGACAGGCTTTTGCAGGCGTTTTTCGTCGGCCTCGGAGCGTCGCGACCGGTAGCCGACCGGCTCGCCGACGCCATCATCGATTTTCGCGATGCCGACAACGACAGGCGCGTGGCCGGCGCGGAATTGCCGGAGTATCTGGCGGCGGGACGTGCATTCGGACCCAAGAACGCACCGTTCGATAGTCTGGAGGAGTTGCACCAGGTTCTCGGGCTGGATACCGGCACGATTGATGCCATGCTGCCGTACGTGACGCTACAGTCCAGGACTGGAGGCCTCGATCCGCGATTCACGACTCCGCAGTTGGCGGAGTTGCTGGCGCGGGGGGCGGAGCAGTTGTCCGCGCGCCAGAGCACGGGACTCTCCGACGGCCGTCTGCCGGCCGAGTTCTTCGCGGCATCGACGCAGCGCATCTATATTGCGTCGGCGACGGCCCGTCTCGTTTCAGGCGCAACCTATGTGCGTGACGCGGTCGTCGAATTGCCGGCGTCGCGTACCAAAGCGCCGGCACTCCTGACATGGAAACGCGGCAACCAAGCGCCGGATGGTCTTGCTGGAGTAGGAGACGTGCAGCAGCTGCCAGCCTGCTGGTGAGCACGCCTGCTGGTGAGCACGCCTGCTGGTGTACGGGTACGGGCGCGGTTACTTGGCGGGCGTATCGGTGCGGCCGCGGCCAAGTTTCATGCCGGAGCCAGCCTCGGGCAGGACCGAAATTGTTTCGTCGTGCGGTGCCTGCGGGAAGGCGTGCCGCTGGCGTTCCTGGCAGAATCGGCGGCCATCGACCTCGACGTAACAATATCGGCTGCAGTACTGCCGCTGGCGGTGCCAATAGCAGCCGCGCGCTTCCGGGGCGTGATCGTAGCCGGGAACCTCGTGTGAGCGGCGCCGCCATTCTTCGTGTGGGCCGCGATTCCAATCGCCAGCTTGCACGGGGCCTGCAGCTGACAGCAGCAAGGCGCCGAGTAGAACCGTCTTGATCCGGAATCGAGTCATGAAATTGCCCATGCGCCAGCAGTCAACAGCTGGAGTACGTTGTTGCGTGATTCGCAGGGCGCGTCCAAGCTTCGGCTTGGGCCATCATGAGCTATCGGCAGGTCGCGGTGGTAAACTGCCGCCGGTGCCGAGTGGTGCTGGCAAATCGCTATCGGTTCACTTTCTGCGTGGCGACGGCGCCGGTCATCGCGTCGATCAAGACTTGCACGGCACTGCGCTGATCGGAGACGACGAGGCTGCCGCCCGTCGCACTGCCATCCGGATAAAAGACGATCACGGCAGAGTCCACCCCCGGCTGCGATCCACCGGCCTCAACCACGGACAAGGCGATCGTGCGCGGCAGGACAACCGGCGTCGATCCGGTGTCGGTCTGGTAGCTGCGGGCGAGGGTGTTGATCGTCACACCGACGGAGCGGTTTTGCGCCATCGCTGTCGCGCGGGCCATGCGGAGATCTGCCGCCATGCGAATAGCGAGCGGTTGCAAAGGCACAGCGCGGGCTGAGCCACGAAAATAGGTCGCGGACAGCGCGAATACCGCTGCAATAATTGCCAGCACGACGACGAGTTCCAGCAAAGTTGCGCCAGCATCGCGCGATCGGCAGTGGCTGCGCTCTCGGATGTTTCGGCTCATGCGCCGCTTGTCGGGCACGCCGAAGCGTACTCGCCATCCTGCCAGCCGAGGCCAACGCCGAGAATGAAGCGCCCGCCGGAGATGTTGTCGCAAAGTGCCGCCTCTTCGGCGACCGCGACGGGATGGTGCAGCGGCAGGATGATGATATCCGTGCCGACGCGGACATTGCGGGTGACGGCGGCAGCGGCCGTCGCCATTTGCAGCGGACGTGGGATCCAGCAGTCCTCGAAGAAATGGTGCGAGGCGAAGGCGACAGCGGAAAAGCCGTTCAGGTCGGCCCATTTGATGTCTTCGAGCCCGTTACGGATGACGGATTCGGAACGCTCGGCCGGAGCGATCTGGAAACTGTAGTGGAGGCCGATTTTCATGGGGTATAGGTCCGTGGGTGGTCATCGCCTGAGCCGAGGACAATGTAGCTCTTTTGCGATGTCTGCACCACCAATGCGCATCCGGCGCGTTCTGAGTTGCGCCTTCGGATGCCCAGTCTTGGTCGCGCTCCAGTTGCCCACCAGCAACCGCGCACGCATCCGGCGCGGCACATGCGCGACCGCGCCGTGCAGCCAGAGCGACTACACAAGAGTTCGTCGCTGCGGCCCGTGCATTGTGCTTCTCCGCGCCGTCGTTACTCGGCCAATGCCCGTTCGAGTTGCTCCAACTCCAGCAGGCCGCGTGTCAACTGTGTCTGCAGCTGATCCGTGAACATCGGCATCACGTCGCTCCGGCGTTCGGACTTCAGGGGTTGGATTTCACCCGAGATGGTCTGCACCGTTACATCCCGCTCGATGTTGGTCCCGTCGGAGAGAATTGCGATCACTTTGAGATTGATCGTCTCGTTGCCGGCGGGTCGCTGACCTATCAGCACGTCAGGGCCGGCCCGATCGAGCCAATTCGGCAAGGAACGCCCGTCGGCCTGCAGCACGCGATACTCGACGACATTGGCGCGGCCTGAGAGTGCCGTACTCGACAACTGCAGGATCAGCGTGCCGTCGCGCACGAAACTCTCGAAGGCGATTTCGGCCCGTGCGCCATCGGTGATACTCTGGTCGTAGGTGAATCGCAGCGAGAAGCCGGTGAGCCCCTTCGGGTCCCAAGTATGATCGACGTGAGCGGACTGGACATCGGTGAGAGTTTCGAGTTGCCAAGGCCGACTGACTGGCGTGATCTCGATATGCCCGGCCACGCCTGAGCCGCTGGCCTTGTTGCCGAGTCCGCCGAGCGAGCTCACCTGGTTGGCAGCGGCGTCGACGATGCCCGATTGGCCGAGCGAACCGCCAACGCTGCCGAGCGCGCCGGCATTCTGCACGGTTTCGACGATGATACCGTCGGTCGCGAGGCCCGGATCGCCCGCAGCCGGTAGCACGCCAAGCGCGACATCCGGCGGGTTGGCATCACTGATCACGTGAATGTTCGGTGAAATCAGGACGAACGCGCGCGCGGTCGAGAAACCACCCTGACCATCGCTGATCGTGTACTCGATTACCGCGAGCCCCGTGAAGTTCGGGGCTGGCTCGAACGCCAACGTCCCGTTCGGGTTGATCGAGACCGTACCGGAATTGGACTTGGCGGCGACGACGGTCAGGCTGTCATCGTCATGATCATTGCCGAGCACATTGATGACGAGCGGTTCGTCGGGCTGACCGACGACGCGATCATCGACCGCGACCGGCGGCGGATTGACGAACGTCATGGTGACGGTGGTGGAAACAACGCCGCCATGCCCATCGCTGATTGTGATCACGATCGGATAGACGCCGTTGCCCGTCGGTCCGCCTTGCGACGCGTTTGATGTCGGGGTACCCGAGAAAATGCCGGTCGCTGGATTGAAGGTGATGCCGGGCGGGAGGCTTCCCGGCGGTACCGAGAACGTCAAGGTGTCGCCGGCATCGGGATCGTGCACGAACGAACGGATGTCGAGCGGCGCGATCGCTGTGCCGTCCTTGCCGCTGAGCGCGGGGACCACATGGTTCGGATCGGTCGGCAGCGTGCCCGGATGCGCGGGATCGACAATGAAGGGGCTGTCGTTCTGGCCGACGACATTGAGCGTTACCGTGGCGGTGGCAAAGCCGCCCTGGCCGTCGGACACCTGGTACGTGAACGTATCGTGCCCCGTCTGGCCGACACTGAGACCGATGAAAGCGCCGTTCGGATCGTAGGTGTAGGTGCCGTTGGTGTTGAGCCTCAGCAGGGCGCCGGAAGGGAGCGTAATTTGTTGCCCGACAGCTGCGGGGCTGCCGTTAACCTGCGTCACTGTCAGCGGATCGGTGTCGCCGCCGCCATCGTGGTCGTTCGTCAGAACGTTGCCGGGCACGGATGGGCCGTGCTCGTTGACGATGCCGGTGTCGTTGACCGCGACAGGCGGCGTATTGGCGATCTTGAATGTGATGATCGTTGAGACGGTGCCGCCGTGCCCGTCGCTCGCGGTAATGACGACCGGATAGACGCCGTTGCCGGCCGGGCCGCCTTGCGAGGCATTGGACGTCGGTGTTCCCGTGAACGTGCCGGTCGTGGGATCGAAACTGACGCCCGGCGGCAGTTGCGCCATATTGACTGTTACGGTCAGCGTGTCCGTCGCATCCGGGTCCTTGAAGAACGAGGTGATCTTGACCGGCGTGATCGCCGTGCCGTCGGTTGCCGACTGCACGGGGATCACGTGCAACGGATCGGCCGGCGGCGTGCTTGGATGCGTGGGATCGACGACAACGGGCGGGTCGTTTTCGCCGTTGACCGTGATCGCCACGTTGGCGGTGGCAAATCCTCCCTGGCCGTCCGCAACCTGGTAGCTGAACGTGTCCGATGCGGACTGACC
>JANLQP010000245.1:0-11794 GCA_031367895.1 Hyphomicrobiales bacterium
CCGCCAACGTCAATGCCGACCCAGTACATGCCCGCCCCCACCTCGTACACACCGCCGATGCGGCATCTCAACCAATACGGCCAAGCGTTCGTCGCGAACTCCCGCACCTTGGCGAGTGAAGCATACCTTGTACGCTTTGGCTTGGGCGAGATGGAAGCCGCAGGAAGGCAGCCGCCTTATCTCTATCGGCAGCTGTTCTTCTGCTTGATCATATCTCGTCTGCCCAATTGATCCGCAATTGGCGCATGCTTAGTTCGTCACCGGACTTTCGTCCGACCCCAGGACCTGAATGAGTTGCAGTCATGATCTAACCACACGGTCTGATAGCGACATTCTTTCTAGGCGCCCATGTCCGGGCTCGTGTGTCCGGGCTCGGCTCCCCTCGGATCAGCAGACGCGCCAACCGCCCGATCGCCGACATGATGCCGTCGTACTCGCGTCCGTCGAGCGTCAGGATAAATCCAGGGAAGGGGAAAGAGATGTAGTTCGGAAACCTTTCATCGCGATCCAGTGGGTTCAACTCCCACCCGGCAAAGGCCAGCCAGCCAGCCGGAAGCGAGTCTTGCAGGGGCGGTGGCAACACCGCTCTTGAAGCGTAGACAGCTGGTGCCGAAGCCCCGGGTTAGCCTCGATATGAGCAACGCCGAAGCCTTTGCTGTGACGGCAGCAGGGCAGGGGTTCGAGTAGCAAGCGAGCAGGATTACTAGGCATGGAGTATGGATGTATAACTTATTGATATTGCATATCATTGTGTTCGCCACCAACTGGTCGCCATGCCCGGCATTGCTGCACGACCTAAGCACCGCATTGAGCCCGGATTTGCTCGCCTCGGCCCGGCCGTCTCGGGGCTTACCTAGTAATCCTGCTCGCTTGCTACTCGAACCCCTGCGACACACGATTTAGATCCGACCCTATTTTTTGGAAATCGGTTTTTCCACGCAGCCCCGGAACCCAGACCGCCGGATCGAACGTCAGGCACGATCGCTCCGGGCGAGGCCGCCACGGACGACGGGTGTCGGGACGAAGCGCAACATGACCCGGTCGCCGCCAGCAACGCCGAGAACCTTGCGGCCGAAGGCGTCCAAGCGAATCTCGCCACTCTTGCGCTTGTCGTTGACGCGCACCCAGGCGCGCAACGGAGCGGGATGTGCGCCGAAGATCTCGACGAGGCTGTCGTCGACAACTGAGAGCGTCGCCGCGTCGGCTTCGGACAGCTCGACGATGCGATGCCGTCCTTTGGCACCGACGTAAGGATCGAGAGTGTCATCGACGACGACAACCGCTGTGAAGCGCGCGCGGGCCAGACCCTCGCGAAGCGTGGCGGTTTCTCGCTCGTCGACGGCACCGTCTTTTCTGAGCACCACGCCATACCACTGTCGCGCGGCGGTTTCGCTGACGATGCCGTGCCCGAGGTCGGCAGCGACCAGACGGATGTCACGCTGCAACGGATCGCCGTAGCCGCCCCCGCCCGACGAGCGCATGATCACGACATCATCGCGAAAGATCGGATAGCCCGTCACTTTGCCCGGTGTGTCGAATTCGATCGTCCGGCCGTCGCGTTCGATCGAGAGATGGTAGGGCTGCCCGCTGCCTGCGCTATTGACGCCCCACGGCGGTATCACGCCACGGTCGCTCAGCGCGGAATACTGAGCTTCCTTGTCGAGCAGGCGAATCCTGCGGATCATGCCGGCACCGCCGCGGAACCGCCCCTGCCCACCGCCATCCGTGCGAAGCTCGCAGCTCTCAACCAACAGCGGCATCTCGTTCTCGATCGACTCGGCATTGTGGATCGATGGCAGATTGCCGAAGTCCACATTCACGAACGTGCTGGCACCGTCGGCATCCGAGAGGCCCCCATTACCGCCGGCTGGTGCCTCGTAGTAGACATACTGACGGTTGCGGCGCGGGTTCCAGCCGCCGATGGCATTCGGAAACGAGCTCCCGGAGAGATCGCCTGAGATCTTCTCCGGAATGATCTGTGCCAACGCACCGAGGCTCACCGAGACGGCGCGCTTCCTGACCTCCCCGTGGGCACCGGCCGGCGCGTCGAGCGCGACATTGAAAATCGTGCCTGATGGCGCCTTCAGCGTGATCGGCCGAAATGCCCCTTCATTGACGGCGCCGCCAGGATCGAGCGTCGATTTCAAGGCGACGAACACGCCGGCGCCCGCGACCGCCAGGGAGTTGTTGACGACGCCTGGCACCTGGACGTTGCTGCCCTCGAAGTCCGCGATGACCTGATCGCCGGCAACAGTGAGCGCCAGGCGGGCCAGCACCGGGTCGAGCTTGCCGGCGTTATAGAACTCCAGATAGTCCTCGTAATGGTAGGTCCCGTCAGGCAGTTCGCGAATACGGTCACGCAGCCGGCGCTCGGTGCGGTCGAGATTGAGGGCGACACAATCCATCACTATTCGCTGGCCGTACTTCGCGATCAGCTTGCGGATGCGGCTCTCGGCGATGCGGCAGGCACCGAGCGACGCGTTGAAATCGCCCTCGCGCTCGACGGGCACGCGCATGTTGGCCAACAGCAACGTCATCGCGGCGCGATTGGGCTTTCCCTTCTCCCAGATCTTTATCGGCGGAATGCGCACGCCTTCCTGGTAGATGTTGCTCGAGAGGCCGGAGTAGCTGCCGGGCACCATACCCCCGACGTCCACCCAGTGTGCGCGAACGGCCGGGAAAATGATGAGTTTGCCGGCCTCGTCGAAGACGGGAAAAATGACAGTCACGTCGTTCAGATGCGTGCCGCCGCGATAGGGATCGTTGAGCAACAGCACGTCGCCCGGATAGACGTCGTCCTTGAAATCCTCGAAGGCGCAGCGCACGCCCCACGGCAGCGGGAGCACATGACCTGGATGATCCCACCATTGCGCAACGAGTTGGCCGTCGGGGCCGAACAATGCGCAGGAGAAATCGTCCATTTCGTAGATCACGGACGAGTAGGCGGCGCGAATGATGTTGGCGCGCATTTCGCGCACGATCGAGATGAGGCCCTCGCAGACCACCTCGAGAGTGATCGGGTCGACCGATGCCGGTGCCCCGGCGGCTCGCCCATCGCGCGCCGGAGTGGCCTTGCTGGATGCGTCACTCATGTCTCAGTCCTTCGCCAGCATCAACTCGCCATGCCGGAGCACAGTGGCAGACCATCCCGGTGGTACGATCACCAGCGAGCCACTTTCCTCGACAACTGCCGGCCCCGCGATCGTCTGATCCAACACAAGCGCGTCACGCCGGTAGACCGGAGTCCGATGAAACGCTGTCCCGAAGTAGACGTCTCGGATGCCGATCTGGGCTTCCCTGCGTGGCGACGCCTGCGCCAGCGGCGGCAACTCCGGTTTCTGAACCCGCCCGATCGCCGACAGTCGGAAATTGACGATCTCGGCCGCACCGCCGCTGCGGTGGCCGAAGCGGCGATCATGAACTTCGGCAAAGGCCGCGACGACCTGCTCGACCATTGCGACGCCTGCAGCGAGATTGACGTTGAGCTCCCAGGACTGTCCAAGATAGCGCATGCCGACCGAGCGGCGCAACTCGATGTCTGCCGCCGCCACGCCCTCGGCGATCAGATTGGATCGAGCCTCGGCCTCCATCTCGCGGAACCGAGTGTCGATCTCAGGCCACGATCGCTCGTCCAAAAGCAAGGTTCGCGTCTGCGCATAATCGCGCCGGAGATCGGAGATCAATGAGCCGAAGGCTGCGAAATTACCCGGTCCAACGGGCACCAGCACTCGGGAGATCTCCAATTCGTCAGCGATGGCTGCGGCATGCATCGGACCGGCGCCGCCGAACGGCAGCAACACGAAATCTCGGGGATCGTGACCATTGGCGATCGAGATCTGCTTGATGGCAGAAACCATGCGCGCGACGGCGATTCGAACGATTCCATCCGCCAGCCGGATTGCGTCGAGTCCCAGCTTGCGGCCGAGCGCCTCCAGCGCGCCAAGTGCAAGATCGCGATCGAGCTTGATCTGGCCACCGGCCAGAGGCTGATCTCCCGAGAGCCGGTTGAGCGCGAGGTTGGCGTCCGTCACGGTCGGCTCGGTACCGCCTCGTCCATAGCAGGCAGGCCCCGGCGCGGCGCCCGCGCTCTGAGGTCCGACCATCAGGATGTCGCCCGCGTCCAGCCAGCCGATCGAGCCGCCACCCGCACCGACGGCATTGATGGCGATCTGCGGCATGCGGTTGGCGTAGCCCGAGATCTTCTGCTCGTTGGTGATCGAGGGCTCGAGATCCTCAATCAGGCAGACGTCGGTCGAGGTGCCGCCCATGTCGCAGGTGATGATGTTGCGGATGTCGAGGCGGCTGCCCAGATGCACCGCGGCAGCGACACCGCCAGCGGGACCCGAGAGCACCGTCGCGATCGGCAGGCGCATCGCGCGCTCTGCGGTCGCGACGCCGCCGTTCGAGGTCATGATGTAGAGATCGCGGCGGAAACCGAGTTGCGTCAGGCCCTCACGCAGCCGAGAGAGATAACGCCCCATCAACGGCCCGAGATAGGCATTCAAGGCCGTCGTATTGAAGCGCTCGTACTCGCGAAACTGCGGTAGCACTTCCGACGAGGCGCTGACATAGAGGTCGGGGCGTGCCCTCTCGACGATCGCCTGCACCGCCTGCTCGTGCGCTGGGTTCATGTAGCTGTGCAGGAAGCAAACGATCAGCGCGACATTCTCTCCGCGGGGAATGCGGTCGATCGCGGCCCGGACCTGCACGAGATCGAGCGGCATCCGAATCGAACCATCGAACATCAGCCGCTCGCCGATCTCGATCGCGCGCGTGCGTGGCACCAGCGGAGGCGCCTTCTGCGAGCGTATGTCGTAGAGTACCGGGCGATTGGTGCGCCCGATCTCGAGGACGTCACGAAAGCCCTTGGTGACCAGCATCCAGACCTCGGCACCTCGCCCCGTCAGAACTGCATTCGTGCCGATCGTCACCCCATGCACAAGGCGGTCGATATCGCCGACCGGGACCTTCATGTCCGCGAGCAGATTGATCACGGCCTCGGTCGGATCCGAAGGCGTCGAGGGTGACTTGGCGAAATTGAACGTACCAGCCGCCGTGTCATAGACGACGCCATCGGTGAAGGTGCCGCTGACATCGATACCGATCCAGAGCATTGTCAGGTCCTGGCCTTAGTTGCCGCCGAAAACCGGGTCGCGATTCTGGCTGAAAGCAGATACGCCTTCCTGGTCGTCAGCACTCGGCCCGGTCGCGTCCGTGACGGACTGGATCACCGAAGGTGCAAATGTCCCGAGAAACTGCTTCTCCAATGTTCAGGGAAGCGGCTCCCACCGGTCATGTCAAGTCTGGGACAGCCCGAAGTTCGTGCAAGGACTTGACTTCGATCGGGCACGGGGGGGGGCACATGATCCGGGCGGCGCAGTGGTGCTACGATGCGCCAAGCCAAACATCGATATGGAGAAGAACCCTGGATCGCGGCCTCAGGGGCAAATCAGCACTCGTCACAGGTGCGAGCAAGGGCATCGGACGCGCGGTCGCGGAGGTGCTGGCGGAAGAAGGTTGCGACATCATCCTGGCTGCGCGCGATGCCGCCCGTCTCGAGACGACCACTGCCGAGATCGCGCCAAGGCCAATGTGCGCGTCACGGCCATGGTGGCGGACCTTTCACTGTCTGCCGACCAGGACCGCCTTGCCCGCGACTGCGCCGCCGTCGACATCCTCATCAACAATGCCGGTGCCAATCCGCCGGGAGAGATCGACGAGGTGTCGGACGAGGTCTGGCGCAATGCCTGGAACCTCAAGATGTTCGGCTACATCAACATGACCCGCCATTTCTATCGGCACATGAAGGCGCGGCGCGCGGGTGTGATCGTCAATGTCATCGGGAATTCCGGCGAGCGCATGCAGTCGAGCTATATTCTCGGCTCGACCGGGAACGTCGGCCTGACGGGGCTGACACGCGCGCTCGGGGCGCTCACCCGATTTCAATGTGCGCGTCGTCGCCGTCAATCCCGGCTTGATCGCGACGGATCGCGCGCACTTCATGCTGAGGGGATACAGCCAGAGCGCCTTCGGCACGCCAGACCGTTGGCAGGAGTCGTTGCAGAAGCTCGACTTGCCCTTCGGACGCATGGGGGAAGTCCGCGAGGTTGCGGATACAGTCGCGTTCCTGGCATCGCCACGCGCCGCCTATATCAGCGGAACCGTGGTGACGGTCGATGGCGGCGCGGCCAACCGGCACTGAGACCAGCGCGCTTCTGCGCGCATCCTGGCAAAGCGTGCCGATGCCTCGGCAGCCTTCCTTATTCGGCAGCCTGGGGATGACCATGTCCGTGCTTCGGCGGCTCCGCCAGTTCGATGACTAGGCCACCGGTGGTCTTCGGATCGAGAAACACGATACGGCAATTGCCGTGACCGATCATCGGTTGCTCAGTCTGGAACGCGACGCCCTTGCCCCGCAACTCGGCCATGGCGCCGTCGATGTCCTCGACCTCGAGGCAGATATGAAACAGACCCTCGCCGCGCTCGGCGATCCACTGGCTCGTGCCAGTTCCGGGTTCGTCGGATTGCAGCAGCTCGAGGTAGGTCTCGCCGATCGGATACATGGCGAGGCTCGTCGCGTGCTCGGGCAGATGCTCCTCATACTCCATGGGGATGCCGAGTTTTTTTTCGAATACGTCCTTGAGGACCTGCATGTTCTTGCAGGCAATGGCAATATGCTCGATGCGCTTGATCTTCATGGGAGGTCTCCTGACCCAGGCGGCATGAAACAAGGATGATAGAGGGAAACGCCGCCGTGGCAATCCGGACAGGCTACCCCAGATACGTGCGCAAAACGTCCTCGCTGTCGAGGAGGCCGGCGGCGGGGCCGGAATGAGCGATGCGTCCGCCTTGCAGGATGTGCGCGTCGTCGGCGAGCGCGGCGGCGACACCGACGTTCTGCTCGATCAGCAGGAAGGTGAGGCCACGTTCGTGCAGCTTGCGGATCGCGTCGATCATATCACCGACTACGGAGGGTGCGAGACCGACCGAGGGCTCGTCCATGAGCAGGATGCGAGGACGCGTCATCAGCGCGCGCCCGATCGCCACCATCTGCTGCTCGCCTCCCGACAACTGACCCGCGCGGTTGCGGGCCTTGGCCTCGAGGCCTAAGTGCAATATTGGGACACAGATATCCGACATCTCGGACATCCTGCACGGGTCCAGACGTGGTCGGTCGTGACACCATGTGTACGGGTTGCAGGAGAGCCACGATTTTCGCGCTCGCCTTGGTCAGAGTTAACACGACCAAGCTGGCACGATTATTACTCTCAGCTCGAAGCCGACTTATGACAGGAAGTCGTTTCTTTTTGCCGTAGCAGCCCGCGGTCCGCCGGGGCGAAGCAGCACTCCTCGTGCACCTCCGGGGCCCGATACGGTGATAACCCGAATTGCCGAAATCGATTAAATTTGATGGAATTTGACAGGGCTCCATAAGCTTTTCGTCCCTATGCTCGCAGTTTCGAGCAAACACACCGTTTAGGGTGGGAAGAGCAATGTTGACGATCCGCTACGTATACGCTGGATCAGCAAGCGTCGAGATAAGCTTAGCCGACAGCGCCACGGCCCTTGAGCAAACCGCCGTCATTCAGTCCGCCCTCGATACTGTCGCTGGGCACGTCGGAGCGACGGTGACGCTCGCGGCTGGTACGTTCACGGTGGTTGGGAACGGTAGCGCGGCCGAGGGAATCCTACGGGTCGGCAGCGAAACGACCCTGCAGGGTGCCGGAATGGGGCAGACGACCATCAAGCTTGCCGATGGTGCGGCCGGCGTTACCGGCATCGTTCGGACCGACAGCGGCAGCCTGCTGCCCGACGGCAGCGTGCAGACGACGTCGAACGTGGTGGTCAAGAACCTGTCCATCGACGGCAACATGGCCCACACGACGGGCACTACGGACGGGTTCTATTGCGGTCCGCAGCCCGGCACTGCCCAGCACGACACCAACATTACAGTCGACCACGTCGAGATCGCAAATGTTTCGCGATATGGGTTCGATCCACACGAGCAGACGATGGGACTGACGATCTCGAACTCGGTCGCCCATCATAACGGGGTCGATGGGTTCGTGGTTGACTTCTGCCAGAACGTGCAATTGATCAACGACACGGCCTACGCGAACGCACGTCACGGCATCAATATCGTGACGGGCTCTTCGGACGTCTCAATCATCAATCCCGACGTGCATGACAATGGCAGCGCTGGTGTTGTCGTGCAGACCGGCGACAACGAAATACGCGCGTTCACAAATCACGTCACCATCACGGGCGGCGTGATAGAGAACAACGTCAAGGCTGGCATTGACGTCCGTCAGGCGACCGACATCGCGATCGATCATGTCGCCATATCCGGCAACGGCACGGATGGTATCAGCCTCGCGGGCGTGGAACGCGCTGCACTTTTCTCCAACGTGATCAGCCACGTTCCCACGAATAGCGAGGCCGTTAAGATCGCCGGCTATCTGCAGGATTTCGCGGACACCGATACCGCCAACAACCGCTATATCGCGACCCACGACGTGTCCATTGACGGCGTTGCGCAGGCCGATCCGCTGGTTCCTTCAGGGGTCACTTTGTGGAGCTATCATGTTTCTGCCAGCGACGACGTCATCACGGGTAGCAGCGGCAAGGATTCGATCGCAGCGGGCAGCGGAAACGATATCGTGTCCGGGGGCAAGGGCAGCGATGTGATCTATGGTGAGGATGGCAATGACACACTCAACGGCAACGACGGCAACGACACGCTCAATGGCGGCGCCGGCAATGACAGCGTCTACGGTGGCAGCGGCAACGACAAGCTGATGTACACCGGCGGCCTGGATGTGTTCGACGGGGGTGTCGGGACCGACACGATCGATTTCTCGCAATTCGGTTCTGCGACCTACGTTAATCTCGGGGTGACCACGGGATACGAGGCGTGGACATCGGGCACTTGGACTAGCAACGCATCTAACGCGACAATCGCCATTGCCGATATCGCCAACGTGGAAAACGTGAAGGGCACCTCACATTCCGACACTCTCATTGGCAACAGTGGGAACAACCTGCTGGATGGCAGGGGCGGCAATGACAACATCAACGGCGGGGCCGGCAGTGATACAATTCTCGGTGGCAGCGGCAACGACGTCCTCAATGGCGGTGTCGGCAACGACATACTGACCGGCGGTACCGGAGCAGATCTCTTTCAGTTCAATGCCGGCTGGGGCGCGGACACGATCAAGGATTTCATGGCCGGCTCGGACAAAGTGGAGTTCGCCGGGATTGCCGGCGTCACCAGCATCGCCAATCTAACCATCGCCAGCACGACCATGGGCGCCGATGTGGCCTACGGAACAAGCCACATCATCCTGGAAGGTATCGCAGCAAGTAGCCTCACGTCGGCCGACTTTCTGTTTCACTAAGCCCGGCAGTGCGACTTCAATCGGAGTTGCGTGCCAAATAGTTTACACGCCCCATCTACCGCCCCTACCGCTTCCAGAGGAGGCAGGCGCCGGCCTGTGTACGCTTCGCCGTGGTCGTCGCCTTCCACGCCGCAACACTCACGACCGGGCGGGCGCTACCCCTTACCCGGGCCGGACTTTCACCGACTGGAACTCGCCAGCTTCGCCTGGCGCACCTCATCCAGATTGTCGCGCTATACATCGCATCAATTTCAATTCCAAGAGTAAGGTCTGGTCGTCTGGGTCAGGAGCCACGGGCTCTGAGCGCGCTCGCGATGACCGGGCCGATGGAAGGGATGGTCTCCAGGCGCGGGCCAAGCTCACTCGACTTGTTCTCCTTGCGCAGCGCGGCATCGAGTCTGGCGATCTCGGCGCTTGTACTTTCGATCTGTTGCACGACGACCAGCAGCGTGCCGCGTGCCATCACGGGCAGGCGCATGTCGCTCACTTCGCGGACAATTTCCGCCAGCTCGGCAAGACCGAGCAGGCCTCGCTCCGCGACGATGCCCAACTCGCTCAGATGGCCGCGCATCGCGTTGACGAGTTGCGTGCGCTGGCTGATCAGCAGCGTGCGCGCGCCGTGCAGCATCGCCAGCCCTTGTTGCTCGACCGATTTGACTGGAACGAACGTCGCGTGCGGCAGTGCGCACTACTGGGCGCGCGAGATCGCCAAGCTCGGCCACACCGTGAAGCTGATGCCGCCGAAATACGTCAAGGCCTATGTCAAGCGCGGCAAGACGGATGCCGGCGATGCCGCGGCGATCTGCGAGGCGGTGACGCGGCCGAGCGTGTTGTCGACCCGCAGCTGTTCGAGACCGGTCGCCACCTGTCGGCCTGGATCGGCATCGTGCCGGAGAACGACTCGACCGGCGGCAAGGTCAAGCAGAAGGGGCTCTCCAAGAAGGGCGACCGCTATCTGCGTTCCCTCCTTGTCAACGGCGCCATGGCCGTCGTGCGGCAGGCCCAGCTCAGGCCGGACAAGCATCCATGGGTGACGATCGGCGGCTTGCTGTTGGTGGAATTGCCTCTTCTTCGGCCCCGCCGCCTGCCAATTGCGGAGCAGCTCTTCCAGGTACGGCAGCGTCGCCTCAAGCCCTGCCTGATTGAGCACAGCCAGGATGCGGTCGCTCGGCCAGATGACCAGCGCCGCACGCGCATAAGTGCGCTCGAACGAAGCGCCTTCGTTGCCGGTCGCCTCGTGGAAATGCTCTTCGTCGGGGTCCATGTCGTCGAGAGCATCGGTCGGCGATACCTCATCGTCCTTGATCGGCAGCTTGCCGAGCGTCGTTGGCACCCCATCGGGCCGACGCCACTCCGACAACGTCTTGCTTCCGTCGAACACATCGATGACCTCGAACTCGACGCGCGACTCCGGTTTTCCCGCGTCCCGCTGGCCTCGGCGATAATGCCAGTTTTCGCGGCCAGTGTACTCCGCCGAGCCGCTTTCGCAGACCGTGAGGAGGGCCAGGTGCAGATCACAGCCTGCTCGCGGCGCCGCTGTCGCCAGTAGCCGCGCAATCGCGGCGTCGCCACCTTTCATGCCTTCGAATGTCAGTTCGGCCGGCGTGTAGGCGTGCTCTAACGGATAGACGAGTTTCTCCGGCAATGCGGCGATTGCCTCAGCTGCGACCATGTCCGATCTATCGCCTGTCTCTGCCTTGGCCTTGGTCCAATCAGTGAGTAGTGATGCAATCTGGTCGGTCTCGGCGGCATAATTCGGCGGCTCAATCGCTGCGCCTTTGCCCACGCGCATCAGATTGAACACCAGCGTTGCCCGGCAGCCGCTCGTGACCGGCAAGACCTCATGCACGCAGTCCGCATAGAATGCCGCAAACGCGACCTCGGAAGGTTCGTCGCATTGCAGGTCGAGCCGCACCTCGCGATCATTATGGCGGACAACCAGTTCGCCGCCCTTCGATTGTGACGGCAGCGCCACCACCAGCGTCGCGAACATGCCCGGCGCCTTCTCGGTGTCACGATGGCTGACGAAAAAGCTGCCCTTGTCGTAGACCAGCAACTTGTAGAGTTCAGCAGTGACCGGCCCCTTGACGCCCAGCCCCTCGACCGCGCGCGTAACGATGTCGTCGAGCGTCTTGGGCCAGTGTTTGCCGCCAATGGCGACGCGGCCCGACTCGATCTGCCAGGTGCGGCGAATGTTCGTATCGACCACGGTGTCCGCTCCGCGCCCGAACGGCGCCCGCGTTGCTGTCTTGATCAACTGCTTTGCCTGCGCCGGCATCAGCGGCAGTGCGATCAGCCCGACACTCTCGACCTCGATCCGTGGCACCAGAAATTCCGCCCGGCCAGAGACGAAGTAATCGCCAGGACGATCGACCTCAGCGAGGATTTTTGCCAGC
>JANLQP010000084.1:0-62471 GCA_031367895.1 Hyphomicrobiales bacterium
GAGAACTATGCCTGCAAGTCGGAGCGCAACTACACCCAGTACTGCAATCCGGAAGTCGACAAGCTGATCGACGAGCAGTCGCAGGAAAAGGATGTGTCGAAGCGCAAGAAACTGGTCTGGGCCATCGAGCAGAAGCTCAACGACGATCTGGCGCGTCCCGTCATCTACCATCCGCGCGATGCGACCTGCTGGCATCCGCACGTCAAGGGCTTCGTGCAGCACAAGAACAGCATCTACAATAACTGGCGGCTCGAGGACGTCTGGCTCGACAAGTAGGCTGGGATAGGCGGCCGCTGCATCTGGTCGCCGTGCCCCCAACCTTCAAGAGTGCGCGCGCCGGTTGCGCAAGTGGGCAACCGAAGGCGCAGAGTAAAGAGTAAGGAGTAATCGCGTTGGGCGTCTATATTCTCCGCCGTTTTGGCCTGATGTTGCTGACCTTGTTCGGCATGTCGGTGCTCATCTTCGTGATGCTGCGGCTCGTGCCCGGCAACATCAGCGACATCCTCTTCGAGTCCGCAGGTCTCGTGAACCCGGCCGAGAAGAAGAAGATCGAGGCGGAACTCGGCCTCGATCAACCGATCATCGTACAGTACTGGCGCTGGGTTTCGGGACTTGCTCGCGGCGATCTGGGCTTTGCCTATGTTTCGGAAAAGCCGGCGATCGACGAAATCTTGCCGCGCATTCCGATCACGGCCAAGCTGGCGTCGATGGCGCTGTTCTTTTCGGTGCTGTTCGGCGTACCGCTTGGCGTCATTTCGGCGGTACGGCAGAACACAGCGCTCGATTACCTGCTGCGCATCGTCAGCCTCTCGGGATTGTCGTTGCCGTCGTTCTGGCTCGGCCTGCTGATCCTGATGGGCTTCGTCAACTATTTCGGCTGGATCCCGATCTACTCGCGCGCGCCGACCGGTTTTTGGCAAGAGGTGGGGTTGCTGTCGATCCCCGCGATGGCCGTCGGCTTCCGGTCCTCCGCGCTGGTGATGCGCCTGACTCGATCATCCATGCTCGAGGTGCTGAGGCAGGACTACATCCGCACCGCGCGATCGAAGGGAGCCTCGAAGTTCACCGTCAACTTCAAGCACGCGTTGCGTAATGCCGTGCTCCCGGTCGTCACCATCATCGGCATCGAGGCGGCGTTCCTGATCGGTGGCCTGATCGTCACCGAGACGGTCTTCAACATCCCGGGCGTCGCCCGCTTCCTGGTCGAGGCGATCCGTTGGCGCGACTACCCGATCGTGCAGAACCTGGTGATGTTCATCGCTGTCGTCGTCGTCGTTATCAACTTCCTTGTCGACATGGCCTATGCCGCGCTCGACCCGAGGATCAAGTTCGAGGACTGAACGCCAAGTCCGTGCTGTGTCATGCGTCTGGAGGATTTCCGTGGCGATCGTCGATCATCAGGCCGAGCTGAATAAAGCCGGCGCCAACGTCACGAGCCGATGGGGCTCGCTGGCCTACTTCATCCGGCGGTATCCGCTCGGCGCCATCGGCGCGCTGATCTTCACGGTGTTCCTGCTGACCGCGATCTTTGCGCCGTTGCTCACCTCGTTCGATCCGACATCGACGAACGCGAAGACGTCGCTGGCGCGTCCGGGCGCCGCCGGTCACATCCTCGGCGCCGACTTCATGGGCCGGGACATGTTCAGCCGCATCATTTACGGCGCCCGCATCTCGCTGGCAGTCGGCATCGGCTCGACATTGCTCGGCTGCCTGTTCGGCGTCACGATCGGGCTGACTTCCGGCTACTTCGGCGGCTGGTACGATCTCCTCGTACAGCGCTTGATCGATATCATGCAGTCGCTACCGCTTCTGGTGATGGCGCTGGTGATGGCCGCGTCGCTCGGGCCGTCGCTGGGCAACACCATCATCGCGATCGCGATCCCGACCATCCCAAACATCGCACGCATCATCCGATCGAACACGTTGCAGCTGCGCGAGATGCCGTACGTCGAGGCGGCGCGCGCCGTCGGCATGGGCGAGCTGCAGATTGCCTTCCGCCATGTGCTGCCGAACACGATCGCACCGCTGATCGTGCTGGCGACGGCGCAGCTCGGCTCTGCCATTCTGACCGAGGCGTCGCTGTCGTTCTTAGGGCTTGGAATTCCGGAGCCGCATCCGTCCTGGGGCCGCATGCTGTCTGAGTCGGCGGCTGAGTACGTACGCACGGCACCCTGGCTCGTCGTCTTCCCGGGCATCGCCATCAGTCTTGCCGTGTTCGGCACCAACCTGCTCGGTGACGCGTTGCGCGACATCCTCGATCCACGCCAGCGGACCTGAGCCCCATGCAAGATATCAAGGACCAACGCGTGGATACGAATGTCAGGGACATGAAAGCCGCGCCGGGCGCGCCAGCCGCCTCTGACACGATCCTGGAGGTCGCCGACCTGCAGACGTTTTTCTTCACGCGGCAGGGTCTCGTGAAGGCGGTCGATCGCGTCTCGTTCTCGCTGAAGAAGGGCGAGACGCTGGCGATCGTCGGCGAGTCCGGTTGCGGCAAGAGCATCACGGCCTTGTCGCTGTTGCGCCTGATCCCGGAGCCGCCCGGCCGCATCGTCGGTGGTTCAATCAAGCTCGCCGGCATCGATCTGATGGGCTTCGACGATGCGCAGATGCGCAAGGTGCGCGGCAACGACATCTCGATGATCTTCCAGGAACCGATGACGTCACTGAACCCGGTGATGACGATCGGCAACAGATCGCCGAGGTCATCCTTTTGCATCAGGGTCTGACCAAAGCAGAGGCCCGGGCCAAAGCTGTCGACATGCTGCGGTTGGTGCGCATCCCCGAGCCTGAGCAGCGTGTGAAGGAGTATCCGCACCAGTTGTCGGGCGGCATGCGCCAGCGCGCCATGATCGCGATCGCACTCGCCTGCAATCCGAAGGTGCTGATCGCCGACGAGCCGACGACGGCGCTCGACGTCACGATCCAGGCGCAGATCCTGGAACTGATCCTGGAGCTGCAGGGTCGCCTCGGTACGGCGGTGATCCTGATCACGCACGATCTCGGCGTCGTCGCCGAAACGGCGCAGCGCGTCATCGTCATGTACGCCGGCCGCAAGGTCGAGGAGGCCTTGGTCGGCGAGCTGTTCGCCAAGCCGCTGCATCCCTATACGCGCGGCCTCATGAACTCGATTCCCAGGCTCGATCTCATTCGCGGCACTGAGACCGAAAACGCACGGCTGCAGGAAATCCCGGGCATCGTGCCGGCGCTGACGGCGCTGCCGAAGGGTTGCGTGTTCGCACCACGCTGCCCGCTGTCCGAAGACCGGTGCCGCAACGAATATCCGGAATATCAGGAAAAATCGCCGGGGCATTGGGCTGCCTGCTGGCGCTCGGACGACGTCGCGGGAGGCAAGCTTGGCTGAGTCGATGGAACACGAAATGCCGATCATGCCTGTTCCCCGGGCCAAGTCAGCCATGGCGTCCGGAACCACCGCAGGCGAAGCGGTGACGTCGGTGACGTCGAACGCAAGTGCAAATGTTGCGACGGGCGTGACTGGTGCTGCTGGAGCAGTTGCAACGGTAGCGGTCCACGCAATGGCGAAGGCCGGTGAGGCGACGGTTCCAGCAACGGTCGCAACGCGTCCGAACCTTAAGGCCGAGGCGATTGCGCGCGGCGACGCGCCGATCCTCGAAGTGCGCGATCTGAAGAAGCATTTCCCGGTCAAGAAGGGCCTGCTGCGCAAGACGGTCGGGCAGGTCTATGCCGTCGATGGCGTCAGCTTCACGATCGGCAAGGGCGAGACGCTCGGCCTTGTCGGTGAGTCCGGCTGCGGCAAGACCACGGTCGGCCGCACACTGCTGCGCCTCGTCGAACCGACGGACGGACAGATCCTGCTCGGCGGCACCGACGTGACGAAGCTGTCGAAAGCCGAGATGCGGCCATTCCGCCGCGAGATGCAGATCATCTTCCAGGATCCGTTCTCGTCGCTCGATCCGCGCATGTCGGCCGGCGCCATCGTCGGCGAACCGCTGATGGTGCACGGCGTCGGCGACAAGGATGAGCGCCGCCAACGGGTGGCCGAACTGTTCGACCGCGTCGGTTTGCGCGCCGGGCAGATGGACAACTTCCCGCATCAGTTCTCGGGCGGGCAGCGGCAACGGCTCGGCATCGCGCGCGCGCTGGCGTTGAATCCGAAGCTGATCATCGGCGACGAGCCGGTGTCGGCGCTCGATGTTTCGATCCAGGCACAGGTCATCAACATCCTGATGGACCTGCAGAAGGACCTCGGGCTTGCCTATCTCTTCATCTCGCACAACCTCGCGGTCGTCGAGCACATCAGCCACAAGATCGCGGTGATGTATCTCGGGCGGATCGTCGAGTACGCCGACAAGAAGACCTTGTTTACCGCGCCGAAGCATCCCTACACCGAGGCACTGCTGTCGGCCGTGCCAGTGCCCGATCCCGCGATCAAGCGCAAGAAGGTCGTGCTGCAGGGCGACGTACCGAGCCCGGTGAAGCCGCCGTCAGGGTGCCATTTCCACACGCGTTGCCCGATTGCGGAAGCGCGCTGCAAGATCGAGGCGCCGAAGCTCGTCGAAAAGGCGCCGGGTCAGTTGGCGGCGTGTCACCTGAGGTAGCACCTTCGGTTGCCCAGTCGTGGCGGAGCACGCTTGCAGCGTGACGCACTCGGCGCATCCGGCGTGTGGATACGGCGGGCAGATATCCATATCCGCGACTGTCATCCTCGGGCTTGTCCCGAGGACCCATTTCTCCGCGCACTCAAAAAGTGATCGTTGATCCAGCACTGGTGCGAAACTCTGCCTCTTGCAGGTGTTGCGCCATGGATCCTCGGGACAAGCCCGAGGATGACAAATTGCTATTTTGAGTGCGCGAATCCCTTCACCCCTCCAGCACGATTTTGCCAAGGTGCGCGTTGGCTTTCATGTGCGCCAATGCAGCCGCCGCCTGATCGAGCGGGAATGTGCGGTCGATCGGCAGCGCAATTTTACCCGATTCTATGGCTGGCCACAGATCGGCGCGCATCAGCCGGTTGATTTCGCGCACTTCCTCCACCGAGCGCGTGCGGAACGTGACGCCGATGTAGTCGATGCGGCGCGCGGCGTGCAGATCGAAATCGAAATCGCCATGGAAGCCGCCGAGCCGACCGACGTTGACGATGCGCCCGAGAATGGCGGTAGCCTTCAGGTTCTGGTTCGCGACATAGCCCGAGATCTGATCGACGATGAGATCGACGCCCTTGCCGTCGGTCGCCGCCAAAACCTGATCGGCCCAGCCCGGGTCCTTCGAGTCGACCGCCAAGTCGGCGCCGAAATCCTTTAGCTTGGCGCGGCGGTCGGCGTTCGTCGATGAGCCGATGACCAGTTTCGCGCACTTGAACTTGGCGATCTGCAGCGCCATCAAACCGACGCCCGAGCTCGCACCCTGGATCAGCACGGACTCGCCGGCTTTGAGGCGTCCCGCCGTGACCACGGCGTTGTGCATCGTTTGCAACGCCACGGGTAACGTCGCTGCCTGCGCGTAGGTCATGTTGTTGGCCGGGATCTTTGTCGTGCGGCCCATGTCGGAGGCGGCGTACTCGGCATAGCCGCCCCCGCCGGAGCACATCACGCGATCGCCGGGCTTGAAGTCTTTCACGTCGGCGCCGACAGCGACGACCTCGCCGGACCACTCGAGCCCGAGCACGGCACCGGCGCCGCCTTGCGGGCCGTGCATGCGGCCAGACGCCATGATCAGATCGGCACGGTTGAGGCCCGATGCGCGCACACGCGTCAGCACCTGCGCGGGGCCGGGCTCCGGCTTGGGGACATCACGGACTTCGACAATGCCGTTGGTGCCGACGACTGCTGCTTTCATGGTGTGGGCTCCACTGTGAGTAGCGACAAGCAGACGTCAACGATGTGACGCGCTACTCGCCGCGGAAAAGGCCATTGCGGCCTTCGATGACGATGATTGTCAGCAAAGCACAGAACGTCAGTGCCGCGAAGCCCGCGAACACGGGCAGGATCGAGCCGTTGAATTGCCGCGCGATCATGGTACCGAGAACGGCGCCGACGGCCGTGGTGTAGCTGCCGATCAGGGAGGCGGCCGTGCCCGCCGCGGCGCCCATCGGCTGCATGGCGATGGCATTGAAGTTCGAAAGGATCAGTCCGTAGCAGTAGAAGCACGCGCACATGCCGCCGAGCGCCAGCCAAAACGGCAGCGTCATCAATGCGGCCAGCGCAGCAAAGCTGCTGCTCAAGGCCAGGAACGCGACCAGTGCGGTGTGCGAAAGCCGCCGCATGCCTAGGCGCTGCACGAGGCGCGAATTGGTGAACGAGGCGAGCGCCAGGAAAACGGCGACACTGCCGAATGCGAACGGGAAGAGGCGGCCAAGGTCGTAAGCCTGACCGAAAACCTGTTGCGCGCTGGCGATGTAACAGACGAGGCATCCGAACATGAAGCCGGAAGCAAATGCATAACCGGTGGTGACATGAGTGCTCAAAACCAGTTGCAACGACTGGGCAATGGTATACCGCCTGGCACCCGGCTCAGGCTCCTTACGTGTCTCCGGCAGGCGGATCGCCAGCCATGCCATGGCGATCAGTCCGGCAACAAGCAGTACCGAGAATATCCATCGCCAGCTGCCGAACAAAATCACTGTCTGACCGACCGACGGCGCCAGAATCGGCACCATGATGAACACCATCATGACCATCGACATGATCCGCGCCATCTCGCGGCCGGAGAAGAGATCGCGGACGATCGCGGTCACGACGATACGGCCGGCGGAACTGCCGAGCCCTTGTATGAACCGCGCAGCGAGCAATTGCGGAAAACTCTGTGAGGCAAGCGCGACAACCGTTGCAATACAGAAGAGTGTCAGCCCCATGAGCAGCGCCGGGCGCCGGCCGAGCCGGTCTGCGAGTGGCCCCCAGGCGAGCTGGCCGATGGCCATGCCGAACATGTAGACTGAAACGACGAGTTGCAGATTGTTGGGGTTGGTGACACCGAGCGTCGCGCCGATGTCGGGCAGCGACGGCAACATGATGTCGATCGACATCGCCGTCATCGACATCAGCAGGGCCATCAGGCCGAGGAATTCCCGGAGGGGGAGTGGGAGGGGCATGCGACCCGTTTCGCTGGCAGCGAATTGACTTACGAGTGCTCTCGGATGGATGGAAGTCCCTGCAAGCGATCGCCGTTGCCGAGATCGAGCCTCGACCGTCCATACCACGATTCCGGTCGACCGGTTGTGCGCGATCTGCACTGCCGGGTGCGGGGCCGCTGAAGGGTGGCGATCGTAGACCGAAGCGCGGACAAGAGCGAGCGCTCGTTCGGCACTTCAATCGAAAGTCGAGTTTCGCGTGTGGCGCACATCCTCATACATTAGTTGTGGGAGATTCGGAGTCGTGTTTCCAGTTCGGTGGGCGCTTCGGTACAGTCTCTTGTTCGAACGACACAACATGGCGCCGCTGCCAAGGCGGCCCATCAACGGGAGTGATCCAAAGATGGCAAGCGTACAGGGCGTCGCGAACGTCCAGGAACGAAATCGGCCGATGACCGCCGAGGAGAAGAAGGTCATCATCGCGTCGTCGGCCGGTACCATTTTCGAATGGTACGACTTCTACCTCTACGGCGCGCTTGCCGGAATCATCGGTGCGCAGTTTTTCACAGCGTTCGAAGAAAGCACGCGCAACATCTTCGCACTGCTCGCATTTGCGGCAGGCTTCCTGGTCCGCCCGTTCGGAGCGTTGTTCTTCGGACGCCTCGGCGATCTGATCGGCCGCAAGTACACCTTTCTCGTCACCATCCTGATCATGGGCCTATCGACGTTCTTTGTCGGCTGCCTGCCCAACTACACGGCGATCGGCGTGATTGCTCCGATTGCGCTGATCGCGCTGCGCATGCTGCAGGGACTCGCGCTCGGTGGTGAATATGGTGGTGCCGCTATTTACGTGGCCGAGCATGCTCCAGCCCACCGGCGCGGATATTTCACGGCTTGGATCCAGACGACGGCGACCTTGGGACTGCTCCTGTCGCTGCTGGTCATCATGTTCACAACGATCTATGTGAACGCCAACTGGCCGAACGTCGCCGTTCCGGGCGGCGGCACGCGTACGGCTTTCGCCGACTGGGGGTGGCGCATTCCGTTCCTGGCTTCGATCTTCCTTTTGGCCATCTCACTCTACATCCGCTTGAAGATGAACGAGAGTCCGGCCTTCGTGAAGATGAAGCAGGAGGGTACGCAATCCAAGGCACCGCTCTCGGAGGCCTTCGGCGTACTCCCGGGATTTCTGGTTGCCGTGCTCGGTCTATTGCTCGTTGGCGGAGTGGTTCTTGCCTATTTCGGCTACACTGGCTTCGCGCTGCTGTGCATTCCGGCGATCATTCTGCTGATCATGTTGAACATGGCAAGGTTCGACAACGGCCGTATCGCGATACTGGCGTTGATTGGCCTCACGGCCGGTCAAGCGGTCGTCTGGTACACGGGGCAGTTCTATGCGCTGTTCTACCTGCAGCAAATCCTGAAGGTCGATAACTTCACAGCCAACGTGATGGTTGCCTGGTCGCTCATCATCGGCACGGGATTCTTCATCTTTTTCGGCTCGCTCTCCGACAGGATCGGTCGCAAACCCATCATTCTCGGCGGGTGTCTGCTGGCGGCGCTGCTCTATCTGCCGGTCAGCGCCACGGGTGGCGGAATCTTCGGTTGGCTTTCAAACACCGCAAACCCGTCGCTGACCGCTGCTCACGACAGCATTCCGGTCGTGGTGACGGCGGACCCGAATGAGTGTTCGTTCCAGTTCAATCCAACGGGCACGGCAAAGTTCACGTCCGGTTGCGATACGGCAAAGGCGGCTCTGGCCCGCGCATCGGTCAAGTACAGTGTGACCGTGGCTCCTGTTGGAACCGTTACGGGCGTCAAGATCGGGAAGGCCGATCCGTTGTCGACAAAAGACCCGCAGTTCGCGCAAAAGCTCGCCAGTACTCTGACATCAGCCGGCTATCCAGCGGCGTCGAACCCGTCCGTGGTCAACATCAAGATCGAACCGAAGGACGGGCTTTGGAACTTCAGCAAGATGTTCGACATCTTCACTGGACAGCGCCTGACGGTTATCGCCATCCTAACTCTGATGGTTATCCTCGTAACGATGGTCTACGGGCCGATCGCGGCGGCACTGGTAGAACTGTTCCCGACGCGCATCCGGTATTCCGGTCTGTCGCTACCCTACCACATCGGCAACGGTTGGTTCGGTGGTCTCATGCCGGCAACGTCGTTCGCCATGGTGGCACAGACTGGCGATCCGTCGTTCGGCGTCTGGTATCCGATTGCCATTGCTCTCATGACGTTCGTCGTCGGCGTGCTGTTCGTGCCGGAGACCTACAAGCGTGATATTTTCGCAGAGGACACAGCGAAGCGGTAGTTCGATCGCAACCGATCGCGACATATTGCACGATGCGCAAAGGTCTCGCCTGCAAGGCGGGGCCTTTGCAACTTCTCGGGAGACCAGATCGTATGAAGCCCACTTCCGGAGTCATCATGCATGCGGTTGTTGCAGCTGTGCTCTTCTTCCTGTTTCATCGATATGCGTTGTCCGCCAGTCTCGAGACCAGCTACCTTTGGGCTGGTGCCGGCGCTGCAGGAGCTGCATTGCTCGCTTGGTCGCGGCATCGCAATGGCCGTTAGAGTGGCAGGTAACGCGATGGACGCAGGGGTTCTGCTGTCGCATCCGATGGCATTCAAGGTCGGCTGGTTCGACGGCATGCTGGCGTTGCTCGCAAAGCCGAACGTCGCAACCACTGGTAACGTCAATGCTGGAATCTACTGGCCGATCGGCGTTTCAATCATGACGGTTCGGTCACGAGCAAGGAGTGTTTGTCCTGGATACGCGCCGAAAACCTTTGATCACCTGGCCGCTACTGGCCGCGACGGTTGCTGTGGCCATTGTGAATGGCCGGCCGTTCTCGCCGTATTTCGACCCGATGCTCTACTGGCTCGGCAAACTTGTTGGACGCGCATATCAGGCGTCGCCGATCGTATTTCACGCGTCCTCGATCGCGATCACAATCCTGACGCTGTTGCTGGCCGCGGTCCCGGCATTGTTGGCGCGAAAAGCGCTCGGTCGTGACAGCATCGTACCCCGGTTGGTCTGGCTGGCGGTGGCAACTGCTGCGTCCTGGCCGACGCTTCGCGTCGTTTTCGGCGCCTCAGACCATTGATCAGCCCGTCAATGACCCCCTACCTAACCTCGGCGCGATATCGTGTGTTTCTTCACTGCCTTGGCGATTTTGCCGTTGGCTGTGCGTGAGCGCGAGTGTTTCATGGGAGTGAAGTCGGACTTCGATCTTGTCGTCATCGGCGGTGGCATCAACGGCTGCGGTATTGCGGCGGACGCCGCCGGCCGTGGCCTTTCCGTGCTACTCGCGGAAAAGGCGGACCTGGCCTCCGGCACCTCGTCGGCGTCCTCGAAGCTCATTCACGGCGGGCTGCGCTACCTCGAGCATTTCGCATTCAGGCTGGTGCGGGAGGCACTGGCCGAACGCGAGGTGATCATGGCGAAAGCGCCGCACATCATCTGGCCGCTGCGGTTCGTGCTGCCGCACGTGGCGGGGCTGCGTCCACCGTGGATGATCCGCGCCGGGTTGTTCCTTTACGACAACCTGGCGCGACGGAAAGCAATACCGGGCTCGGCCGCGATCGATCTGAGACGCGATGCGGGTGGGCGTCCGCTGCAGGCGCAACTCACGAAGGGGTTTGCCTACTGGGACTGCTGGGTCGATGACGCGCGGCTGGTGGTTCTGAACGCGCGCGCTGCTGCCGACAAGAGCGCAGAGATCCTGACACGCGCGGCCGTTACAGCAGTCGATGCCGACGGGCATTTCTGGCGGGTGCGTATACTCTCCGGGAATGAGGTTCGCGAGGTCCGTGCACGCGCCGTGGTCAATGCCGCCGGGCCGTGGGCGGATCGTGCCGGTGGGCTGGTGACAGCCGGTGCGATGCCGGCGCGGCCGCACCTGCGGCTCGTGAAGGGCAGCCACATCGTCGTACCGCGGATCGAAGGCGCCACCGACGCCTATCTGCTGCAGAGCGGCGACGGCCGCGTCGTGTTTGCGCTCCCCTACGAGCAGCGTTTCACGCTGATCGGCACCACGGACGTGACGTTCACGGGTGACCCGGCGGCAGTCACGATCGATCCGGCGGAGGAAACGTATCTGCTCGATCTCGCCAACCGGTTTTTCAAGGCGCCGCTGAAGCCTGCAGACATTGTCTGGCGCTATTCCGGTGTGCGGCCGCTGTACGACGACGCGTCGACCGATGCGTCTGCTGTGAGCCGCGACTACAAACTGGAACTCGTGGCCGGTCGCGACCTGCCGCCGTTGCTGACCGTGCTCGGCGGCAAGGTGACAACGTACCGGCGTCTCGCCGAAGAGGCGATGAATCGGCTTGGCCCACATCTCGCGCGTGTCGGTCCGGCGTGGACAGCGACAGCGCCGCTACCCGGTGGCGGATTTCCCGGCGGCAACTTCGAGGCGTATCTGAAGGACTTGCGGCGACGCAAACCAGGCTTCGATCCGGAGTTGCTGCGCGGCATGGCGCGGCGGCACGGGACCGACTGCGAGACAATCCTCGGCGACAGGCGCGATCAGGCAGGGCTCGGAGAAAACTTCGGCGCCGGCCTCACCGAGCGCGAGGTGATCCACATGCGTGACCGCGAATGGGCGCGGACGGCGACGGATGTACTCTGGCGGCGAAGCAAGGTGGGGCTGCATCTGGCGGCGGGCCAGCGGGAGCGGGCGACGCGGGCGATCGAGCAGTTGCTGCAGGCGTGAATGGCGCCAATGCTGCTTCAACCGGTCCGGGCCGACCAATTCCTCGGTGAGGCAGACGATCCGCTCGGGTGGCTAGCGCATCAGATGCGCCGTTGGCTGCAAGGTCGAAAGGGCGCGAGAGACGTGCGCCAATTCCATCCAGAATGGGGCAACATGTAGGCTTTTCTTAAGCACTACCCGTCATGTTGGGCGCAACCACATATTTGTCGCAAAACGTGCCTAGGCGACTGTGTGCGGTCGCAGTTTCCGTTGCATCCGTTGTGTTAGTTGAGAAGGCGGCGTCATGGCCTCAAAGCCGGTTTCGTTCAAGTCGCGTATTGCGTCGATCATCGCGGCATTACCGCTGGTTGCAGGCATCGCTGGCAGCGCATCGCCGTCGGCACATGCCGCAGAGCCCTGGCCCGGTCAGGTACAGGCGGTTTACCGCGTCGAATTCAACGGCTTCGACATCGGTACGTTCGAATTCAATGCGAACGTCAACGGCGCCACCTATGCCCTCACAGGCGACGCCAAGATCTCGGCATTGCTCGGCGCATTCCGCTGGCAGGGCGCAACGCGCGCCTCGGGAGCGCTTGCCGGCGACGCACCCAAGCCGGCCGGGTATACGTTCGACTTCGCCACCAGCAGCAAGACCGGCTCCATCAAGATGGGCTTTGCCGCCGAGAACGTGACGAGCCTGGCGCACGTGCCGCCATATTTTCAGCCGCCGGGCATCATCAATGTGCGTGAGCAACATCTAAAGGGCGTGCTCGATCCATTGAGCGCCGTGATGGCTATTTCACGCAGCGACAATGCCAATCCCTGCGGCCGCCGGCTGTCGGTGTTCGACGGCAAGCAGCGCTTCGATCTGATGCTGTCGTTCCGCCGCCAAGAGCGCATCTCCGAGCAGCGGCCGAGCGGCCAACCGGGCGTCGCCTATGTCTGCAAGGTGAAGTACACGCCGATCGCCGGGCACAAGGTCAGCGAAGAGACGCGCGCGCTGGCGATGTCGAACGACATCGAGATCTCGCTGCGCCCCGTGCCAAGTGCGAACCTGTTCATTCCGCACTCGATCACCATTCCGACCGGCGCCGGGACCGCGCGGCTGACTGCGCAATCGGTACGAATCGTGACGCGCAGCGAGCAGATCGCGCTCGGGAATTGATCTCCCCGGCGGCAGGTGATGGCTAATGGCATCGCAGCCGGCTAAGCTCCCCACCGCAGTGGGTGCACTCACTCGCACGCTCGCGTTCGTATCGGGAGCCTCCAAGTGACCACGTCCATGCCGCTCGTCGAGCGACTTCTGGCGCTGCTCGACCATCTGGGACTGTCCGCGGCGCATTTCGCGGCCCAGATGCCGGGTGATCTTGTCGATCTCGTTCTGGAGCACCCCAACCGGGTGGCCGGCCTCGTGCTCGCGGCGCCGAGCCGGCTCGATCCAGCAGCATTCACCGGAATCGCGGATCGCCTGCTGATGATCGCCGGCGAACATGGCATCACACGGGAAGCCACCGGTCGAGCCATGCCGCGATTGCCCGGCGCCAAGTGGAGTCTGTTGCCCGGCTACGACGCGCCGGGCTGGGCCGATGTCGTTGCCGACCGGACGGCGGAAGTTGTCGCGCTGGTGACAACCCACCTCGACGGCGTGGCAGGACGCAGCATCGCAGCCGGCGCATTGCGCGAGGCCATTGCGCGTTCAGGCACACGCGCAGGCATCACCTATCGCATCGATGGAGCGGGACCCGCGTTGGTGTTGCTGCCGTTCTTCCTGGCGCCGTCACAGTGGGACCCGGCCGTTGCAACGCTGGCGCAACGGTTCTCGGTGATCCGTCTTGGCGGTGCACACATCGGCGGTGTCGCAGCGCTCGAAGACCGCGCGGAAGCGCCAACCTACCGCGCGATGTTCCGCACCCTCGTCGACTTCCTGGCACCGCCGGCCGGTGCACAGATTCTCGACGTTGGATGTGGTTCCGGCGCGCTCGATCGGTTGTTGGCCGTGAGGCTGGACGCCGCCAGCACAATCGATGCCGTCGATGTGAACGCGTTCCTGCTCGGGGAAGCGCAAGCGCTGGCCGAGGCGAACGGCATGGGCGAGCGCATACGCTTCAGTGCGGGAAGTGCGGAAGCGTTGCCGTTTGCAGATCAGAGCTTCGATTGCGTGTTCTCGGTCACCGTGCTCGAGGAGTGCGATGCCGACAAGGCGATCGCGGAGATGATCCGCGTCGTCCGCCCGGGCGGCCGCGTCGGCATCGTCGTGCGCTCGATCGACGTGCAGCAATGGTGGAACTTCCCGGTGGCTGGCGGCGTGCAAACACGGGCGGAAACACCGCCGCAATCGGTCGGCCGTGGTGGTGTCGCAGACATGAGCCTCTATGCGCGGATGCTGAAGGCCGGTCTCGTCGATCTGGTGCCATTTCCGGCGATGATCACGCTCGACCGGCCCGGCGGGCCGATCTGGCGGTATCGCGAGGACCATGTGGTATCCCAGCTCGACGCTGCTGAGCTTGGCGAATGGCAGCGCGCACGTGCAACGGCGGCAGCCGCGGGCACGCTGTTCCAGGTGCACCCCCTGCATTGCGCGGTTGGCTCGCGCCCGGCGGCAGGCTGATCAGTTGCCGGCATTGGGGGGAAACGCCTGTTGCGACGGCGGTTGCTTCGTTGCCGGTCGGACGGCTTGCCGTTTTAGTGCTGGTTGCAGCGCAGGCTCTATTGCTGCCGGTTGCTCGAGCGCAGCGTTGAAAGGCGCTATGAACACCGGCGCAGGCGAAGTGCCGGTTGCCTGGACCGGCTGCTCGCTAGCGGCTGGCACGGGCCTAGCTGGATTGGGTGCGAAAGCCGGGTCGACAGCGCCGGATTTGCTTTCTTGTGGACGGGGCACGGGCCGTGGCGGCTCGACCAGCGGCGGCATGGCGGGCGGCGGCGGCGCAGCCTGTGGCGCTGGCGGCACCGGCACTTGTGGCGGCTGTGGTGAAGCCGTGCTGGCAGGTGCCGCAGCAGGATCGGCAGGCGGCGGGGTCGCCGGTTGGCCGCCTTGCGCAGACTGCGCTGCTTCGAGTTGCCGGCGGCGCTCCGCATCCTGCTTGCGTAACCGCTCGAGTTCTTCCAACTCGCGCTCGACTTTGCGGACTGCGATTTCGCGGTGCAGTGCTTCGAAGCGGAGGCTCGGATCGACTGAACCGATGCCCGAAATCGGCCCCGTATAGATGACGGCGATCCCCGGCAGCGGGTCGCGCACCTTGACGCCTGGAAGAAATGGCTGCGCGGGCGCTTGCGCCTTCACGTCGATCCGCCATTCGCTGTCGAACCGCATTGCCTCGAGATCGAGCAGAGTCGTGCCCGTCAACCGGCCCTCAGGCGTCTCGGCGATCAATGGCGCAATCCGGATGACGCCATCAGCGACGTCCAAGCTGAGTGAGCGCTGGCCGAGTTGCACTTCACCGCCACCGAGCGCGAGCACGAGCCGGTTGCCAAGCTCGACCTCGGCCACCTCGCCCTTGATCGCGAAGACACTGTCCATGATTTCGCGCACGCGACGCGGTGCAAGCCGATTGATTTTGGCCTGCGCAATCGCCAGCTCGCCCTTGCCGCGCAAACTCGTAATCAGGTTGCGTGGGGTCGAGGCATTACCGGCAAGATCGAGTTGCAGTGCAAAACTGCCGCTGGCGGCGGGCAGAACCGGCTTCGAGCCCGGTGCAGTCGAAACATTCGGGGCCAATGCGTCGAGACGGCCGCCGCTCAATTGCGCTTGCGCCTTGGCTGTCGCGACCGATGCAGCAGGATCGATCTGCAGCGCACCGATGAGCTTGCCGCCGAGTGCCGTCGCCTCGACGAGTTTGAGATCGAGGCGACCTGATTTCAAGTCGGCTTCGACGATGGATTTGCCAACAGCGATCGTTGGGGCCAGTTCCAGGCTGGCGGTGTCGATGCGCAGGCGGCTCTCGAGTGCGCCGAATGCAGCGAGATCGAGCGTATCCTCGCTCCACGCGGATGCCTGCGACGACGCCGAGGCGCTCTTCGTCTGCGTCGTGCGTTGCGACGTCAGCAGAGCCAACACGGCGGGCAAGCTCAGCTCGCTGGTGGCGATCTGGCCGGTGAGGCGATTGCCGGTGGCTGACAATTCCAGGTCCAGGCGACCGGAGAGCGTCGTCGAGCCGATGCCGATCCGCGGCGAAGCGATCTTGAAGCGCGGTGCACTGCCCGCAATAGTGACGATACCCGAAAGCGGCCGGCCGGCAAATGCGAGGCGATCGCGGATCCCGAGCAGCGCCATCGCCTGGTTCGCGTCCGTCGTCGTCAAGCGCAGGTCGCCGTCGATCCCGAGCGTCGCGCTATCCGTCATCGACAGCTTGCCGCGATACTCGGAAGCGAGATCCGCCGTCTCGAAACTCGCCAGTGAGGCAAGGCCTGTTTTTGGCGTGCCGATGCCACGGAGGATCAGCTTTCCCGTCGACGTGCTGGATGCTCCTGGTAGCGGCGACCAGCCTTCCGGCGCGATCTGCTCCATCAGCCGGTTGGCGTCGGCGCCGTCGAGGCGAACTGCAACGTCTGTGCGCCAGTCGCGCCAGCCGTCACCTTTCGGATCGAGACGCACCGTGCCCGCAGCCCGTGTCTGGCCAAGGTTGCCGTCGAATGTGAGATCGTAGACGCCGGCCACTGCATCACCGACGCGCAGGCGGCCGGCCATGCGCAGTGGCACCTGAGCGGCAGCACGGCGTGGGGAGGGACGCAGCGACAAAGCGAATTCGCCAGCGGCGAGCAGCTCCTGCAGCCCTTGTGGCGTTTCAGCCGACACGTTCCAGCTGAGACTACCTTTGGCGCCCGGCTTCGTGAGGCCGGCGATGTCGCCGCGCACCTCTGCCGTCCAGCCATCGGAGCCGAGACGCAACAGTGGCACGGTCAGGTTGCCGCCGACGAAGCGCAAATCGGCGGTGACGTCGCGCAACATATTTCGCCCGGCCATCAACTGACCGATGCGCAGACGCGCCACCAGATTCTGTGCAAGCGCACCGGCAGTGCTCCCTGGAGCCGCTGTCGCGGGCGCGGTCTCGACGAGCCTTGCAGCAATCGCTTTCAATGCTGCGAGCGGACCGCTGTCCGCCTCCACGAAGGGCGTCAGATCGAGCTCTGAGCCCTCGATGGCGAGCACGATCTGGCGATCGCTGCCGCCGCTCCAGCTGGCTTCGCCCGTGACGCTGTTACCGGCGAATTGCACGACAAGGTCACGACCGGCCAGTCGATCCGGGCCGAGGGTCGCGCGGCCACTCAGTGCGAACGGTCCGTCGCGCTTCATCGGCGGCACGGCGAAGTTGCGGCCGGACCAGGCGAGGAAGCGATTGGCGCTGCTACCGCGCAGGCTCAATTCACCGTCGAACAGCTTGTCACGGCTGGCCGCATCGACGCGTCCATGCACGTCGAAACGACCGCCGCCGGGGATTGCGGCGCTGGCTTGGATGTTGAGCTGGCTGTCTTTGCGCTCGCAGACCACCGAGAGGCCGCTGATGATGTCGCCGCCAAAGGTCGCCTGATCAAGCTCGGCCTTGATCGTCGACTGGCCGGTGGCCGGCATCACATGGTCGAGACCTTTGAGAAATCGCTCCAGGAGCTCCGGCAGGCGGCTCTTGTCGTCGCGGCCCGTGACCCGATCCAGGTCCAGCCAGCGGGAAGCAAGCTGCACATTCGACGTCAGACGGTCACGCCATGCGATGCGGCCCTTGCCGGTCGCGAGTTGCGGTTGGCCGTTTTGCTCGAACGAGAGCGCGATATCTGCGAATTCGGCGCCGGTGGTATCGGCTGTGATCGGCGTCCGCAGTTCGAACGAGGCATCTGCGGTGCCGGCCGGCGGCGCACGTTGCACATCAGTGCCGGCGGCTTCAGCTACCGCGGACGGCAACGGCAACTTGGCGGTCAACTCGCCTTGCAGGTGCGGTTGTTTGAAGAGATCGGTCAACTTGCCGTCGATGACGAAACTTGAACCCGTCGCCGGGGAGCGGACACTGCCCTTCAGTCGGATCGAGCCATCGGATTCCTGCTTGGCGGTCGAGAGCCGGATTTCGCGCGCGGCGCCATTGCTTGCGAAAGCGGCTGTGACCCGGTAGGGCCCATCGATCGCGGGCGACGAGACCTCGCCGTTGATGAACTCGACCCGCGTGCGCTCATCGCCGCCCTGGCCGAAGACCGCGATCGTACCGTTGTTGATGCGGATATTGTTGAGCGCTACCTTGCTCGGCTTGAACGCTGATGGAACGGCCGTATCGGCAAGGCTCGCCCAATTGCCGCCGCCCTTGTCATCCAGCACCAGCGTCAAGACGGGCTTGTGCAACTCGATGACGCTGGCTTCGAAGTCGCCGCGGAACAGTGGTCCGATGGCAAGACGAACCGTGAAATCTTCGGCCTTGAACAGGGGTTCGCCAACCGTTGCACGGGTATCGGCGACGCGAACACGCTCGAAGCGGATGTAGGGCGAGGGCAGCAGGCGCAGATTGACCTTGCCGCCGACGCGGACGTCGCGCCCGACGAGGCGGCTCGCCTCCTCCTCGAACATGCCGCGATAGCGCGTCCAATCGACGAAGACGGGGACGATGAACAGGGCGGCCAATAAGCCGACCAGCAGCCCGCCGATGATGAGAAGAACTCGATTCATACGCCGCCGTTGCTCGAAGCCTGCCCCGCACCCGGGGCGCCTTCACGTTCTCGCCCATCATTGTGCCATGGACGTGACCACATGGGGATAACTTCCAGGGCACGACCGCCAGTGTGGCGGTTCGGAAGTTCGCGTCCACCTCGTGGCTGGCTCAACACGCGAAACTCCGAACACAACTCCACGCTAAGCCAATGATAGCTCTAGTGTCCTTATCGTTCGCGAAGTTCGAATAAACCTGCGACACGTGGTGACGAACTTCGCGAACGGGACACTATGCAAGGATCGGCCAGCCGAACGCGGATTAACTATCGCAGGTGCGGAGCCGGAGGGGAAGCCAAAGCATCGCTCCGTCCCCCTCCGTACTGCGATCAGACGACCGGGCAGAGGCCGCCGTCCACGTTGATGGCGGTGCCGGTGATGTAGGAGCCGGCGTCCGAAGCCAGGAAGAGTGCAGCATTGGCGAATTCTTGGGATGTTCCCAGCCGTCCCATTGGAAGACCTTTGCCCATATCGGCGTAATAGGAATCGATCGTCTGGTTCTTGCCCTCGGAAGCGTGGCGGCGGACCCACTGGTCGCTCTCGATACGGCCGACGAGAAGAGCATTCACCAGAACGTTGTGCTTGGCGCCTTCGCCGGCCAGAACCTTGGTCAAAGCCATACCAGCGGCGCGCGTTACGGCAGTCGGCGCGCCCTCGGCCGGCGGGGCTTTGGCGCCGGTGTTCAGAATGTTGATGATACGGCCGAAGCGGCGCGCTTTCATACCCGGCAGCGCGTGGCGAGCGAGGCGGATGGCACCGAAGAGCTTGAGGTCCAGGTCGTCCTGCCAGATCTCATCGGTGATGCTCTCGAAGGCTCCGCGGCGCGAAGTGCCGGCATTGTTCACGAGCACGTCGATCTGCCCCAAGCCGGCTTCGGCGGCCTTGAAGACGCGGGCGCAATCGTCAGCCTTGGCCATGTCGCCGGCTATGGCCACGACCTTGCCCTTGCTGACGGCCTGAATGGCAGCCTTGGCGGCTTCCAGAACTTCGGCGCGGCGCGCGGTTATGGCGACGTTGGCGCCGGCCTTGGCAAAGGTCTGGGCGATAGCCAGGCCGATGCCGAGGCTGCCGCCGGTGATGAGCGCGTTGCGGCCTTGCATGGTGAATTGCATGTGTGTTTCCTCCGTCGATTGTTGCGCACAGGTGAGAGCCGCCCAGATGCGAAACGGGCATCCGAAGGGCAAAGAGCGGAGCTATTATTGCTTCATTTTCGCGCCGACGATGCGCACGAGGCCATCCGGGAATTGGTTATAGCCTTCGAGCCTGATCGTGTGCGCAATGATCACGAGGCGATGATAGAGGTAAATGGTGCCGCCCTCCGTCAGGAGTTTTTCAGCCGCCTTCTCGTAAATCGCCTTGCGATCGGCTGGCGCGGTTTTGGTGCGGGCTTCGTCGAGCAGGGCGTCCACCGCCTTGTCGCAGTAGCCGCGGTTGTTCTGTGGCGCGCCGCACTTGTGGAAGATGTAGCTGTTGCCGTCCGGATCGACACGCCCGGACCAGCCGATGAAATAGGCGTGGTAGTTGCCCTGCTCGGACTCCTTCAGCGACGTCGCGAACTCGGTGACGCGGATCTTGAGGTCAAAGCCCGCCTCCTTGGTCATCGCCTGGATGACCTCGGCCACCTGACGGCTTTCCGGGTTGTTCGGCACCATGAAGTCCACCGCGACCGGTGCCTTGAGGCCCGCTTCCTCCAGCAGCTTCTTCGCCTTTGCGACATCGCGCGCTGGAATAGGGAATTTTTCCTGATAGTAAGCGCTCTTCGGGCTCACCCACTGGTTGCCGGGTAGAAACGCGCCGTTGAAAGCAACCTGATTGATCGCCTCGCGATCGATCGCAGCCTCGAAAGCTTGCATGACCTTCGGCCCTTTACCGAACGGACCATCCTTACCGGCGGGCCCGTTGCCCATGTTCAGCGTGATGCTCTGGTAGCCGATCTCAGTCGTCGTCGCCAATTTCAGCTTCGGGTCGGCTTTGATCTCCGCGAGGTCAGTTGCCAACGCGCGCTCGATCAAATCAAGCGAACCCGATTTGAGATTGGCGAGACGCGCCGTCGAGTCGACAATCGGCCGATAGACGACACGATCGATGTGCACGTCCTTGGCGTTCCAGTAGCCGGCGAACTTCTCGACGACGATCCGGTCCTGCTGCACGCGCTCGACGAACTTGTAGGGGCCGGCACAGACCGGTTTCAGGCCGAACTTGTCGCCGGCTTCCTTGGCGGCTTTCGGCGAGACAATCATACCGGCGCGGTCGGAAAGCTGGGCGATCAGCGGCGAGAACGGCTCTTTCAACAGCAGCTTGACGGTCGCGGGATCGACGACCTCAACCTTCTCGACGGCCGCGAGTTCGGGTTTGCGGAACGAGCCTTGCATCGTGAGATGCCGCTCAAGGCTGTACTTCACGGCTTCGGCATCCATGACCTCGCCGTCGTGGAAGGTGACGCCGGTACGGAGCTTGATGCTCACCGTCTTGCCGTCGGCGCTGGTCTCATGGGCCGTCGCGAGTTGCGGCACAAGGTTGAGCTTGTCGTCGATGTCGAAGAGCTTGTCGCAGATGGCCGAGAAGACGATCCGGCCGACATAGGTCCGTGCCAAGGTCGGATCGAGCACATCGGGGTCCTCGGCGAGGCCGACGCGCAGGATCGATTGGGCACTGACGCCCGATGCGCATGCGGCAAACGCAAAGGCCACAAGCGTTGCTTTCAGCTGTCGTCGCATATCCGGGTTCCCTTTGCTCGACGCGGATCGTCGATGCTGTTTGTTGTTTGTCTCGGCGTGCGGTTCAAACTTTCGCGGTGATGAAAGCCTGCATCAGGCGTGCCAAATCAGCCGACGGCTGGTCGTCCGCCTGCAAGGCAGGACTGGAGTTTTGAATATCGGGCCAGCGAAGGCAAGCGGTTGCGTGCCGATGCCCGTCGTCCGTGAGGATCGGCGTCGTCGTGCTGCACGGCGGTTCCGCGGAGGGGCAGCGCGGATGCAGGTGGCAGCCCTGGGGTGGGGAGATCGGGCTCGGCGGGTCACCGGTGAGCAGGCGGCGGGAGGGGCGACGCGTGGCGGAGGGCACCGGGATCGCCGACAGCAGCGCCTGCGTATAGGGATGGCGTGGCTCAGCGAACAGCGTCTCGGTTTTGGCGGTTTCCACGATGCGGCCGAGATACATGACCGCGATGCGGTCGGCGATGTGCTTCACGACCGCGAGATCGTGGCTGATGAAGATGTACGCGAGCCCCAAGCGCTGCTGCAGGTCCTTGAGAAGGTTCAGCACCTGCGCACGGATCGACACGTCGAGCGCGGACACCGGCTCGTCGCAGACGATCAACTTCGGGTCGGCAGCAAGCGCACGGGCGATCGCGATGCGCTGCCGCTGGCCGCCGGAGAACTCGTGCGGATACCGTGACGCGGTGTGCGACGGCAGCCCGACGGTGGTGAGCAACTCCGCAACACGGAACTTGCGGTCTCCCGGCGTCAGATTGGTGTGCAGCAGCAGCGGCTCGGCCAGTGTCTCCCCGATCGTCAGGCGCGGATTGAGTGAGGCGTAAGGGTCCTGGAAAATCAATTGCGCCTTGGCGCGGAGTTGGCGCAGTTCCTTCGACCGCAGACTGAAAACATCGGCACCGTCCAGTGTCACCCGCCCCGCTGTGGGCTCGATCAGGCGGAGCACGAGGCGGCCGACCGTGGATTTGCCGCAACCGGATTCGCCCACGATCGCCAGCGTTTCCCCGGCATTGACAGTGAACGAGACGCCATCGACGGCGCGCACCTCGGCGGTCGGGCGGCCGATCAGATCGCGCTTCACGGCGAAGTGCTTGACGAGGCCGTCAACAGTCAAAAGGGGCGCGCTCATGCGGCGACACGCGCGAGCGGCGTTTTCCAGCAGCGCGTGGCGCGGTCGTCGCCGATTGACGCAAGCGGCGGCGTCTCGGCACGGCAACGGGCGTCGGCGAAGGGGCAGCGCGCGGCAAAACGGCAGCCGGTCATCGCGCCATCCAGTGCCGGGACCATGCCAGGGATCGCGGCGAGGCGATCGATGCGGCCGCCGAGGCGCGGAATGGAGCCGAGCAGGCCGACCGTATAGGGATGCTCCGGCGCCGACAGCAATTTTCCAACCGGCGCCTGCTCGGCGATCTGGCCCGCGTACATCACGACAACGTCGTCGCACATCTCGGCAACAACGCCGAGGTCATGCGTGATCAGCAGGATCGCCGTGCCGGTTTCGTCGCGCAGCAATCGCAACAGATCGAGGATCTGCGCCTGGATAGTAACGTCCAGCGCCGTGGTCGGCTCGTCAGCGATCAGCAGCAGCGGCTTACAGGCCAGCGCCATCGCAATCATCACGCGCTGCCGCATGCCGCCGGAAAGCCGATGTGGATACTCGTCGACGCGGGTTTTGGCCGACGGCATGCGTACCCGTTCGAGCAGGCCGATGGCTTCCAGGCGCGCCTCGGCCGGCGTCATGCCGCGATGGCGAACCAGCGCCTCACCGATCTGGTCGCCGACCGTGTAGGCCGGATTGAGCGACGTCATCGGCTCCTGGAAAATCATCGCCAGCCGGTTACCGCGCAGATCGCGCATGGCGGGCTCGGGCAGCGTCAGGAGATCCTTGCCGTCGAAGCGTACATGGCCTGAAACCCGTGCGCTCTCCTTCGGCAACAAGCCCATGATCGACAACGCCGATACGCTCTTGCCGCAGCCGGATTCGCCGACAATGCCGAGTGTTTTGCCGCGGCCGACGCTGAAGCTGACGCCATCGACAGCGCGCGTGACGCGACCGCGATCACCGGCAAAGGCGACATGCAGGTTCTCGACCTGGAGGAGGGCGGCCGTCGTCATTCGTAGCCTTCCGCGATTGAGCGGGCGACAGCAGCTTCGAGCGCCGTACGATCCAGCATGCCGGTCGGGTTGTCCCTGGTCGGGCCGAAGCGGCGCAAGTGCACGAAGCGCTCACGCGCCACCTTCTCCAGGCGTTCGAGTTCGTCCAGCGGCGCCGTGTGGTCGTCGACGCGAAGGTCGAGGATCGGGAATTCGTCGGTATCGTGGATCAGCAGCGCCGCCGACTGCCGCCCGCGTTTGTCGCCGCCCTTGGCCTCGCCGGCCTGCATCGCCGCCAGCAGACGGCGGGCAAACGGCGCGGTCGGAAGGCCCGCAAAGGTCTCGGCCGTCGCCTCGATCACCTCGGGGCCGACCAGCATGTTACCGGCGACTGAGAATGTCTCGCGCACGAGGTGGCCGCACCAGGGGATGCAGTCCCCACCAGTGGCGGCAGCGAACGTGCCGACATTGTCCATGATGTGCACTTGGCGATGCTCGCGACCGTCGTCGGCCGCGAGCAGCATGCGCACGGTGTCGGCAGCGGAGGCACCGGCCCCGAGCAGCGCCAAGCCACGCGGGCCGAAGTAAGGATTGGTCATGGCCTGCGTCGCCACAGCGCCAATGCCGGGGCGGATATGCGGCACACGCGAGCCAACGGCGAAGAAACGCGTCGCCACGGCAATGCCGATGCGGGATGTCACTTCGTCGCGTGCGATGATCGACCAGGTCATGAGACTACTCGAGGATAACTCGGAGTTTCGTTCAGTGGTTGCGGTACCCTATCAGGTTTCTATCCGCTGAGGCCGAGACCTCATGTCACCCGTGCCGGAGCCTCGGTTGTAGGCGTGCTCATCCGCACCACCTCGCTGTCGAGCCAGTCGCGGAATGCGCGGATTTTCGGGCGCTGCTCGAAGCCGTCGGGACACGTCACGGTGAACGTCCGCTCAGACAGCAGTGTGCAGGCGAACGGCGCCACCAGCCGGCCGGTGCGCAGGTCGTCATGTGCCAACTCGCATTGCGCGAGCAGAACGCCGGCACCCTCGCAGGCGGCCTCCAGCGCGTGGTCGGGGCTATTGAATCGAAGACCGCGCTGGAGATCGACGCCTTTGACGCCTGCCGCATCCAGCCATTCCGCCCAGTTCGGCATGCCCGGTAGGATGCCCAGCATGTCGTCGTGGATCAGCGGCGCACGGCGCAGATCGGCCGGTGACGCCAGGCCACCCAACTCGACAAGCAGCCGCGGGCTTGCGACCGGCGTCAGGTGGATCTCCATGAGCTTTCGCGACCACAGGCCCGGTGTCGAGCCGCGCGCATTGCGTATCGCGACATCGATGCCGTCGGTGGTGAAGTTGGCGAGATCCTTCGAGGCCGAGATGCGGGCGTCGATCTCCGGATGCGCCAGCAGAAACCGGTAGAGCCGCGGCGCCAGCCATTTGGCGGTGAAACCGGGCGGCGCACTCACCACCAGCACGCGCTCGGAGAGATCGCGCGCGAGCAGGTCCACCGACTGGCGGATCTGCAGGAAGGCGGCGTGCAGACCGGGATAGAGCAGTGTCCCCTTGGCGGTGAGCGCGATACTTCGGGGTTTGCGGTCGAACAGGCGTTCGCCGAGAAACTCCTCGAGACCGCGGATCTGGTGGCTGAGCGCCGCCGGCGTCACGGACAGCTCGTCCGCGGCCCGGGTAAAACTCAGGTGCCGGGCGGTCGCCTCGAAGGCGCGCAGCGCATTCAACGGAGGTAGCGGACGGATCATGATGGATTAGTTTTACTCATCTATAGGGTGCGGAATAATCGTTTGTTTCAGCGCTTTGTGCAATGCATATCTCATCCATCGAAACGATTTAAAAACAAGGAGATGGTCATGAGCAAGACCTACAACGGCGAGATCCGGAACGCCCTTTATGGCCTGCCGAATGAGGTCGTCCAAGACGCAATCAGGCGGGCGCACCGCGAGCGGGCAGAGGCAGTGTCGGCGCTGGTACGCAAGATCTTCCGGCGTAGCGATCCCGAAGAGGAAACGGAGGCGGCGGCAAATCTGGACTGGAAGTCGCTGACGTCGTCCGGCGTTCAATAGGCCGTTCAGCCAATGCTCGATGGCGCGCGCCGTTAACGCTCAGCCGCCACATTTTGTGGCGGCTGATCTCGCACCCGATCGCCCATCGCCTCGGCGGCCCGGCGCTCTTTTCGCGTCGAGAACTTGCGGATCACGACGTAGAACACAGGCGTGAACAGCAGGCCGAACAGCGTGACGCCGATCATGCCCCAGAACACGGCCGTGCCGAGCGCGATGCGCAACTCGGCGCCGGCGCCATTCGCGAAGTAAAGCGGCAAGACGCCGAGCGTGAACGCGAGCGACGTCATCAGAATTGGCCGCAGGCGCAGGCGGCAGGCCTCGACCGCGGCGTCGACGATACCCTTGCCCTGATCCTCGATCTGGCGTGCAAACTCGACGATCAGAATGGCGTTCTTGGCCGCAAGGCCGATCAGCACGACAAAACCGATCTGCGTCAGCACGTTGATGTCCTGGTTGTGAAACCAGACGCCGAACACGGCCGAGAGCAGGCACATCGGCACGATCAGCATGATCGCCATCGGCAGCGACCAGCTTTCGTACTGCGCCGCCAGCGCCAGGAACACGAACAGCACCGACAGCGCGAAGATGTAGTAGCCGGTGCGGCCGGCGCGCTTTTCCTGGAACGAGAGATCGGTCCATTCGAACCCGATGCCGTCGGGCAGCACGCGCGCCGCGACCTCGTTGACGACATCCAGCGCCTGACCGGACGAAACACCAACAGCCGACGTACCCTGGATCTCGACCGTCGGAAACAGATTGTAACGCGGTACGCGGTCGGGACCAGCGATCTCCTTGAAGATCACGAGACTCCCCAGCGGAACCATGTTGCCGTCCGCGTTGCGCACCCGAATCCGCGAGACGTTATCGGCGTCAAGCCGGAACTCGCCGTCAGCCTGCGCCTGCACGCGGTAGGTGCGCCCGAACATGTTGAAGTCGTTGACGTAGGCCGAGCCCATGTAGATGCGCATGGCCTCGAAGATATTGCTGATCGGTACGCGCAGCATCTGTGCTTTGACGCGATCGACGTCGACGAAGATCTGCGGCGTGCCCGTCTGGAAGGTGGTGAACGTATTCCGGATCTGCGGTTGTGCGTTCAACTCGCGAATGAGTTCCTGCGCGACGCGGCCAAGCTCGATCGAGCCGAGACCCGCCTTGTCCTGCAGGCGCATGGCAAAACCGATCGAAGCGCCGATTCCGCGCACCGGTGGCGGGATCTGCACGATGACGTTTGCTTCCTGGATCTCGCGGGAGAGTTTCTGGCGCAACTCGTCGGCAAGCTTCTGCACCGTCAGGCCGGCTTTCTGGCGGTTCTGGAAGGTGTCGAGCACGACGAACAGGCTGCCGGCGTTCGATGCGTTGGTGAACGTCGCGTTCGAGCGGCCGACGTTGACGTTGGTATAGGAGACGCCGGGCGTCGCCAGAATGATCTCGTTGGCACGTTTGAGCACATCGTTGGTGCGTTCGAGAGAGGCGCCGGGCGGCAACAACAGCGAGGTCGAGATGATGCCGCGGTCGAGATTGGTGATGAAACCGGTGGCCGTATTCTGAATGAGCCAGACGGCGGCACCGATGAGACCGACATAGGCAAGCAGTACGACCGGGGCGATGCGGGTCAAGCTCCGCACAAGCCCGGCATATCCGTTCTCGAGCTTCTCGAAGGCCCAGTTGAAACCGCGGAACAGGAGACGCACCGGCGCGAACAGCAACCCGAAAATCGAGCGTTTCTCATGCGCGTGGTCGTCGTGTGGCTTGAACAGCAGCGCGGCGAGCGCCGGCGACAACGTGAGGGAGACGAAGGCCGAAATCAGCGTTGCGGTGGCAATCGTGACTGCGAACTGACGGTAGAACTGGCCGGTGATGCCGCCGACGAACGCTGTCGGAATGAACACCGCGGAAAGCACGAGTGCGATCGCAACAAGCGCCGTGCCGACCTCGTCCATGGAAACGCGCGCAGCCTCGATCGGCGACAAGCCTTCCTTCAATTTGCGCTCGACGTTTTCCACGACGACGATCGCGTCGTCGACCACGATTCCGACCGCGAGCACGAGGCCGAACAGCGTCAGCATGTTGACCGAGAAACCAAACGCCAGCATCACGACGAACGTGCCGATCAGCGAAACCGGAATGGCGATCACCGGGATCAAGGTCGCGCGCCACGTCTGCAGGAAGAGCAGCACGACCAGCACGACGAGGGCCACTGCCTCCGCAATCGTCTTATAGAGTTCCTTGATCGAGACTTCGATGAATTCGGTCGGGTTGTAGACGATACGATAGACGAGCCCCTGCGGGAAATTTTTCGACAACTCTTCCATCGTCTGTTTGATCTTGTTGGCAGCCTTGAGCGCGTCGGTGCCGGGCGCCTGCGTCATGAACAGCACGGTTGCCGGAAAGCGGTTCTGATAGCCGTAGGTGGCGTAGCTGAGTGCGCCGAGCTCGACCTTGGCGATGTCGCGGAGACGGACGATGCGGCCCTCCGCCGCCGACTTGATGACGATATCGCCGAACTCATCGGCCTCGCGCAGGCGCCCCTTGAGCTGCAACGGCATCTGGAAAGCGCCCGTCTTGCTGATCGGCGGTTCGCCGATGGCGCCGCCTGCGACCTGGATGTTCTGCTGGCGCAGCTGGCCCAGAACTTCCTCGGCGGTCATGTTGAGCGCAGCGATCCGCTCCGGATCGAGCCAGATGCGCATCGCGTACTCGCGGGCGCCGAACATGTTGACCGAGCCGACACCCTCGATGCGGGCAAGCACGTCGCGCACGTTCAGCATGCCGTAGTTTGAAATGTAGACCTGATCGTACGTGTTGTCTGGCGAAACCAGATGTACGGCGAGCAGCTGATCGGGGTTGTTCTTGCGTGTGATGATGCCGTTGCGCCGGACTTCGTCTGGCAACCGTGGCTCCGCGGCAGCGACGCGGTTTTGCGTCAGCACCTGCGCCTTGTCGATGTCGAAGCCGACCTCGAACGTCACGGTCAGGTTCATCTGCCCGTCCGCCGTCGAGTTCGAGTACATGTAGATCATGCCGTCAACGCCGTTCACCTCCTGCTCGATGACGGCGGCAACGGTATCAGCAACCGTTTGCGCGTTGGCGCCCGGATAGCTCGTCGTCACCGTGATCGTCGGCGGCACGATTTCCGGGAATTGCGTAACCGGCAGTGCCGTGTATGAAATTGCGCCGACGATGGTGATGAACATCGAGATGACGGCCGCGAAGATCGGCCGGTCGATAAAGAAGCGCGCCATGGACATGGAGGCAATACCTGAGGCTCAAGAACCGGTCGTGCGGTTCACCCGATGTCGAAATTGCAAGCGTCAGTTGCGGGCAGGCTGAGGCGTTGCAGCCGGGGCCGCCGCTTGCGTCGCTTCCTTGAGCTTGATCGGCTCGCGCTTGGCGTCGACCTTCTGACCGGCGCGCGCACGAGCGCCCTTCACGACCACCCAATCGTCAGCCTTGACGCCTTCGCGGATGATGCGCAGGCCGCCATGCAGCGGGCCCGGCTTGATGTTGCGCCGGTTCGCAGTGCCGTCCTCACCGACGACCAGCACGAACTTGTTGGCCTGATCCGATATGACGGCTTCGTCCGGCACCAGCGTCGCCTGATACTTGGCAGAGCCGGCGAGGCGGACGCGGGCGAACATGCCGGGAGTGAACAACCCGGACTTGTTGTCGACCTTGGCGCGCACCCGCAGCGTGGCAGTGCCGGGGTCGAGCCGGTTGTCGATGAAATCGAGCGTGCCCTTGTAGGGGAACGTGGTCTCGTCGGGCATCGCGATCTCGATCGTGGCGCCGGTCATTGCAGCGCCAGCCTTTTCGCCGCGGTCGGTGAGACGTTTGTACTTGAGGTTGTTGTTCTCACTGACGTCGAAGTAGATGAAGATCGGGTCGACGCTGACGATCGTGGTCAACAGCGTCGCGTTGGCGGCGGCACCCGCAGAAACCCAATTGCCGGCCGTCACCAGCGCACGGCCGATGCGGCCGTTGATCGGCGACGTGATGCGCGTGAAGGCGACATCGAGCTCCGCCGTTGCGGCTTTGGCCTCGGCGACCTTTACCGACGCCTGGGCGTCGCGCAGGATGTTGGCGCGATCATCGAAGGCCTTGTCCGAGAGAACCTTACGCTCCATCAGTGGCCGGCCGCGCTCGACATCGAGCATGGAGTTGTCGGCTTTGGTCTTGGCTTGCGCGACCTCCGCCCGGGCCTGATCCAGAGCCCGCTCGAACGGCCGCGGGTCGATCTCGTAAAGCAGCTCGCCCTTCTTCACCATCTGGCCGTCCTTGAATGCGATCGCCGTCAGATAGCCGGAGATGCGGGCGCGCACCTCGACGGCCTCCATGGCGTCGAAACGGGCGGTGTACTCGTCCCACTCGACAACTTCGGTCACGACGGGTTGGCTGGTCGTGACGGCGACGATCGCAGCCGACGGTGGTGCTGCCTTTTGCACTGGCGCTGCCTGCACGGCTGCCGCCGTTGCCGTTTTCGTCTTATCACTGTTGGCATCGGCAGGGGCCGGCGCGCAGGCGGTCAGTCCCGCCGGCGTGCCGACATAGATGCAAAAGGTCGTCAGCGCGGTCGCCGTCAGTTTCGTGCCCGCATCCGTGCTCGCCACCAACGGCTGATTGTAGGCAACGCCCACCGCGAACCCGGCTAGCGTGCAGATCGCGATCACCCGCCGCGCCCATTTCCAACGGTTTTTCGCCATCGCTCTGTCCCAAGCTCCACCCGACCGCCTTGTCTAGCAGGTTGGGCGGGGCTTGTAACCTTCACGCTTGCGTGACGCTGTGTGACGGATCGGCTCGCTGCCACATCAAGGTCAGCGCACGCGGACGTAGCGAACTCCGTTCTGAACGTAAGAGGCACCGCCGTTGGCCGGTCCACCGTCGTCGAGTGCAGCAAGACGACGGTTCTGGCCCTGGTTGCGATTGCCGTTGCGGCGGCCGTCACCACGGGCAGCGCGCGGGGCATCGTTGTCGCGGTCGCGGCGCGAGGCTACCGCGCTCCCCGGAGGATTGCCGAACACCTGGATCTCGGTCTGCTTGGTGCCATGCTTCTGTACCAGACCGTAGAATTGAGCAGCGTTCGCAGGCGCCAGACGGATGCAACCGTGTGAGGCCGGACGGCCGAGCATGCCGACCGCCGACGTTGCGTGCACTGCAACTCCGCCCGTGAAAAACACCGAATGCGGCATCGGCGCGTTGTCGTACTTGCGCGAGTAATGCATCTTTTCGATCCACTGCACGCGCCAAGTGCCGCGCGGGCTTGCGAACCCGGACCGGCCGGAAGAAACGGCCCATGAATGGGTGCTGACGCCGTTGACGGAAACCTCCATGCGCTGCGTCGCGAGATTGATCTGCGCAACGACGGCAGGCGGTACGGGCTTCGGCTTGGCGACTGCGACAGGCGCGATACCGGCGGTCAACGCGGCGGCAGGAGTCGGAGTTGGACCGGCGTTGAGCTCGGTTGGGTCAGCCGGAGCGACCGCCAACACCGGCGAGGCCGGGACGTCGGGCACGCCCGGAGCAATCGCGGTCTCCTCGAGCCGCAAAGCCGGCGGCTCGGCGTGAACGGGCAATGGCAAACCAAGGCCGACCGCAAACGCGGTCAGCGCGAACAGGCGTCGCATCAGGCACTCCTACGCGGGACAAATGGGGGATTGCTCAACCCGATTTATAGCGGTGCGTGCCTACTGCATGGTTAACCCCGTTCCCGCGTCGAGAAAAATAGCCCGCCGTCACAACGAGGTGTGATCGCGGTGTTCGGATCTGCCGTCGTCGTGACGTCGTCACATTTTGTCGGGCAGCCATGCGGATGGATATTCAACAATCCGCAACGATCCCCCTACTCGGCCGCGCCAGCCTATGCCACACTTCACGAATGGGCCGCTGCCGAACGTCCCGTTGAAGCGAGCCCGAGTAGAACCATTGCTGCCGACTGCAGGGGTACCTCATGCCGCAAGATACGCTCAGCACGACGATTTCCGATCTTCCCGCCCGCCGCCTCTACGATAAGCTCGAAGAACGCATCATGGCCCGCGACCAGGTCGGCGCCAGCGAGGCATATTATGCGCTGGTGAAAGAGGGGCGGCCGCTGCCCGAGATCGTCGCCGAAGGCGTCCGCATCCACGCCCCCTATACGCACGTTCCCTACCACGAGCGGATCGACCAGGGCTTCGTCAACTTCGTCAACAACGACCACTGCCTGCTCTCGGCCCGCGCCACGACGCATCTGACGAAACTGCTGCCGAAGGATATGGCTGGCCTCGCAATGGCGCAGACCGTCTGGTACATGCCGACCGGCCTCGACATCTGGAACCAGAAGATCAATAAGGCGCCCGGACACTATTCGCGCGGCATGAAGCCGACGGGCACGCCCGTCTCGCCGGTCGTGCATTGGCCGGATCAATCGGCCGAGCACATCGAAGGCACGCTCGACGAAAAGCTCGACCGCTGGCTCGATTGCGTGCATCGCGGCCATGTCCTGGAAGGCTACCGCATTTTCCTCGGGATCATGGAGGAGCCGGCGCACCGCAAAAGGGCGCTAGCACAAATGTGCTTCGCCGGCCTGATCGACCTGCAGGATCGCGTCTACCTGAACCGCTCCTACACCACCGGCCACAAAGCGTTCCGCGCCCGCGCCACCGTGGAAGTCGGCAATTTCGTCGGCTGGGACAACGCGCACCACGTGCTCTACGCCGGTGCGTTGGACATCGGCGTCGGCCCGCGCTGGTATTCGACCTACGAGATGGCCTGCAATTGCATCACCCACTACATCGAGAAGCAGAAGATCTCGGCGATCCCCTACGGCGGTGCGACGACCAAAGAGGCGGAAATCCTGCGCCAAACCGCGCCGCTGACGCGGGAAGAGGCGGAGATGTTCATCGACGTCGTCCTGCACGGCCAGGAGCCCGGCATCCAGGAAACCCTCTCCCGCCTGCTGCTCGCCGGCAAGGGTCCGCGGCAGATCCTCGACGTACTGCAGATCGGCGGCGCGCAGATCCTGCTCGAGACCAACGACACGCTCAACTTCTCGATCCCGCAGCACTGCTATGAGTACCTGAACACGCTCGGCTGGTTCTACGACACCTTCGAGCATCCCCAACGGCTGAAGCTGCTCTACGTTGCAACCACCTACCTCAATCGCAATGCTTGGCATTCGAAGCAGACCAAGGACGACCGCGAGGTTCGCGCCGAACTGCCGCCGGGCGCCAATTCGAAGAACCCCGCACAGATGCTCGAGCACATTGTTGCGGCAACGATCGCGCTCGACGGGCCGAAGGCGATCGCCTGGACGCGCGCGTATCTTCGTGCCGGCGGCGACCCGCAGGCATTGACGCAGCAACTGGCAATCTGCGCCAGCCGTATCGGCAACGATCCGCACAACCAGGAACTCGGCCAGTTGCTCGTCGAGGACTACTACAAGAACCGCGGCTTCGACCGTGACCGCCTGCTGCTCGCCTGTGTGCAGCACACGGCCGTGCACCGCAAGTACGGCGACTTCCTGGAATCGAGCCGCCGGTTCGGCTCGGCAATGGGCGTGGCGGAGTTGCAGTAAATCTGCTTAGAATGATCATGGGCGTCGCCTCGCCGCGACGCTCAAAACTAAAAAAATGCTCTCAAGGGGAGACGCACATGAAGCCCGGAACAGCCGCGACAGCGGCCCTTGCGCTTGCGCTGACGGCCGGCTGGTCGGGGACGAGCAGCCCTGCCTCGGCCCAAGCCAAGCTTTGCGACAGCCCGAAGCAGATGCAGGGCTTCAAGACCTGCGCCAATGTCGAGAAGGCCGAAGCCGAAGGTGCGGTGACCTTCTACTCGACCGACCCCGAGAAGGGGCAAGTCGGGCTGCTGAAAGCCTTTTCCGATCAGTTTCCCAAGATCACGACGAGCTATGTCCGTCTCCAGGCCGGCGCGCTTTATGCCAAGATCCTGGCCGAGCGGCAGGCGAAGTCGTTTACCGCCGATATTCTGACCATTTCCGATCTCGGTATGATCCAGGACTTTCAGCGCCGCGGTGGCCTCAAGCCGTACGTCTCGCCCGAGATGGCCGCCTACAACGCAAAGTACAAAAGCTCGCCCGAGGGCTTCTATACGGCAGCCTGCATCATCATGGCCGGCATCGCCTACAATCCGAACTTCGTGAAAGCCGACGAGGCTCCGAAGACGTGGGAGGATCTGCTCGATCCCCGCTGGAAGGACGCCGTCAACGTCAAAGTCTCCAACTCGGGCCTGCAGCACGCGACGTGGTTTGTGCTGAAGCCGATCCTGGCCAAGGACTATTTCGACAAGTTCGGCGCGAATAAACCGCGCGCCTTCGACAGCTATGTCCAGCAATACGGCCGCCTGATCGATGGCCAGGACAAGGTCATCATGGCGGCCCAGTACTCGGGTTTCATCGAGTTCAAGGCGAAGGGCGCGCCAGTCGAATTTGTCTTCCCCGAGACCGGAGCGCCGGCAACACAGCAGAGCGTCGGCGTCGTCGCGGACGCGCCGCATCCCAACGCCGCCGAGCTGTTCCTCGATTGGTATCTGTCTCCCGTCGGGCAGAAAGCCTATGCCGACGTGCTCTACAATCACTCGGCGCGTGAGGACGTAGCCCCGCCTCCCGGTGGCAAGCCGATCAAGGACATCAAGGTTCTCGTGCCGCAGGACAATGAAGCCTACGAGAAGAGCCGGCCTGATTTCGCCAAGGAATGGGACCGGATCGTCGGCGCGCGGAAGTAGTGCATTGTCGTCCCGGAGTTCGTCCCCGGGACGACACACGGCGCTTGATAGGACCACTGCTTCAATTGCGAGCAGTCAAGCACGGTTTCCGGCTGAATTGGATCACATAGCATGACAGTTCTGGCCCGCAGAAAAAGTCCGGCTTCCCGCTTGGAAATGAGCGATGCCTCCCCCTTCCCCCCTCGCGGGGGAAGGGGCGGGGATGGGGGGCTTCCACTGTCGCAGTTGGGCGCCGCCCCCATTGCTCTGCAGCACCCCCATCGCTCTGCATCACCCCCAACCCCGGCCCTTCCCCCGTCGAGGGGGAAGGGAGAAGCGAGACTTGTCGTTCGCGAGGTCGACCGAGATTCGAGATCAGCACTGGTCCAACTCAACCTGACGCTGCTCTAGATGCAAAAAGCCGTCATCGATCACGCCAGCGAGGATTTGAAATCTCGCTTCGGCTGGCAGACGCCCGTGATGCTGCTGGTGATTCTCGCCGTCGGCTTCCTCGTGATTTTGCCGATCGTTTTCCTGGTTGAGAAGGCATTCAACGTCGGCGACCCCCTGTTGTTCCCGGCGTCCGAGTACGGCACAACGAACCTGCTGTCGCTGTTCACCGAAGACTTCGACATTATCCTGAACACGGTCTACGTCGCCGTGATGGCGACCGTGATGGCGGTCGTCTTCGGCTTCACGCTGGCCTGGATCCTGACGCGTACCAACGTCGCCGGCCGCGAGCGGCTCGAACGGCTGATGGAAGTCCCCTACTACATGACGCCGCTCGTTGGCGCGCTGGCCTGGGCCGTGCTGGCGAGCCCGAAGAACGGCTTTCTCAATCAGATCTGGCAAACGGCTGGCGGCAAGGGCGATCTGTTCGACATCTACACGCTGTTTGGCATCGCCTGGGTAATGGCGCTGTTCGAGGGCACCGTCGCCTACGTGATGATCTCGGCGTCGATGAAGTCGATGGACCCAGCGCTGGAGGAATCGGCCCGCGTCATGGGCGCCTCGAAGCTCAGGACCACGCTCACCGTCACGCTGCCGCTTGTGTTGCCCGGTGTCCTTGGCGCCACGCTGTTCGTCTTCGCCGAGATGCTCGGCTCGTTTGCCGCCGCCCTGGTGCTCGGCATCCCCGGCCGCATCTACGTCATCACCACGTCGATCTGGAGCACCGTCGAGGCGTTTCCGCCCAACTACGGCAAGGCAGCAGCCATGGGCCTCTCGCTGTTCCTGATCATGGTGGCGATGCTGACCGGCTACCGCTACGTCGTCACACGCGGCAGCTACGCGACCATCACCGGCAAGGCCTTCCGCCCGCGCCCGATGGACATGGGCCGCCTGTCGTGGGTGCTGTTCTCGCTCTGCCTGCTCTACATCCTGCTCGCGGTCGTGCTGCCGGTGGCCTCGTTGCTGCTGACCTCGTTTCAGACCTTCGCCACCGTCATCCTTTCCCAGGCCAAGTTCACGTTCGCCAACTACGAGGAGGCGTTCGCCCTGGCGCCGGTGCGGCAGGCGCTGTTCAACAGCATCTTCCTCGGAATCTGCGTTGCAACCATCGGCGCGGTCGTCATGGCACTGCTGGTCTGGATCATCTACCGCTCGACCATGCGCGGACGCGGCTGGGTCGAGTACCTGGCGATGTTCCCTTCATCGGTCCCGCGTCTGGTGTTCGGCCTCGGCCTGCTCTGGGCCTGGATCAACATGCCCGGCGGGCTCTACGGCACCTTGTGGTTGCTCGGCATCGCATACTTCACGGTACTTCTGCCACTTGGAGTACGCACGATCGCCGGCGTCGTCCTGCAAATCGACAAGAGTCTCGAGGAATGCGCTCGCGTCTGCGGCGCCAGCTGGGGCTACCAGATGCGCACCGTGACGCTACCGTTGCTTAAGCCCGGCATCATCGCCGCGTGGATGCTGCTATTTGCGGCCTCGGTACGTGAGGTCGGCGCGTCGCTGTTGTTGATGGGGCCACACTCGAAGGTGATCGGCCCCTCCATCGTCTCCACCTGGGCCAACTCGGGCACACAGTTGACCGCTGCCATGGCGCTCATCCAGACATTCGTGGTGATGCTGGCGCTCATCATCCTGTTCCGTGTCACGCGCGGCACCACAAGGGAGCTATCGTGAACGACGGGGGGGGAAACACGGGTGCCGGCGGGACGGGCGCAAACGGCGAGTCACGCATTGCGGTCGACAAGCTCGTCGTGAGTTACGCCGGCAATGTGCTGGCGGTCAATGGCGTCAGTTTCACCGTCGGCAAGGCGGAGCACGTGACCTTGCTCGGCCCGTCGGGCTGCGGCAAGACGACGACCTTGCGCGCTATCGCCGGCCTCGAGCAGCCGACCGGCGGCAGCATCCGCGTCGATGGCCGCACGATGTATTCCGCCGCTGAGCGCGTCAACATCACGGCCGAGAGCCGCGGCGTCTCGATGGTGTTCCAGTCGTACGCGGTCTGGCCGCACATGACCGTGTTCGATAACGTCGCCTACGGCCTTCGCGTGCGCAAACAGAACGCCACGCAGATCAAGGAGAACGTCGACCGCGCGCTCGGCCTCGTGCAGATGCGCCATCTCGCGGACCGTGCAGCCTCGAAACTGTCGGGTGGCCAGCAGCAGCGCGTCGCGCTCGCTCGCGCTATCGCCTTTTCGCCGACGGTCGTCCTGTTCGACGAGCCGCTGTCGAACCTCGACGCCAAGCTACGTGCCGAGATGCGCGTCGAGCTCCGCGAATTGCAACGCCGTCTCGAGATCACCTCGGTCTACGTCACGCACGATCAGGAAGAAGCGCTGGCGATCTCCGACCGCGTCATCGTCATGAACGTCGGTGTCATCGAGCAGATCGGCACGCCGGAGGAGATCTACAATCGCCCGCGCAATCGCTTCGTCGCCGATTTCGTCGGCTCCGCGAACCTGATCAAGGGCCGCGTTCTCGGCGCGCCGGACGCGCACGGCGTCATGACCTTCGAGGCAGCCGGTGGTGGTGTGATGCTCAAGGCCGTCGCAGCCGGCGCCGTCACGGGTAAGGAAACCGAAGTCGCCGTGCGCACCGCCTACATGGACATCGGCGCCGGGAATGCGGGTGACAATCAGCTGCCGGGTGTCGTGCGCCGCCGCATGTTTCACGGCGATTTCGTGCAGTACGTCGTCGATTGCGCCTCCGGCCAGATGATCGTCCGCCGACCGCCAACGAATCTGATCGCGGAAGGCAGCAACGTCGTACTCTCGTTCCCAGCAGAGTTCTGCGTGCTGCTGGAGGCGTGAGGAGGCAAATTCGTGAGTGGCCAGTCGCCAGTCGTGAGTGGCAGTATGGCATTGTTTTCGTCGCGCCCTCGTTACTGACGACTGACCACTCAGCATTCTTAGGAGACACTCATGCCCATCGGTTTCATCGGCGTCGGCAACATGGGGTTGCCGATGGCGGAGCGGCTTCTCGGCGCCGGCGACGAACTCATCGTGCACGACATCCGCGCGGAAGCACTAAAGCCGTTGACCGACCGGCAGGCGCGTGCCGCAGCAGCGCCGCGCGAAGTTGCCGACCGTTGCGAGACCGTGTTCGTGTCGCTGCCAACGCTGCCGGCACTGCGCGAAGTGGTTCTCGGCGGCAACGGAGCCATTCACGGCACGGCGTTGAAGCTCGTCGTAAATACATGCACGGTCGGCGTGCCGCTGGTCGAGGAAATGGAGCAGGCGCTGGCCGAGAAGGGCATCGCGCTCGTCGACTGCCCGATCAGCGGCGGCCCGCCCGGTGCCCGCGCAGGTACGCTGTCGGTGATGGTTTCGGGCCGGCCCGAGCTGGTGGAAAAGATCCGCCCGCTCATCTCACGATGGGGGCCGGTGACAGTCGCCGGTAACAAACCGGGCCTGGCCCAGGTGCTGAAGTTGACCAACAACATCCTCTCCGCCGTGGCACTTGCCGCCACCTGCGAGGCCTACGTGATGGGCGCCAAGGGCGGCCTTGATCCGGAAGTGATGACGGAGGCCATCAACCGCGGCAGCGGTCGCAACAGTGCAACACTCGCTAAATTCCCAGAGTCGGTACTGAACCGCTCTTTCGACTATGGCGCGCCAATGCACATTCTGGCGAAGGACGTGGTATTGGCGATCGAGCAGGGCGAGCGACTCGGAATCCCGATGTGGGTTTGCCAGGCCGCAGCGCTGATGTACAAGCACGCGATGTACGTGGGCATGGCGAACAAGGACATCACCGAGCTGGTAACGGTGGTCGAACGCGGCGCCGGCTTCGTGATGCCGAAAACGCGCTGACGGAAGTGAAAGCGGAGCCGCTGGCTGCGCCGCTCCGCCATTCACAACTGCAGATCAGTGAATACTGGCGACTTCGAGTTCGCCTTCGAGTGCGTGGCCGACTGCCGCAACATGGCTGTCGGTCAATGCGATCGGCGTGCCGTCCGCGCCATGCAGAGCGAACAGCGTTCCGCGTTTCGGCAGTCCCTCGATCATCGGGAACAAGGACCGCGCTTCTTTGCTCGACATCATGCGAATATAGGCGATCTGGCCATCGCCAAGCCTTGCCAGTTCCATTTCGCTCATCATCGGAGCGAGAGGTGGGACGACGGTTTTATTCTTTACAGTCCGCTTTCTGCTCTGTTCCATGACGCCACTCCTTCCTGCTTGTCAGCCCGAGGCACGTCACTTAGTCAAGCGCTCAAACCTGGAAAGGTTCCAAACGAGCTTGCCTGGGCTTCTATCTTCGAGTGATTCGCGAGGCGCGCCTATGCCACAATGGCCTCAGGTTCGCGCTTTTTGATGACCGATTTCGATCCGGCGGACATGTCTTTCCGGTTCGTGACGGACAAGATCGATGGTCAAAAGGCCATTTTCCAACTCTGCCGACCTGACCTCGATGCCGTCGGCGAGGACGAACGTCTTCTGAAACTGGCGCGAAGCAATGCCTCGGTGGAGGTATTGGCGCGCTTTATCGTCGTCCTGCTTACCGCGAACCATCAACTGGTTGTCTTCGACCGTGATGTCGAGCTGCGCCTGCGTGAAGCCGGCGACGGCCAGCGTGATCCGCAACGTTTCGGGCACTCGCTCTTGCCGCCCGATCCGTTCAATATTGTAGGGCGGGTAGCCGTCCGACCCGGTCTTGCCGACTCGGTCAATCAACCGCTCTATTTCCTCGAACCCTAGCAAAAGCGGGCTCGACAACAACGTCATGCGTGACATGGCGGCAAAGTCCTTTTCCAAGCGACCTTGAGCGTGGTGGCGTGAACAACCGTACCGGACCCTTGCGGCGTCCTGTAGCCAGCCCCCTCGGGGGCACTGGCGTCGTTGATGATCAATATGGTAGACGCCCCGCCAAAGTTCAATTGGCAGGCGGGATTACGCACAAACACACGCGCGCATGCTTATGCGAGGCGAAATCGACTTTGACCGGCCTCACGCAATATCAGAAAAATCAATGTCTTCAGCGCTTCTTCTGCGCCGTTTGTGCGATATCACCCATCATCTTGCCGAGTTCCTGCGCCTGCTCGGTATAGCTCGCCATCTGGCGTTGGGCGTAACGTGCCTGGATCTCCAGATAGTCCTTGAAATCTCGGGCCTTGGCCAGATCCGCTGCCAGTTGAAAACTCGCCTCGACGTGATCCTGCGCAAAACTCATGGTCCGCGACTGCAGCTCACGTGTGCTTTCCGCCATCACGTCCGTGGATTTTGAGGCCGTCTCCTGCGCCTTCTTCGCCATATCGGCGAATTGGGCGTAAGCGCTCCGCGCCTGCTCGACGTTGCGCTCGGCGATCTCGCGCATAGTCTGTGGAATCTCGAATTCCGGTGTTTTCGACATGGTGACGCTCCTCTGATTGCGCATCGACTGCGATGAATGTAGCACAGGCATCCGATCAGCAAAGCGGGCCGGCACGTAAAATCATCTGTGGGTCGAGGTAAGTTCGACCGTTGCAGCCGTGGACGCTGCCTGATTCGCCAGGATACATCCGATGTAAGTCCGCTTTGAACCGGGACATGCTCCCTTGAACTACGTGGCGAAATCCTCCGAAGTCGTCGCTGTACCGATCAGAGCGCGTGGCGTCGCTGAGGCGCTGCTTGTGGTGGACTGCGGGTCGTCGGTTATCCATGAACTTGATGTTGCAGCGCAGCATGTGCTCGGCCTGAAGATTGACAGCGCACCTCTTCCGATCGACGCAGCAATGCCCGCGTTGCAGGAACTGCGACGCCTCGCCGAGGGAAAGTCTCTCACTGGTGAGGCCAACCTTGCCTTCTGGACGCCGAACGGTGCCAAAACCTTGCACTGCCGTTATCGCCGCACCTGCGCGCGCGGCGCCACACGTACGCGGTTCATCCTGAAGTTCCCAGCGCAAACCAATACCGCCACCGGCCCAGAACGCGACCAATCATTTCCATCGGAGCCCGGCGCCAGCGCAATCCGCAATGTCTCCATCGAGGCCATCAAGCGGCTGGCACATGAGCTTCGCGCTCCCGTTTCGGCGATCTTCTCAGCGGCCGACGTCCTTGCCGAAGGGCATCTCGGCGCCGTCGAGGACGAACGCCACCAGAGCTACGTCGTCGGCATTCGCGACACGGCACGCCATATCCTCGGCGTCGTCGATTCCATGCTCCTGGCGCCGGCCGCCGCTATCGGCGATGGCACCGCCGTGCCGTCCAGCGTCGACATCGGTACCGTCCTCTGCGAGGTTGCGCACGGCCTCGACGCTTTGGCAACCAGTGCCGGCGTGGAATTGACCGCCGACCCGGTTCTCAAGCTGCCAGAGATCACGGTCGATCACACCATCCTGCGGCAGATGATCTACAATCTGTTGTCGAACGCGATCCGGCACGCGGGCGCCGGAGCCAGCGTCGTTGCGCGGAGTGGGCGGGCGGCGGGCGGCGATGTCTGGCTCGAGGTCGAGGACGACGGACCAGGTGTGGCGCAGGCGATCATCGCGCGCACATTCGATAACGCCGCTCATGCCGAGGTTGAGGCTGGCAACGGCACTGGCCTCGGCCTGCCGTTGACACGCAAGCTGGCGGAAGCTGCCGGTGCGAAACTCACGATCGATGCCGATGCATCAGGCACCCGTGCGCGCATCACTTTCCGCCGCAGCAAGCGGCGTTGAAACGTGGCGCGGTTTTGGTTTCGCCCTTCGATTGCCCACTGCGCAACCGGGCGGTTAGGTTTCGCACTTCGATTGCCCACTGCGCAACCGGGCGGCAAGGCAGGCCGATTGGCCCATCGATTTCGGCGCACGTTTTTCGAATTATAATTAGACGTATTCTAAAGCGGTCAGAACGTCGCAAACCGATTGAAATACATTGACAAATAGAAGCCACAGCACTTGAGTTCGGCAGCGCCGAAGGCGACGATTTTCATCAACCGCCAGACGTCACGCAAGAAACCAAAATAACCGATGCCGGGCCCTTGAACCCCGCCATATTGGAGTACTGCTTCCATGACAATCCGACCACTCACTACGCTTGCCGCCCTAATTGTGGCCGGCGGAACCGCAGCCGGCGCGATACCCGCGCCGGTCCGTGCCGCTGAACTGAACATCTACTCGTACCGCGAGCCGCAACTGCTGGAACCGCTGCTTACGGCATTCACCGCCAAGACCGGCATCAAGACCAACATCGTCTTCGCTCGCGACGGCCTGAACGAGCGCATGGCAGCCGAGGGGCGCAATAGCCCGGTCGACCTGCTCTTCACGACCGACGTCGCGCGGCTCGTTTCCGCCAAGGCCGACGGTCTGACCGAGGCCTTCGTCTCGACACAGCTCGCCGCGCAACTGCCGGATGTCGCCCGCGACGCCGACGGCTATTGGATCGCGCTGACGATGCGGGCGCGGGTCGTTCTCGCATCGCGCGATCGCGTCAAGGAGGACGCGCTGAGTTACGAGCAACTGGCCGATCCGAAATGGAAGGGCCGCATCTGCTCGCGCTCGGGCCAGCATCCCTACAACACGGCGCTGATTGCCGCGATGATTGCGCACAAGGGCGAGGCAGCGGCGGAAACGTGGCTCAATGGCGTCAAACAAAACCTCGCGCAACGGCCAGCCGGCGGCGACCGTGAGCAGGTGCGCGACGTCTTTTCCGGTAAGTGCGATTTGGCGATCGTCAATACCTACTATATGGGCCTGATGGCGACCGACGAGAAGAAGCCCGAGCAGAAGGAATGGGCCAAGGCCGTCAAGGTGATCTTTGCGGAATTCGAAGGCAACGGTACCCACGTGAACGTGTCGGGCGTGGCACTGGCGAAATATGCACCGCACAAGACCGAGGCGCTGGCACTGATCGCCTATCTGGTGTCCCCCGAAGCACAGGCACAGTACGCGGAGATCAACCACGAGTATCCCATAGTGCGTTCGGTTGCGCCGTCGAAGCTCGTGCAAAGCTGGGGCACCTTGAAGCCTGACAGCCTTGCCCTGGACAACCTGCCGAAGTGGCGCCAAAAGGCCTCCGAGCTCGTCGACAAGGTCAACTTCGATGCGGGGCCGGGATCTTGACGGTTCGCTGGTTTCACACGCGGGTTTCATCCTCGTGCTTGGCCTGCTTGTCCCGAGGACCCATCGTGCCGAAGGCGCGTCTCCGACACGATGTACAACGATCGCGAGCAGAGAGTTACTGCTGAAGCGTCACAGCAAAACGCAGACCTTGCTCCTGCTGGACAATGGGTCGGGCGTCATGTCGAAGACGTGCTTCGCACTGCGCCCGACCATGACACAGTTGCTTCGGTTTACCCCAGATGCCGCTTGCTCCGCACCGCCGCACCACGCTTGGTCCCGTGGACGGCATCATGACGTTGGCGCAAAGGCTGCAGCTGTGGCGCGCTCAGCGACGCGCGTCGCCTGTCTGGACGCTGCTCGTTGCGGTGATCGTCGCCGTGCTGCTGCTGCCGGTGGTGTCGGTGCTTGTGCTGGCGCTCGGCGCCTCGAACGGCGCACTCGCGCATCTCGCCCGCACGATCCTCCCCGATAGCCTGGCGCAAACGCTGCTCCTCATGACCGGCGTCGGCGCACTGACGCTCGGCATCGGGACCGGAGCGGCTTGGATCGTCACGATGTATCGCTTTCCGGGACGCGGAACCATCGATCGTCTGCTGGTCATACCGCTGGCGGTGCCGACCTACATCATCGCCTATGCCTACGTCGAGCTGCTGGATTTCACCGGACCGGTGCAGAGCTTGCTGCGCTCTTTGATGGGCTACAGGACGATGCGCGAGTATTGGTTTCCGGACGTGCGCTCGACGACTGGCGCGATCCTGATCCTCTCGAGCGTGCTCTACCCCTACGTCTACCTCGCCGCCCGCGCGAGCTTCGTGCAGCAGTCCGTCTGTGCCCTGGAAGTGGCACGGACGCTCGGACGCACGCCATTCGGCGCCTTCGTCTCGGTCGCGTTGCCACTGGCGCGGCCGGCACTGGTGGCCGGCGTCGCGCTCGTGCTGATGGAGTGTCTGAACGACCTCGGCGCCGTGCAGTATCTGGGCGTGCGCACGCTCTCCGCGTCGATCTACACGACATGGTTGCAGCGATCGAGCCTGGCCGGCGCGGCACAGATCGCGACGCTGCTGTTGCTCCTCGTCGGACTTTTGTTTTCTGCCGAGACCATGGCACGTGGTGGCGGCAGCGTGCATCACTCCACCGGCCGCTACCGGCCAATTCCGTTCGCCGATCTCGACGGCTGGCGTGCGGCGTTGGCGCTTGGCCTGTGCACGCTGCCGTTCGTCGCCGGTTTTCTCGTGCCGTTTATTGTATTGGCCGGTAACGCCATGCGGCATGCCGATCAGGCACTCGCGAGTGGGTTCTGGAAGGCGGCGATGAACAGCTTCCTTTTGGCGGCGGTGTCCGCACTCGTCGCGGTCGCCCTGGGATTACTGCTCGCCTATGCCCGACGCGTCGCGGCCAACGGATTCACGCGTCCAGCGGTCCGGCTGGCGGGCCTAGGCTATGCGCTGCCCGGCACGGTGCTGGCCTTGGGACTGCTCATTCCGCTGGCGGCGTTCGACAACCGCATCGACGCCATGGCCCGCGCTGTGTTCGGGCGGTCAACCGGCCTCATTCTTTCCGGCACCGTGATCGCGCTGATCCTCGCTTACGTTGTACGTTTTTTGGCCGTCGCACTTGGTGCCCTCGAGTCCGGGCTCGAACGCATCTCGCCGAACCTCGACGCAGCCGCGCGCACACTTGGCGAAACGGCATTGTCGGCACTGTGGCGGGTACATTTGCCATTGCTGCTCCCCGCGCTCGGGACTGCCGGACTGCTCGTGTTCGTCGACGCGATGAAGGAATTGCCGGCAACGTTGCTGCTGCGGCCCTTCAACTTCGAAACCCTGGCAACGCACGTCTACGGCCTTGCCGCGCTCGAGCAGTTGGAAGCGGCGAGCGTCGGCGCGCTGGCGATCGTCGCCGTCGGCCTGGTGCCGGTGCTGCTGCTGCATCGCGCCATCGCCGAGGGGCGGGCGGGAAGTGTGTGAGTTGAAATTGTCGACAATCACTGGATTGGAAACGTGACGACCATCTCAATGAGCAAATCGCTACCTCCGATCCCGCCCGGCGAAATTGGAAGAATTCATGCGTCCGCTCGGCCTCAGCCAGAACAAGCTGGCTCGCGATCTTGACGCGGTGCGCGGTCGGGGCGGGTGCCGAATGGGGCACGTCGCCCACCACATTCCACCAACGGCCACTGACACCAGTCAATTGAGTTGGGGCCCATGTTGGGCCGAAATCAGATAAATTAAATTTTCTCAATAAAATCAATAGAAACTGGCGGAGAGAGTGGGATTCGAACCCACGGTACGGTTGCCCGCACACACGCTTTCCAAGCGTGCGCCTTAAGCCACTCGGCCATCTCTCCGAACCGGCCATCGCTGTTGCCGGAATTCGGCGGGACTATAGCGATCAACAGAACGAGCGCAAGGCGGCAACGAAACGTTGTACCCGCAACCGTCGCCAGCACGTAGAACACGGTTCATCAAACATCAAGAATTCATCAGAACGCGCGCTGGCGCTTGCCGCGGCAGGGTACCACCGCTAACACACCCTGAGATGAACTGGAGGCCGGTCCTGACCGGAGAGTGCGGTTGTGCCGACGATCACGCTTGAGCCAACACCTCAGCCAACGGTTTGGTCCGGGCACGTCTTCAACCGCACAACACCAATCGGAGCTATCCTTGTCACAAAGTCCAAATAGCCACAGCATCCTCGAGACGATTACTGCGAACCTCGCACCCGTGCATCGCGACGGCTGGAAATTCGTGGGCGGCGCCGGTGTTCTGGCGCTGCTGTTGTGGATGCTGCTGCCATTCAATCTGCTCGCGTATCTGGCCTTGGGGCTCGCCGTCTACGTTGCGTACTTCTTCCGTGACCCGGATCGGGTGACACCGCTGCGCGACGGTCTCATCGTATCGCCAGCCGATGGCAAGATTTCCTCGATCGACATGGTGAAGCCGCCGGTCGAGCTCGGTCTTGGCGAAACGCCGCGTCAGCGCATCTCGATCTTCCTGTCGGTGCTCGACGTGCACATCAACCGGGCGCCGGTCACAGGGCGCATCAGCCGGTCGGTTTACGTGCCGGGCGCGTTCCTCAACGCCGCCCTCGACAAAGCGAGCGAAGAGAACGAGCGCCGCTCGCTGGTGATCACGCAACAGAGCGGCACCGAAATCGCGGTCGTGCAGATAGCCGGACTGATCGCGCGGCGGATCGTGACGTTCAAGGGCGAGGGCGCAAGCGTCGGCGTCGGCGAGCGGTTCGGCCTCATTCGTTTCGGTAGCCGCGTCGATGTCTATCTTCCGCCGGAAAAGACATGCCTGGTCTCAGTTGGCCAGCGCGCGATTGGCGGCGAGACCGTGCTGGCTGACCTGAAATCGAGTGAGCCGGAGCGCGAAGCGCGCGCCAGCTGAGCCTGTGAAACCTTGAGAGTTGCGACATGACCGCAACCACTGGAGACGCCGGATGATCGATCGCGATGCAGAAGGTGACGGCGAGATACCGGGTCGGCGCCGGCGGCGCCTGTTCCGTCAACGCAAGATTCCCGTCCGCTACCTGGCGCCGAACTTCTTCACACTGTTGAGCCTTTGCGCCGGCGTCACGGCCATCCGCATGGCGATCGAAAACCGCTATGACATGGCTATTGCGCTGATCGTGGCGGCGGCGCTGTTGGATGCGGTGGACGGCCGGCTCGCACGCGCGTTGAAGGCGCAATCCCGCTTCGGCGCCGAACTCGACAGCCTAGCCGATTTCGTCAACTTCGGTATCGCGCCCGCGATCGTCGTCTACACGTGGGGACTTGCCGGTACCGGCCTCAGGGGCATCGGTTGGCTGGCGGCGCTCGTATTCTGCTGCGGTATGGGACTGCGTCTCGCGCGGTTCAACTCGATGCTCGACGTCGACAAGCCGAAATGGCAATCGAACTATTTCACCGGCATGCCCGCACCTGCGGGTGCAATCACGGTGCTGCTGCCGCTCTATCTCGAAGGCGTCGGCCTTACCGACATCCGCCAGCTGCCCTTGATGGTGGCGGTCTACACGCTGCTGATGGCAGGCCTGCTGGTTTCCACGATGCCGACGTTCTCAGGCAAGCTGTTGGGCGAGCGCATCAGCCGCGAATGGGTGCTGCCGCTCCTGGTTTGTGCCGCTTTGCTGGTTGGTTTGCTGGTAACATATCCATTCCCGACACTGACGGTTGGCACGCTCATATACCTCGCCATGGTCCCGTTCAGTTTGCGGCGCTACGGCCGCAAGCAGCGGCAGTGGGATGCCGAGAACCCGACACCACCGCAGACGGCACCCGGCATCACGATAACGCCGGCGCTCCCCGTGCCTCCGACCGAGACGAAGCACTGAAGGCTTTGTTTTCCTTCCCCGGTTCCCAGTCTAAATCCGCGCACCGCCGCGGGCGGTGAGGACAGCGCCTCGCAGTGCCGCAGCGAAGTCGCGGCGCTCGTCGTCCGTGAGGAAGCCTGCGAACTGCAGCGTGCGGCCGTGGTGGCGAAGTTGCAGAGCGGTGCGGCCGTCATGGTGTTCGGCGAGATCGACGCGCACCCATGCAGTCGCAAACGCAAACGTTTCCTGGCGGCCCGAGGGATGCACCCGCGTGATTGTCAACTCACGCGGGTCGACCTCGACGCTCTCATAGATGCGCCCTGAACGATAGTTCAGCTTGAACGCCAGATAGATGACAGCAACGTCCAGCCCGAAAAAGCCCAGCACCGGCCAGGCACCGGCGAGATAGAAGGCGACACCGGCGATGAACGAGACGAGCGAGAGTGCGCTCATCAAGATCAGGAATCCCTTCGGAGACAGCGAACGGTGGGGCGAGAGGATCGCGCGAAAAGGCTCGGCCACTTGCGTCGAACGGAAGTTATCGTCCATGAGTGGGACCTCCTCAGCAGACCGATCGAGGTAGATCACGAATGCCGAAATCAGCCAAGACTGCGGCGAAGGCCGTTATCGCGAAGAAATCGCCGGCAAAGGCCGCGACTAAGCCCGTGCGCAATGTTGCGGCCAAGCCGGCCGCGAAAACCGCCAAAACGCGGCGGGCATCATCACTGGACCCGGCCCGCACGGTGGCGATCTTCCGGCGTTTCGCGGTCTCGAACCCAGAGCCGAAAGGCGAGTTGGAGCACGTCAACCCGTATACCTTGCTGGTAGCCGTGGTGCTATCCGCGCAGGCGACCGATGCCGGGGTCAACAAAGCCACGCGGGCGCTGTTCAAGATCGCGGATACGCCGGAGAAGATGGTCGCGCTCGGCGAAGAGCAGGTACGCGAGTATGTCAAGACCATCGGTCTTTTCCGCAACAAGGCGAAGAACGTCGTCCTACTGTCGGAGAAGCTGATCGCCGAGCACAGCAGCAAGGTACCCTCGAACCGCGACGCCTTGATCGCGTTGCCGGGCGTCGGCCGCAAGACGGCGAACGTCGTGCTCAATATGGCGTTCGGACAGAAAACGATGGCGGTCGACACGCACGTCTTCCGCGTAGCGCACCGGCTGGGGTTTTCGGCCGGCAAGTCGCCGGAGGCGGTAGAGGACGATCTGATGCGCGCGGTACCGGACGATTTCCTCCAGCACGCGCACCATTGGCTGATTTTGCATGGCCGCTATACCTGTCTGGCGCGCAAGCCCCGTTGCGGACTCTGTGTGATCTCGGACCACTGCACGTCGGCCGAGAAGGTCGAGAATTGAGCGAGAGGCTGCGGCTTGACGAAAGGGTTCGATATTGCGGCGACGGTCGTCATCGATTGCCTCGATGCGTTGCAGCCGGGGCAGCGGCCACTGGTGATCGACGAGACGACTGGTGCGCTGGTGCGTGCGCTTGGCGCAGGGGGCGCCGCCGCTGTTGCGTGGTGGCGTGGGTCTACGCAGCTGCAGCCGGGTACGACATGGCCAGCGGCGGGGCCGTTTTCGTCGGCGTTTATCCGGTTGCCGAAAGTAAAAGAGGCGCTGGATTTCGCGCTGCATGCAGCCGCGTCCGTCGTGCCGACTGGCGCACCGATTGTGATTTTCGGCGCCAATGACGAGGGTGTGCGCTCGGTGGCGTCGCATCTCGAAAGCGTTGCCTATGGCATCGAAACCGTGGCTACCAAGCGGCATTGCCGGGTGCTAGCAGGTGTACGGCGCGCAACAATTGACGGGCTAAAGCCGCGACTCGAGGACTGGCGCGTCGTGCGCGAGATCGAAATTCTCGGCGCCAGACGGCCGTGGGTGTCGTATCCAGGCGTGTTCGCACGCGGCAGGCTGGACGAAGGTACGGCGCTGTTGATCGCACATTTGCCGAAGGTTGGACCAAAAACGCGCCTGCTGGATTTCGCGGGCGGGACCGGCATCATCATGGCGGCCGCATTGCAGAGCCAGGCAGCAGTGGCCGCAGCCGATCTCCTCGAGATCGACGCGCTGGCGCTGGCGGCAGCAGCGGAGAACGTGCCGGGTGCGAACTTGATTGCGGGCGATGGTCTCACGGCGGTAGATGGTGCGCTTTACGATCTGATTCTGTCGAATCCGCCGTTTCATGAGGGCGTGACGCAGGACAAATCCCTTCTGCACCGGCTTATCGCCGATTCGCCGCGCTACTTGCGGCGCGGTAGCGAGCTGCGGATCGTCGTACAGCGCCATATCGCAGCCGCGCCGCTGATCGAAGCCGCGTTTAAGAACGTCACGATCATTGCCGGGAATGGGCGGTATCAGGTTCTGTCCGCGCGGAAGACGTGAATCGCACAGATGTCAAGCTGAGGCTGCTTCCCCGTCCAACCGCATCTTGAGCCCGGCCCTCGCCATGTGCCGCTTAGCTTCGCCGATCGTATAGGTGCCGAAGTGGAAGATTGAGGCGGCAAGCACGGCACTGGCATGGCCCTTGGTGACACCGTCGACCAGATGATCGAGGGTGCCGACGCCACCCGACGCGATCACAGGGACGGGAACCGCGTCCGAGATGGCGCGGGTGATGCCAAGATCGAATCCGGCCTTGGTGCCGTCGCGATCCATTGAGGTCAGCAGGATTTCGCCGGCGCCGAGTGAAACGACCTCGCACGCATAATCGATCGCGTCGAGGCCGGTTGGCTTGCGGCCGCCATGCGTGAAGATTTCCCAGCGATCGGCCTCACCGACCTGCGAGACTTTCTTGGCGTCGATGGCGACGACGATGCACTGGGCGCCGAATTTCTCCGCGCCCTCGCGAACGAATTCGCGGCGCGTCACGGCCGCCGTATTGATTGAAACTTTGTCGGCGCCGGCTTTCAGCAGTTTGCGAATGTCGTCCGCGGTGCGCACGCCGCCGCCAACAGTCAGCGGCATGAAGCACCGCTCCGCCGTCCGCTCGACAATGTCGAAAATGGTTTCGCGATTGTCGCTGCTGGCGGTTATGTCGAGAAAGCAAAGCTCGTCGGCACCGGCCGCGTCGTAGGCGGCAGCGGCTTCGACCGGATCGCCGGCATCGACCAGATCGACAAAATTGACGCCTTTGACGACGCGGCCGTCCTTGACGTCGAGGCAGGGGATGATGCGTACCTTGAGCATGGCTATCGGGCGCTCGTGTCTGTTGATTGCAGGCCGAGTTTTATCCGGGATTGGCCCGTTGCCGCAATCTCCAGGATCAGTTTTCGAATGATTGCGTCGCCGAATTCGTCGAAGCGACTGACGGCGATCACGAACGCATTGGGCCCTCCGATGACGTTGCGGCGGTAGAATTCCTCGAGATCCGGCTCAACCTCCAGAATCGGCAGGCCGTTAATGACGATACCGGCCTTGGTGGCGTCGTCGCGCGCCGCCTCCGCTGGTCGGCCGCGATTGTTGGCGCCGTCACCCGAGACGTCGATGACACGGCGCCCCGCGGAAAATGGCGCGCGCCGGAATAGGTCCACCGCGTAGTCGATGACGCCGCTGATCGAGGTACCGCCGCCGAACAGTTGGCGCGGGACGTCGGCAATCCGGTCAGCGAAGGCATTGACCGACGCTTCGTCGTTGACGAGTGTCCAAGGCATCAATTGCACCTGCATGGTGGGGCCGGTCCACTGCACCATTGTCACAGCGATCGCCTTGGCGTTGCCCGAGCGAATGGCATTGAGCACGCGGGCGTCGCGAAACGCCGCCACATAGCCACGCTTCTGCAATTCAAAACGCGTCTGGTTGACGCTGCCGGAAACATCGACGGCGAGGATCAATTGCAGATCGACAGCCGTCGGCTCATCGGATTTTGCCAGCGAGGGTATGCACACAATCAGCATCGCCAGCATAATGGCCACGAGCAAGCGCGCAGGTGATTTGCGATCTGAATCCAGCATTGCAGTTATACTGGCGGTAGTCATGAAGCCGGCCTCCATAGAGCCTGGATATCCGGTCGACAAGCAGGCAGCAGCGGGTCATACCTTGGCGGTTTGCGCCGTGCCCTCGATAACGCTTGCCAGCCTCACCTTGATCGTATTCTGGCGTGCCGGGTTCAAGATTTTCTTGTTCGTGAGATCGGTGACGTAGAAGACATCGACGGCCCGCTCGCCGAATGTCGTAATGTGCGCTGACGTTATGTCGAGATTGAGATCGGATATTGCGCTGGTAATCTCGTAGAGCAGGCCCGGCCGGTCAAGCCCCGCGACCTCGATAAGCGTAAACTGATCGGAGCTGACATTGTCGATCTGCACCTCGGGCTCGACGGAGAACGCGCGGATGGTGCCTTTTACCTCGCGCTTTTTTGCCATCAACGCATCCAGCCAGGTCTCGCCCTTCAACAGCTTCTCGATCGTCTCGCCGATGCGTTGTGCCCGGCGCTTCTCGTCCTCCTCGCGCTCGAACTCGCGCTGCAGCAGGAACGTGTCCAGCGCAAACCCGTCGCGGGTGGTGGCGATGGCGGCGCCGACGATATTGGCGCCGGCTGCCGCGCAGGCACCAGCGAACAGGGAAAGAAGTCGCGGGTGGTTCGGTGCAAGTACGGTGAGTTCCGTCACGGCCGTGAAGTTATCGGTCGTAAAGTCGGTGGCGAAGTTGAGCCCCTGCGTGCGTGCGCGCTCGGCAAGCTTCAAGTGCTCGACCTGCTTGCGTGTCTCCATGCGCAGCCAATAGTTAGTATAATGCCGTTTCGCGAAAGCTTCGACGGCTTCGGGATTGACGCCCTTGGCGGCGGTACGGAAGGCATCCTGCGCTTCGACAATGCGTTCGCTTTGGCCGCGCTCGGATCTGCGGCCTTCGACAAACGGCTCCGTCTCGGCATAAAGCGTTCGCAACAGCTGGCCCTTCCAGCCGTTGAACGTGGTTGGCCCCACAGCGCGGATATCGGCGACGGTCAGCAGCAGCAGTAACTGCAGGCGTAGCTTCGTTTCGACGACGTCGGCGAAGTCGCGAATCGTCTTCGGGTCGGAGAGATCGCGGCTCTGTGCGATCGTGCTCATGTCGAGATGGTGTTCGATCAGCCACGCAACCAAGTCGGTTTCGGCGGCCGTCATGCCGAGGCGCGGGCACAGCCGGCGCGCGATGCGGGCACCCGCAATCGAGTGGTCTTCGGGGCGGCCCTTAGCGATGTCGTGCAGGAACGCCGCGACATAGAGCACACGGCGGTTTTCGAGATCGCGCATGATGCGATCGGAGAGTGGATGTGGTTTTGCAGCTTCACCGCGCTCGATCTCGGAGACAACGCCGACGGTGCGGATCAGATGCTCGTCTACCGTAAAATGGTGGTACATATTGAACTGCATCATCGACACGACAGTACCGAAGTCGGGGATGAAGCGGCCGAGCACACCCGCCTCGTTCATGCGCCGGAGCGTGCCTTCCGGGTTACTTGGCGCCGTCAGCAACTCGAGGAAGATGCGGTTTGCTTCCGGGTCGGCGCGCAGCTTGTCATCGATGAGACGAAGGGACTGGCGGATCAGGCGCAAGGCCGTCGGATGGAAGAGCGTATTCGTTGCCTCGGCATGCGCGAAGAAGCGGATCAGATTGACCGGGTCGCGCGTGAACACCTTCTCGTCGACGACGTTGATGCGACCGTTGTCGATACGGAAATCGGGCGTGCGGCGCATTTGCCGGCGCGCGCGCCAGCCGAACGGGTCGAGCAAGGCCTCGATAGCCGGCGAGCGCTTGAGCTGCTGCACTTCCAGCGATGAGCAGAGTATCGTCGTGAGATCGCCGACGTCTTTGGCGACGAGGAAATAGTGCTTCATGAAGCGTTCGACGCCCTTCAGGCCGCCGCGATTCAAATACTTCAGTCGCTCGGCCAAGGCCGGTTGCCGGTCGAACGAGAGGCGCTCCTCGGCGCGACCTGCGAGGAAGTGCAGATGGCAACGCACAGTCCACAGGAAGTCTTCGCAGCGGCGGAAGGTCATCTGTTCGTGTGGTGTGAACACTCCGGATCGGAATGGGTCGGCAAAGCCGCCACCGGCGAGATACTTGGCCAGCCAGTGCAGTGTATGCAGGTCGCGAAGCCCACCTTTGCCGTCCTTGATGTTCGGCTCGACGAGATACCGCGATTCACCGGAGCGTTTGTGCCGTACGTCACGCTCCGCCATCTTCGCTTCGATGAAGGCCGAGGACGTGCCCCGTACAACTTCGGCGGCGAAACGTTTCTGCAATTCCGCGAACAGCCCTTCGTCGCCGAGGATCAACCGCGAGTCCAGGATCGCGGTGCGAATAGTCATGTCGGATTGTGCCAGCTTCATCGACTGCTCGATCGTGCGCGTCGCATGGCCGACCTTCTGGCCGAGATCCCAGAGCAACATGAGAATGTATTCGACGACACTTTCGCCCCAGGGGGTCTGCTTGTAGGGCAGCAGGAACAACAGATCGATGTCGGAGCCGGGCGCCAGCAGACCGCGACCATAACCGCCAGTGGCAATCACCGCCATGTGCTCGGCATCGGACGGGTTGTCGGTACGGTAGATGTGGATCGTCGTGTAGTCGTAGATGAGATGGATCAGCTCATCCTCGAAAAGCGACAGGCCTTCGGCGCAGCGCCGGCCGTTACCATCGCGATCGAGGCCGGCACGGGCCGCGTCGCGCGCGTCCTTGATCAACCGCTTCAACCGGTCGAGGATGAAGGGACGGGCCGCGGGTGCGTTCTCGCCGTGCTCGCGGAAGAGCGCTGTCAGTTCGACGCGGAGCGCCTGAGTATCGAAGTAAGGGGCGGCGGCAATCGATACGGCGTCCATGGCGGGCTCGTTCTTGTTGGAGACGGGGCGTGGCCTCAGCTGAGTTTGATCCGGTAAACCCGGAGGGCATTCTCGCTGAAGAGCTTGCGGCGGTCGGCCAGGCTCAGATCAGCGACGGCTGCCTTGAAGCAGCTATAGAGGTAATCCCAGCTGCCTTTTAGGCCATCGACTGGAAAATTCGAAGCGAACATGCAGCGATCGACACCGAAAATGCTGATGGTATCGCGGATGATCGGCTTGTTGGCGGCAACCGTCCAGGGTTGACCGAGCACTGTCAGTCCGGAGATCTTGGTCGAGACGTGCGGGCAGGCGGCGAGTGCCTCCATGCCGCGTCGCCAGATTTTCAAAGCTTCCGGCGAGCGATCGAGCGGATAGCCGGTGTGGTTGAGGATGACGCGCAGGTTCGGATGCTCGCGCACGACCTCGGCCGCTTCTTCGAGATGCCACCACGGCACACGCAGATCCCACGCGAGATCGTGCTTGGTGAGGAGGCCCAGTCCCTGGCGCCATTTCGGGTCTTGGATGCTGCGCGGCTTGCCCTGCACGCTATCGTTCGGGCCTTTCGAGATGATCGGCTTCGTGCGGATGCCGACGACCATCGGAAACGTCTTGTGGGCGAGGAGGATTTCCTCGGAGTTCGGCTCATCGATCCAGGCATGTGCGACGATGGCGTTCGGCATGCTGTACTGTTGGGCAACGCCGGTCAGCCACTCGGTCTCTGCCACCTGTTTCGCGCGGTCGCATTCGGCCTCGACGTGCACTGTCGCGATGACATTGTGCAGCGCGCTGTCGCGGCGGAACTCCGGTGGCATGTAGGTGCGCTGGATCCTGGCGTTGTCGCCCATGTAGGAATGCTCGCCGCTGCCGGGCTTCAGCCAGGGGTAAGTAATCTTACCCTCGAGATCCCAGAGGTGGTGGTGGGCGTCGACAATGGGCAAGTCGTCGTAGAGGGCAGCGTTGAACATCGGGGTGCCTCGGCGGTCAATTGCCTGTCGTGCGAGCCGCCACGGAGGCCGCCCTGGAGCACATCGTAGCATCTCCCGCGTGCTCCGACAGTACCGCCGCGAGCGGGTGCCGTGCATGGCCTTGACGCGTGTCAGCAGCGGGCTACGCTGTAACTCCTGGCGGCCCATGCAGTTGAACGCTCACCTCTTAAAGGAGTGCCCCCCATGGAGCTTGGTTATTTCACGATGCCGTCCCATCCACCCGAGAGGCCACTGAAGGAGGGCCACGAGTGGGACCTGCAGGTCATTCGCTGGCTGGACGCGCTCGGCTACAAGGAATGCTGGATCGGTGAGCATCATACCGCGCCGTGGGAGCCGCATCCGGCACCCGATCTGCTGGTGGCGCAGGCATTGCTGCAGACAAAGAACATTCGCCTCGGCCCTGGCGGTTTCCTGCTGCCCTATCATCATCCAGCGGAACTTGCGAACCGCGTCGCCATGCTCGATCACATTTCCGGCGGCCGATTGAATTTCGGCATCGCCGCCTCTGGCCTGCCGAGCGATTGGGAATTGTTCAATGTCGATGGCGCCAACGGCGTCAACCGGCTGATGACGCGGGAGGCGTTGGATATCATCCTGAAGATGTGGTCGACCGACGAGCCCTTCGTCTATGCCGGCAAGTTCTGGACCGTGAAGAGCCCGGAACTGATGTACGGGTTCCTGAAGCCACACCTCAAGCCGCTGCAAAAGCCGTTTCCGCCGATCGGACTTGCTGGCCTCTCCAAGAGTTCCGATACATTGAAACTGGCCGGCGAACGCGGCTACATCCCGATGAGCCTCAATCTCAACCCGGCATATGTCGGAAGCCATTGGGCGGCGGTGGAGGCGGGTGCTGCCAAAGCCGGACGCAAGGCCGATCGCGCCGAATGGCGGATGGTGCGCGAGGTGTTCGTCGCTGACACGGACGCGGAAGCGATGCGGCTCTCGGTGGGGCTGCACATGGGCCGCATGATGCGCGAGTACTTTATGCCGCTGCTGAAGGAGTTCGATTTCCTGCAATACCTGAAGCACGCTCCACACGTGCCCGACAGTGATGTGACCCCCGAGTATTGCGCCAAACACAACTGGATCGTCGGCTCACCGGCGACGGTGGCTGAGAAGATCGCGAAAATACACGACGACGTCGGCGGCTTCGGGCACTTGCTGGTGTTCGGCTTCGACTATGTTGAGCACCCGCAAGCGTGGAAACGCTCGTTGGAACTGCTGGCGAAGGAGGTGCTGCCGAAAGTGCGGCATCTGTCGCCGGTCAGGGAGCAACGGATGGCTGCGGAGTAGATCGTGTCGACCTTCGTACGGGCCCCAACAACGGGGTCCTAAACGGCTGGTCGCACAGCAGCGAATCGTAGAACCGCTCGAGGAGAAAACGCATGAGCCTGTCATTGTCGGAATACGCAAAATTTGACGGGCTCGGTCTGGCGGAGTTGGTAGCCAAGGGTGATGTGACGCCAAAGGAGCTGACGTCGACCGCAGCCAAGGCGATCGCCGCTATCAACCCCGAGATCAATGCGGTCGTCGAAACCTATTCCGATCGGATCGACGGGCTCAATGAGGCGAGCCTCGGCACCGGGCCGTTCCGCGGCGTGCCGTTCCTGATGAAGGATGTGTTCGGTCACGAGGGCGGCCGCAAGATCGAGTTCGGCAGCCGGCTCTGCGCCGGCATGACGGCCGACCGGGACAGTTATTATTGCACGCTGCTGAAGAAGGCCGGCGTCAATATCATCGGCCGGACGGCAGCCCCGGAATACTCGATGGCCGGCACCGCGGAGGGCGCACTTTACGGCAACACGTCCAACCCCTGGCGCAAGGGCTATTCGGCGGGCGGCTCGACCGGCGGCGGGCAGGCGGCGGTGACGGCCGGTATTGTGCCGCTGGCGCATGGGTCCGACATCGGCGGCTCGATCCGTATTCCGGCGAGCTGGTGCGGCGGGCTGGGATTGAAGCCGTCACGCGGGCGCATCTCGTTCGGGCCGGCTCTGGATGAGAACGGCTTTGGCCTCGCCATGAATTTCGTGCAGGCGAAAACCGTGCGCGATGTGGCGGCGATGCTCGATTGCCTGGCCGTGCCGCAGGCTGGCGATCCGTTCCTCATTCCGAAGCCGTCGGAGCCGTATGCTGTGCTCGCCCGCGCCAAGCCGCCGCGCCTGAAGATCGGCATGACGTTGAAGCCGCTGATGGGCGTTACCGTCGAGCCCGAGGTGGCAGCGGCGGTGAGGCGGACGGCGGCGATGCTCGCCGACATGGGGCACGAGGTGATCGAGCAGGATCCGCAGTTCGGCGGAATCGAGCAGGTGCGTCGCTTCACCGACATGTGGTTCTTCGGTTTCGACGCGCGCCTTGCGCTGTATGCGTCAAAGAGCGGCCACAAGATCGGGCCCGAAACACTCGAGCCGATGATCCTGAAAATCTACGAGCATGCGAAGACGCTGACATCTGCCGATTTCTTCGCCGCCGTCAGCGAAGTCAATTCGGCGCGCCGGCAGCTCGGCGCGTTCTTCTCGACGTGCGATATCTGGTTGTCTCCGATGACGCCGAAGGTGGCGGAGCCGTGGGGCAACTACAACCTCGGCCGCAGCGACGTGCCGTTCAGCGAGATCGTCGAGAAGATCTACGCGGTGCCGTGCCAGTATTCGATCCCGCACAACATCATGGGCACGCCAGCGATGAACCTGCCACTGGCGATGAGTTCGAGCGGCCTGCCGATCGGCATCCAGCTCGCTGGCCGGCCGGCGAGCGAGCATCTGTTGTTGCAAATCGCGGCCGCGTTCGAGGAGGCAAGCCCTTGGATCGACCGGGTGCCGCCGCTGCACGTGTCACGCGTTTGAAGGGTACGTCTGACACTGCTGCCGGCTGACGCTGCTGGCGGTCGTCGCCGCGATCGTCACGCTCCGGGCATTGCAGGCCGTTGGCTATGCCGCCTGTCTGATCGGCGCGCGTGGATCGTCCATCGCGGCGGGCAATCGAGGCGCACTGCCCTCGATCTCCCGATGGCCGGTGCAGGCTCGGCCTTCCGGCGTCAACAGCTCGACGCCGCGAAGTTCATCCACGGTACGATCAAGCTCGAAGAACGCTTTGTCGAGAGCCTTCCGCGCGGCTGCCTGCGCTTCGAGAATGGGCTTCATGTCGGATTTGTCGTCGCCGGCCCATTGCGACAACCGATCGAGCTGCGCCTCGAGCGTCAAGCGTTGCTCGGGAATACGGATCGAATGTGACCTTAACGGCGCCAACACAGACGTCGCTACAACCTTCGCGCTTTTCGCGGCGAATGCCTTGAAGAATGTCAGCATTGATCCAAGCATGAAGCCCCCCGCTCGCCGCCTAAACTCTTGCTGAGCTTATTCGCGGCAAGTGGCAAGAGCAGCACGCTGTATTGGCGTAACCTCCCGGCATCAGCCGGGCATTATTCGGCGAGAATGCAAAGGGCGGGCATGATTGCAAATGAACAACGCAACAACGGCGCGATCAACAGACGTCAACGATTTGGAATGACGGCGGCCGCTGTCCGGGTCGGCGGAGTCTTGGGTTTTGCCTGTGCAGGGGCAGCGGGCCGCAAAGGTATCAGCCGCAACTCGGCTGTGCTGTTGGATGGTTGCGGCAAACACAGCGCGCGCGCCGTGGCATGCCGGTCCAATCTGGCTTTCTGTGCGGAAGGATGTGGGAGTGGGTCGCGTCGCGATATTCCCCCGGCAATCCACGGCGTCTGCGCGACCGGAAAACGTGCCGGCGCGAGCTCCCAGTCCTCGTGTTGCAGCCGAGCATCGATCGGCGGTTTGCCTCGGCGCAACCCCGCGAACCGGTAATGCCCGGTGATCCTGTCGACGAACAGTGCGTCCTCGAGTTGAGGTCCCCAGCCCCGATTGTGAATGATCATCAGGCGGCCAGACGGCGCAGCGCGATCGCTGACGACGGCGATATGCGAGGTCGAGGCACGGTTTTGCGGACGATAATAGGTGATGATGTCGCCGGGCTTGAAATCTTCTGCAAATTCGCTGATCGGCAGCGTTTCACCATGTTTTTCGAGAAACTTTCGGACCACGTCGACACGGCGATGGTCGATGTGAATATCGCCGCGGCCGGATTTGGTCGTGAAAATCAATTCCTGCAGGTCGATGCCGAGCGTGCGGTAGGCGCGGACGACGACATCGGTGCACACGCCATAGAAGCTCGCCACGTCGCCCATCGGGTAGCTGATGCGCGCATAACGGGCGTTGTATATGACAAGGTCACCGAGTTGCTCGTGCGCCGCCGCGGCAAGGGCGAGACCGAACTGACCGGGTGTCTCCGTGTGGCGACGCAGGTGAGCGGCTGGACGCGCTCCGAAGATGGCAGGCGAGGCTTCGCAGATCGCAGGTGCGCGAGATGCTCGAGGCGGGACGACTGGCAACACAGACGCCGGAACGACGTCCGGAACTGGTTCCGGTACTGGCGGGGCGATAGGTGCGGCGGCGGCCGGAACCGGCTGCACCGGCGCCAGCGATGCCAATGGCGGCAGTGCAACCGGCGGCGAAAAAGGTGGAGCGGCGACGACGTGGTCGGTCGCCTCGGTCGCCGGCAGCGCCGCGATCACCGGTGGCGAACGTGGACGCAGCATGTCCGAGGCAAGCGGCTCGGGCCGCACCGTTGGTTTCAAAGCGGTGAACCGTTCGGCCCGCTGGCGTGGGGACAGAGATGGTGCAGGCGCTTCGGCTTCGCCCCGGCGAAGTGCAGTCGTCGAACGCAACGCTGGAATCGCCGAGTGTTCAGCAAACGGGTTCGATGACATTGCCGGTGGCATCACAGGCGTGGCGGCTGCAGCGGCAACCGGGGGCGCGATCGTCATGGTGGCCGGATGCGGTGCGGGCACGCGTGACGCGGCAATCTCGGGGACAAAGGGTTGAGAAGGGCGGAGAACCTGCTGTACGGCAAGCGAGGATGCGACGATCAGGAACGGCGCCAGCAGCATCAACAGTGACCGCCGGTCCTCGCGTGTCAATTGCGGCAGCAACGCTGTGGCGGTGCCGCCTACCGCGACCTTGGGCCGGACGCGCGCGAACGACCTGGACGCCGGCTTGCCGAAGAGTGCCGTCCTGAGCGTTACGGCAGGTGCCGACAGCGTCTTAATGCGCTGTTTCGCAGGGTTACCGCTGCGTACCCGACCTGATTTCTGCTTCTTCACGCGACGGTGCCTGCTTGCTACTGGACCGCTTGTACTGGCCATGCACGCCAGCGAGCGGCGCAAATGGAGGTTGCGACGCGTCTAGCAGTGGTACGGTACGAAGATTTATACAGTATTTACTTTCGCTTATCCAGGGCAGTGCACCTGCCGCAGCAACTATGCGGCAAGGTTGTCACGTCAACCCGGTCATACGGCGGACGTCGGCGCGTGTGAGGCCCGACGCGCGCAGCTCAGCAAGGCTCGTATCCTTGAGACTCTTCGAAAGTTTGCGACCGTTAGAATCCCTGATCAGCCCATGGTGGTGATAGGCCGGCGCTGGCAAGCCGAGCAGGGTCTGCAGCAGCCTGTGCAAATCGGTTGCCGCCAGCAGATCCTGCCCGCGCACGACATGCGTGATCCCTTGCGCGGCGTCGTCGACGACGACGCTGAGGTGATAGCTCGTTGGTACGTCCTTGCGCTGGATTACGGCGTCGCCCCAACGGGCTGGCTCGGCCGCGATTGTTTGGTGCCGGAGTTGGGCGTCGAAGGCGGTGAAGCTGAGTGATCCGTAAGCCAACTGCGGCGCCACTCTCGCCAGCGCAGCCGCCATGTCTATGCGCATGACGTGGGGTTCGCCACGGCTCCGGCGTTGTTCAATCGCATCGGCGGGCAACGCATGGTGCAGGCTTGGATAGAGTGGCGCACCGTCGGGATCGACGGCTCCCGGTACAGCGGCGGCGAGGATCTGCGCACGGGACGCGAAGCAGGGATAGAGCAGGCCCATCTCGATAAGCCGGGCTGCTGCTGCATCGTAGCAGGCAAAGCGCGCCGATTGCCGCCAGACCGGCTCCGCCCAACGGATGCCGAGCCATTCGAGATCGCGAAAAATGCCGTCGATGAACTTCGGGCGGCTGCGGGCGGGGTCGATATCCTCGATGCGAAGCAGGAAGTACCCGCCAAGCCGCCGCGCCAACTCGTATCCGGTCAGTGCCGATAGCGCATGGCCAAGATGCAGCCGGCCGTTAGGGCTCGGCGCGAAGCGCAGCACCGGGCGATCAGGAAGCAATGATTTCGATGAGATCGTGGATGGCATGTTCGGCGCAAATGCTATGGAAGTGTGGCGGTTCGGAAGTTCGCGACCGCTTCGCGGCTGGCTCAACGCGCGAACTCAACGCGCTCGGTGGCAGAAGCTGCGTCTGATCGATCTTCCAGGGGCGAAAATGCTTGCTCATGGCAGCAAGCAAAAACAGACTCGCGCCAAGCTGAACAGCGACTACTCGGACGTGCTCCTAGCTCACTGTGCGCGCTGCTCCGGCTTCAAACAAGGGGCGGCGGCAGGTGGCTTTCGAGATCCACGAATCTGATGCCGATCGCGTTCTCGCGGCGCCAGACGACATCGCAGATGCGCTCGCTGCCGTCGGAGTCGATCATCAGCTTGAAGCGTTGCGGCACCGTTGCCGTGGCCGGCACGTCGAGGCGGGCGCCACTGTTCGATACGTCAAGTATGACGCACGGAACCGGCGTCAGCGCCGCCTGGTCGGCAATTGTGGCGGTGCGAGCGACGCGGCGGCGCAACTCCATGCGGCGGTTGCCCTGGCGGCCCTCGACCTCGGCAGTCACCTCGAAGGCGACGCCGCAATAGCCGACGAACTGGCGGTCGGCGTCGAACTGCGGCAGACCGATCGTGCGCATCCAGAGTTGTACGCCATCATGGTAGCGGACGAAGTCGATCGGGCCGAACTTCTCCCGCGCATCGAGCTGGCGCAGATACTTCTGGTGCTGCGCGTTGTCGGCATTGAGGTTGCCGAGTTCCTGCCGCGTCTTGCCGTAGTGCCACTCAGGCGGCTTGCCGGCGAAGCGGTTGACGCTGTCGCTCATGTAGGTGAAGCGATGGTTGACGTCCGTTTCCCAGATCCAGCCGTGCAGGATCTCGGTCACGGCCGCGAGACGGTTCAGTTCGCGCAGATGCGCTTGCGTCGGCCGGCGGCGGTCCAATGCGACCCGCCGCTCGACGGCCGCCGAGCCGAGTTCGGACTCGAGATTACTTGTTTCGGATATGGCGCCGATATCGCCCCGCTCATCCGTCATCATGCACTCCCCGATTCCTTGGGTGAGTCTAGCGCGTGACCATTAAGCAAGTTCATAGTTACGGCCGTCAGCTGATCAATTCTCAGGCGCGCCGGTTCGGGTCGAAGCGTTTTTCAAGGCGGGACCAGCAGTTGGCATAATCGGGTTGCAGTGTTTCCAGAGCCGCAGCGTAGGCCGTGACACGCTGCGGGAATCGGGTCTCGAACATGAACGCCAAGGTTCCTGTCAGTTTGACGGGTTTCAGCTCGGCGGTGGTCGCCTTCTCGTAGGACGCGGCATCGGGGCCGTGCGGCAGCATGCAATTGTGCAGGCTCATGCCGCCGGGCGTGAAGCCCTCAGGCTTGGCATCGTAGACGCCGTGGATGAGCCCCATGAACTCGGACATGATGTTGCGATGATACCAGGGCGGGCGGAACGTATCCTCCGCGACCAGCCAGCGGTCGGGAAAGATGACGAAGTCGACGTTCGAGGTGCCAGGCGTTTCGGAAGGGGCCGAGAGTACCGAAAAGATCGACGGGTCCGGATGGTCGAACGAAATAGAACCGACCGCATTGAACCGCTGCATGTCGTACTTGTAGGGCGCATAGTTGCCGTGCCACGCGACCACGTCGAGCGGCGAAGCCCCGAGTTCCGTCTGCCAGAGCGCGCCG
>JANLQP010000284.1:0-15765 GCA_031367895.1 Hyphomicrobiales bacterium
GACGATCGAGTCCGCGTCGGCCGTGAGGAAAGCGCCGCTCGAGCTGTGCGGATCGGCAGCGTGGGCGATGTCGACCAGGAACTGGTGGCTGGTCGTGACCGCTCCAATCAGGGTGAGGTTGATGCCGTGACCAAGGTTGGCGGCCGGATTGCCCTCGGTGACGGTGTCGTCGGCCGTATTTGGGATGCCGTCGGTTCCGATGCCGGTGACGACCAGCGGGAAGCCGTTCGCTCCACGGATGAAGTTGCCGTAGTCGTCGGTCCGCAGCAGCGGCACCTTGTTGACGTAGTCGTCAGTGAGCTCGATGCCGAGCATGTCGTGCGCCTGCGCCTTGACTGCGGCCCAGGTCGCCATGCCGCCCTTGTCGGCGCCGAGGTGCGAGACGCCGGTGATGGGGTCGACGACGATCACGTGATCGGTCAGCAGCTTGCCGGTGGCGACGGGCTTGCCGCCGACCATGGCGTACTCGCGCAGGAACACCTGATGCGAAGGATGCGAGGTATAGGTCTGGTTCTGGTCGACGAAAGGCGAGGTGATGTTCTGTGCGCTTCCCAGTCCGCCCGCGCCCGTCACACCCGTCGCGCCCACCGCGCGCGAGAGCGCCATGAAATGGTTCGGTGTGGTATTGTAAAGCGGATCGTCCCGCTGTAGCGGAATGTAGACGATTTCGGTCTTGCTCTTCTGCAGCAGGTCGAGGCCGTGGTCGAAGAACTGGCCGAAGAACGTCATCCACGAGTTGAACGGCGCGGTCAGGCCGAAGTCCGGCGTCGTGTTCTGTATGAAGTAGACCTGCGTGTCGTCGTTGATGCCAGTGACCGGGTTGGGGCCGAATAGGCCGTCGAGCCCTGGGCTCGTGACGAGGTTGCCGGGGGTCGGGGAAAGTCCCAGGTTGCCGTTCGTCAATGCCGCCACGACCGCGGCCGGATTGTTCGCCGTCTGGTCGACGATCAGGTTCGATGCGATGCGCGGGGTGGCATCGATGATGTTGCCGGGTAGGGAATAGTCGAAGCCGACCGGGAATGGTGGCGGGTTGACGCCTGGGTTGAGAACGCCAGGATTGGTCTGGGTGACCCACTCCGGCGTCGTCAGCCGCGGGAATACGGTGTCGGCCGCGCCGAACTGTGATTGCCCGGGTACCAGGTTGTTGTTGACGCCCGTAACCGTGCGCAATCCCCACGGCACCTCGGCATTCGGGAGCAGCTCGAGCATCGGCGTGCCCGGGCCCGCGATGGTCGCCGCGTTCGCTTCCGCGAGCAAGATCTGCTGGAGGATGAAATCCAGGTCCGAGCGAATGAACTTTACCATGACGTACTCCCGATGAAGGGGACCGCAAGAGTGGTCCGCGTGCCATTGAAAACCCTTGGAGGAGCCGGGCGGATTTAGTGGAGGTGCGCCCGGGACTCCCTCATTTGACCAGCATCGGCATTGATGTGCTCCGGGCCAACCGAGGTTGGTCGAACGACCAAACCGCAGAGGTCTGGCGTCAATGCCGGCATTACTGGCCAGACCAGATACTTTCGTATCGGTATCTTCAAACCATCGCGGCGGGCTCAGATGATGGTTCGATAGGATCGACGGTCGTGGCGTCCGCATGTTTCAATCGGGCACGCCGAACGAACTTCCGCGCCGCCGGTGTGCGGCATGCGCTGACGAACGGGCGCGGCATGCCGCAGCGTCCGCCGGCCATGGCCGCAGATCGGAACGCGATATCGGGTTCGGGTGGTTGCCGTTGCGACGGCAGCGATCAGCTCGGCTCTCGCTTCCAGGCCGCAATGGCTTGCGTGCGGCTGTGGACCCGCAGCTTGGCGAATATCCGCGTCAGGTAGTTCTTGATGGTCGGAAGCGCCAGGCTGAGACGTTCGGCGATGTCCTGGTTCGAGAGCCCTTGCGCGACGAGATCGAGAACTTCCGTCTCGCGCCGGTTGAACTTCGCCGACGAATTCGGCACGGCCTGACCGCGAAGCCGCTGCATCAGGAAGCGGGCCGAGACCGCCGGTGTGACGTAAGGCTGCCCCCTGTGTACCGCTTTGATGGCGTCCAACAGCTCTGCCGCAACGACGCCCTTCGTCAGAAAGCCCTGGGCCCCGCACTCGATGGCGGTCGCGACCTTGTCGTGATCGTCCGATGCCGTGAGCACGATGATCTTGATCGCGGGTTGGGCGCCTCGAATCGCGCGTGCCGCCTCGAAGCCACCGCCCGGCATCGTGAGGTCGAGCAGCATGATCTCGGGCCGGTGCTCGGCTGCGATGCTCAGCGCATCGGCGGCACTGGCGCCTTTGGCGACCAGGTTGACTTCTTTCATTCGGCGCAGAACCCTCTCGAGACCGTCGAGAAAGATCGGATGGTCGTCGATCACCGCCACACGGATTGGCTCAGACATTTGACCGTCGCTCCTCCGGTTGAGCCGGGACAATCGGGAAGCTGGCGACGAGCGCCGTCCCGCCGCTGCTTCGATCGGCGATCGAGAGTGCGCCGCCGAGCGCCTCGATGCGGTAACGCAGTCCCGTCAGTCCCTGGCCGTGACCGTTCGCCGATCGAGCGGTGGCGCCGATCCCCGGTCCCTCGTCGAGAACCGAAACTTCGATCTTGCCGCCGAGCAGGCGGCATCGAATGGACTGGCCGCGTCCACCGGCATGGTGGAGGGCGTTGCTCAGGCCCTCCTGCAGAAAACGATAGATGCTCTCCTTGATGACCGGCCGCACATCGGGGAGCGGGTCGTCGACGGCACAGGCGACGGGACGGCCGGATTGCCGCTCGTGTCGCCGTGCGGCGGTCCGGATGACGAGCGGCAACGCCTGGTGTTCGATCTCGGGCAGTGCCAGTCCGGCTGCAATGTTGCGCAGTTCGACCATCGTGTCGCTGAGCGAGCCGTGCACGAGATCGAGGTCCTCCAGCGCTTCACGCAGCATGTCCGGCTCGCTGCTTTCGAGCAGTCCCTTCATCGAGTCGACGCGCAATACCGCCATGGCGATCAGCTGCAGCGGTCCATCGTGCAGGTCGGCTCCGACACGGCGCAGGAAGCGCTCTTGCGTCTCGCTGGCGCGCTCGCCGGCGTCATTGGCGTGCCGCAACGATTTGTTCTCGTCGCGAGTGGTCGATAGCATGTGGATCTGCTGTTCGAGATCAGTGCGCTGGCGTTGGATCGTGAGGTTGCCGCCATGCACGATCGCGGTCTGCAGCGCCAGCATGCCCATTCCGATCGCCGCGGTCAGCAGCCAACTGCCGATGCGGGCATTCCTGATGTCGGTTCGCAGCGAACTGGCAATTTCATAGGTTTCCGCCAGCGCGATGATCCGATTGGTGCCGTTCTCACGGACAGGAGCATAGACTTCGAGGAGCCATTCGCCCGGCGTAACAATTGGCGCACTCGGCGCGTTGCCGGCAAGCCGGTAGACTGCGACAACCTCGCCCGCCAAGGCCCGATTGCGCACCGGCGACGGCGGAAAGGTGCGGCCCACGAGGTCCTTGCGCTCGCTATAGACGACGGTATTGTTCTTCCAGATCCTGAACCCGGCGATGGGCCGCGGCCGGATCAGGTCGTCGATGCCCTGCAAGGTCTCCTTGGACAATGTCGACTGGTTCTTGAGTTCCTGAACCTGCATCTTGACGACGCTGTTGGCATAGAGCGCCGCGCTGGCCGCATGGCTGTGAACCACGCCCTCCGCGATACGGCGCGCCACCCATTCGCCGAGAACAAGCATGCCCGATAGAATGATCAGCGCCGACACCAGGCCAAAACGCGTCGTAAGCCCGAGTTCGGACCACCTGCGACGGAGTTCGGTCGTATCCATTCCAGCAATCGCCTTCGATCGATCAGAGTCGGACAATCGTAGCAGAAAACGGTGCCACGCGCCCCCGGCACGGGTCAGTGCCGAGGTTCAATACTCATGCGATCAAATACTAGGGACGGATGTCGGAGGCACCGGTCCTATGGACGGTCCAAAAGTACCGTAACGCCTAGTGGCCTGCCCCGGCTGATTTGACTCATGCGCAATCGCGGCGAACAGTGACTCTTCCCTTGTCGTGTTCAACCGAAAGGGCAGGCCGATCATGTCAGCTAAGAAATTCATTGTCGAACTCAGGACAACAATCGATACCGCATGGCAGGGTAACCAAGGGCGCGCGGGGCCGGTGGGCGATGCCATCACGACATGTTGCAGGCACTGTCGGTGATCCAGCCCGTCGCGAAACCTGTTAGGCTTGGCACATCCGACGAGACCTGAACCGTGCGCGAGGACTTGATGACTGCATCACTCATGCGATTGCTCGCTGGTTTCATCGCCGGCTGTCTGGCCGTGCTGATCTGCCACCAAGGCATGTACTGGCTACTCAAGACCTCCGGCGCCGTTCCGCTTGCGGGCGTGCCCTGGAACATGAACCCGGCCAAGGACGCTTATAAAGAAGCTTTTGGCGTGCCGACGCTCTTCAACCAGATGTTCTGGGGTGGGCTTTGGGGCGTCCTCTACGCCGGCATCAGCGATTGGCTGCCCGTCCGGCGCAATTGGCTCAAGGGCTTCCTGTTCGGCTCCCTCGGCACCTTGCTGCTCGGCAGTTGGATCGCCGTCTCTCTGATCAAGGGGCGGCCGCTCTTCAACGGTTTCCTGGTCGACTTGAAGGCGATCAAGCTCGCCTCGGGTTTCCTGCTCAACGGCGTCGCGTTCGGCATCGGGCTCGGGTTGATCTACGGCTTCATGTCCGGCCTCCTCGGCCATCGCCGGGTGCCGCGCAGCGTGAAATGAAGAAGGCCGACGCACGACGTGCAGGCACTGACCCGCCTTCGGCACGACCACATCCGAAGGCGCACGGAAAAACCTTAGTTCTTTTCCATGTACGGGATCGGATCGACCGGCTTTGACCCCTGCCGCAGTTCGAAGTGTACCTGCGGCTGGTCGACGGTTCCGGTGTTCCCGGCCTTGGCGATGGCTTGGCCACGCTTGACCTTGTCGCCACGTTTCACGATCAACTGGTCGTTGTGGGCGTAGGCCGAGACCCAGTTGCCCTCGTGGCGGACCAGGATCAGGTTGCCGTAGCCCTTGAGTTCGCTGCCGGCGTAGGCGACGGTGCCAGCCTCCGCGGCGAGCACGTCGGTACCAGCCGGCACGGAGATGTTGACGCCGTCGTTGTGCGTATTGTCCGGACGCGGGCCGAAACCCGTGATCACCTTGCCTTTGACCGGCCAGCGGAACTTGCCGGTGGCGCCAGCAACAGCCGGCTCAGCCTTTGGCGTGGTGGCAACGGTCGGCGCAATGTCGGTCTTGGTCGGCGCGTTGCTGCCGAGTGCTGCAACACGCTCAGGCGCTGCTGCCGGCGTCGGCTCGGTCGCGGCGTTGATGATGGTGGGCTTGGCGCCGGTTGCCGGTTGGCGGACGGGAGCCGCGACGGGCGCCGGCGAAGCGGCAACTGCCGGTGCCGCGGCCGATGCGGTCGCCGTACCACCGGGAACCTTCAGCACCGTGCCTGGCCGCACCTTGGTCGGATCGATGATGCTGTTCAAGGACTGGAGGTCAGCCGCACGCACGCTGTGCTTCTTGGCGATGCCGTAGAGCGAGTCACCCTGGGCGACGGTGTAGGAGCCATTCCAGTCGGCCGGCGCCGCCGCCGCAACTGCGACCGGGCGTGCAACGGGCGTCGCGGGCGCTGCAACCGGAGCGGCCCGAGCGGCTTTCAGGACCGGTGCAGCAGCCGGAGCCGCCGGAACCGACACGGGCGCAGCCGGAGCTGCAGCAACGGCTGCCGGACGCGGCGCGACGGGGCGCTTCCCAGCCGGCAGCGACAGCTTCTGGCCCGGGCGAATGTTCGGGTTCTGCAGGTTGTTCAATGTCATCAAAACGGAGACCGGCACTTTGTGCCGCTTGGCGATGCCATAGAGCGTGTCGCCGGTCTGGACCTCGATGGTCTCGCCAGGCGTCGTCGCAGCGGTCGTGATCTGGCGGCCTGCAGCCGGAGCCGGGGCGCTTGCACGCGGTGCTGGGGCTGGCCGCGTCTGCGGCTCGCGCGAGGGCGCATCAGGCAGCGAAGACATGCGAATTTCGGGCTCGCGCTGGCCGCCGACAGGCGTCCGGTCGCTGCCGCTCGGCGGGCGATTGGAGCCGCCCGGCGTCTGCGTATCGACGGGGATCCCGGCATTGCGGCGGAGCGGCTCGCCCGGTGTCAGGGCGCTGCGGCCACCGGAGTCGCTGGTCGAGCCGACGCTCGAGAAATCAAACCGGCCGACATCTGCGCTACAGCCACCAATCGTGACAGAAAGCAACAGGAGAGCGCTCACCATGCCGCTCTGGCTGGTAGCACCCTGGATCAGGCTAGCATTAGTTTTACGCAACATCTGGACACCTCTACACCCACGGTCAATTAACCTTCATTCGGTTAATGGCGCGTTAACGGCCCGTGAGCCCCCGCTGCATTTCATCACTGCATTTCATTGACGTCGTTCAGCCACACGCCGCATTCCCATGAAATCCGCCGATCCCCTGGGCCGCTCGACACGTCCAACAGGTGCCGCCACCCGATGAACATGTCCGTGCAATCCTGAACGTCGTACGCTCCGATTGCGGAAATATCGCGACGAAGCTGCGACACTTCGGCGGCGATCCGCATCAAGATCAAAGATTTGTCATGAGCCAGGAGCGGTCGCGGCTGTGCGCCCGTTGCCCCGCGGTGCAATTTCCCTTAGCACTCCGGCAAACCAACCGCTCCCAGGCCTAAGGTGCGCCATGATCATCGCCATCGACGGACCCGCAGCCTCCGGCAAAGGCACGCTCGCCAAACGGATCGCCGCGTATTTCGGCTTCAGCTGCCTTGACACGGGGCTCCTCTACCGGGCGGTGGCGCGCGACGTGATGGCACGTGAGCGGTCACTCGAAGACGAGGCGTTCGCAACCCAGATTGCCCGCACGCTGGATGCATCGACCCTCAACGATCCGGGGTTGCGGCTGCCGGGCGTCGGCGATGCGGCCTCCGTGGTCGCCAAGTTCCCGACGGTCCGCGCCGCGCTGCTCGACTTCCAGCGTGATTTCGCCGCGCAAGAACCCGGCGCCGTGTTGGATGGCCGCGACATTGGCACGGTCGTCTGCCCGGATGCCGACGTGAAGATCTTCGTCACGGCCGACGTCGAAGTGCGCGCCCGACGCCGCTTCGAGGAACTGCGGCGGCTCGGTGAGCCTGTGACCTACGACCGCGTGCTGGAGGTGATCCGCCGCCGCGACGAGCGCGATTCCGGCCGCGCCAATGCGCCCATGAAGGCTGCGCCTGATGCCTTCTTGCTCGATACGACCGAATTGGGGGTCGAGCAGACGCTGGCCGAGGCGTTGCAGCTGATTACCGCTCAGCTTGCAACGGCAAAGCGATGAAGCTTGGCAGCTTCGCCCATCGTGGTCGCCAACGACATAGACGAGGTCAAGCCCTGTGTTGGCCAGGGCGCGTCTAGCCCGCATTTCTCATCCGACGCGTGGCAGCGGCCGGTCGCTGGTTGTCGGCATCGAAGTCGGAGGCCGCAACAAACCACGGCGACCGGACGCCGAGCGCGAGCTGCAGGAGGCGAGTGTCGCGCATGCGGCACCGGGGTTGGCTCGATCCTGGCGCCCCGTATGCCGTTGTGCCGAACGGCCCTCAAGGACAAGCCCGTCATCGCGGCGCCATGCTCCGCATCGATCGGCGCGCAAGGGCGCGTCCTTGACCGCCGCCCGTCACGACAGCGAACGCTCTGCCATCAGGATCAAGCCACACTTCGACCGTTCAGCAGCCCAAAACCACCCACTCAGAACATCGAGGAGGCAGTAAGACGCGATTTTTTTGCGTCAACGTGGCCGTGCTCGTCATAGTCCTGTCATATGTTTCGACTATTCAAGAACCATGGAAATGAAACTGACCGCTGCCGCCGCTGGATTTGCCGCGCTCTCGCAGGAGACACGGCTCGCGCTCCTTCGCGTCCTTGCTGTCGCCGGGCCTTCCGGGATGCCGGCAGGCGACCTTGCCGCGCACTTGAAGCAGGCGCCTTCGACGCTGTCGTTCCATCTCTCGGCATTGGAGCAGGCTGGTCTGGTCAGTTCCGAGCGCCAAGGCCGGCATGTCATCTACGCCGTCCGCTTCGCCGGTGTGCACCAGCTGTTCGGCTTCTTGACCGAGACGTGCTGCAACGGCCGGCCTGAACTCTGCGCCGATATCCTCCGCCTGTTGCCTGCGGACAACCCGAAGGAAAGCCCCATGGCGCCGGCCTTCAACGTGCTCTTCCTCTGCACGCGCAATTCAGCCCGGTCGATCATCGCAGAGGCGATCTTGGAAAGTATCGGACGCGGAAAATTCAATGCTTATTCTGCGGGCTCGAAGCCGGCGGCTGCAGCCATGCCCGGCGTGCTCGCACGCCTGACGACCATGGGCCACGAGGTCGCGGCCTATCGCCCCAAATCCTGGGACGAGTTCACCGGCCCCGACTCGCCGCGCATGGATTTTGTCATCACGCTCTGCGATCCGCGGAACGGCGAGGTCTGCCCCGATCTCGGGGATCGCCCCATCACCGCGGTGTGGCCGTTCCCCGATCCGGCGAAGTTCAACGGCTCGGAGGCCGAGCGCGCCACGCTCATTTTCGAGCTCTACGGCATGATCCGCCGCCGGCTCGAAGCGTTCGTCAGTCTGCCATTCCAGTCGCTCGATCGCATGGCCCTGAAGGCGCGCCTCGACGAGTACGGCAGCACATCGAGGCACATCATCTGAGGAAACCTCATGAAAGTCGGCATCAACGGTATGGGACGGATGGGGCGCCTAGCGCTCAGGGCCGCCATGGGCGGGCTCTTGCGGCCTGACGATGATCCCCGCGCCGGCAACCGGCTCGATGTCGTCCATCTCAACGAGATCAAGGGTGGCGCAGCGGCGACAGCCCACTTGCTCGAGTTCGACAGCATGCACGGGCGCTGGCGCACGCCCATCGAAGCCGATGGCGGAACGGCGATTTCAGTCGGCGGCAAGCGGCTTGGCTTCTCCTCTGCGGCGACACCAAGTGACGTGTCCTGGGGCGATCTCGGCTGTGAGATCGTGCTGGAATGCACTGGCAAGTTCCTGAAGCCCGAGCAGCTTCAGGGTTACTTCGATCGCGGCGTGAAGCGCGTCATCGTGGCCGCTCCCATCAAGGACGAACGTGCCCTCAACGTCGTCGTCGGCGTCAATGATCATCTCTACGATCCAGCGAAGCATCGGCTGCTGACGGCGGCGTCCTGCACGACCAACTGCCTCGCTCCTGTCGTGAAGGTTGTGCACGAGGCGATCGGCATCCGTCACGGGCAGATCACGACCATCCACGATCCCACCAACACCAACGTCGTGGTCGATGCCCCGCACATGGACTTGCGCCGGGCACGCTCGGCCATGCTGTCGTTGTCCCCGACGTCAACGGGCAGCGCGACGGCAATTGCCCTCATCTACCCGGAGCTGAAGGGCAAGCTCAACGGCCACGCCGTGCGCGCGCCTGTGTTCAACGCCAGCCTCACCGATTGCGTGTTCGAGCTGAAGCGGCCTGCGACCGAGGACGAGGTCAACGCACTGTTCCAGGATGCAGCGCGCGGCGCACTGGCCGGCATCCTCGGGTACGAGACCAAGCCTCTCGTCTCCGTCGACTACTGCAACGACACGCGCAGTGCGATCGTCGACGCGCCATCGACGATGGTGACGGACGGCACTCTGCTCAAGGTCTACGCGTGGTACGACAATGAGATCGGCTACGTCTGCCGTATGGTCGACCTCGCCAACATCGTCATCGCGGCGGAGCACCGCACATGACTTCCGCCCTTCGCAATTACCTTGTCGTCACCGCCTCGTATTGGAGCTTCACCCTGGTCGACGGCGCGCTACGCATGCTGGTGCTGCTGCACTTCTTCAAGCTCGGCTACTCCCCTTTCACGCTGTCATTCCTGTTCCTGCTCTACGAAATCGCTGGCATTGTCGCCAATCTCGCAGGCGGATGGCTCGCTATACGCTTCGGCATTCCGTGCATGCTGGCCGTCGGACAAGGCCTGCAAGTCGCGGGGCTCATGATGCTCTCCGCGCTCGATCCAGCGTGGACGGCAGCTGCCTCCGTCATCTGGGTTGTCGCCGCGCAAGGCATCTCGGGCCTCGCGAAGGACTTCACCAAGACCGCATCAAAATCGGCGATCAAAGCAACCTCCGCAGAAGGCTCCGGGCAGCTGTTCAAGTGGGTGGCATGGTTTACGGGTTCCAAGAACGCCATGAAGGGCCTCGGCTTCTTCGCCGGCGGTCTGCTGCTCGACGCCATGGGCTTCAAGCCGGCCCTTTGGCTCATGGCCGCTCTGATCGGCGCCGTATTCCTGCTCGGACTGCTCATGCTGCCAGCCGAACTCGGCAAGGCGAAATCGTCGACGTCTATGAAGGAGCTGTTTGCCAAGTCGCGCGGCGTCCACCTTCTCGCGGCGGCGCGGGTCTTCCTGTTCGGCGCGCGCGATGTCTGGTTCGTCGTTGGTTTGCCAGTGTTCCTCTATGCCAATGGCTGGCGCTTCGCCGAGGTCGGCGCGTTCCTCGCCGCGTGGACAATCGCCTATGGTGGCGTGCAGGCGTTTGCACCCCACCTCGTCGCCCGCAGCAGCGACGGACTCAGTCGGGAGATCCCCGCTGCCAGACTATGGGCGGCAATCCTCACAGCCGTGCCGCTCGCGCTGGCCCTCATGCTCGCGAGCGGAAATCTCTGGCGCCCCGATATCATCGTCGCCGTGGGCCTTGCGCTCTTTGGCCTGCCGTTCGCGGTCAACTCGTCGCTGCACTCCTACCTGATCCTCGCCTATGCCGGATCGGAGAAGGCCGCCGAGGATGTCGGCTTCTATTACGCCGCAAACGCGACCGGTCGCCTGGTCGGTATCCTGCTCTCGGGAGCGCTCTATCAGATCGGCGGCATGACGGCTTGCCTGATTGGCTCGGCGGTCATGCTCAGCCTCTGCTGGTTGATCACCGTCGCGCTTCCGACATCAAATAATACCCGTTCGCCCGCAAGCGCGGTTCGTTGATCATTGCGCCAATTGGCCGTCTCAAACAGGCTCGGCGATCCTACTCACTCTCCAGCGTATAGCCGGCGCCGCGCACGGTGCGTATCGGATCAGCCTCGGGCCCTCGGATCAGCGCCTTGCGCAGGCGGCCGATGTGGACATCGACGGTGCGCTCGTCCACCTCGGCGGTCGTGCCCCAGACGCGATCGATCAGCTGATTGCGCGTCAACACACGGCCGGCGCTTTCGAGCAGCACCTCCAGCAGGCGGTACTCGGTCGGGCCGATCGTGATCATTCGACCAGCGCGCGTCACTTTGTGCGACTGTCGGTCGAGTGTTATTTCACCGCAGACCAACCGATCGCTGACGCGCTCCGGCGAAGCCCGTCGCAGCAACGCGCCGACCCGCGCCATCAACTCGGGTACCGAGAACGGCTTCACCACGTAATCGTCGGCGCCGGTCGCAAGGCCGCGCACGCGATCCGCCTCCTCGCCGCGCGCCGTCAACATGAGGATCGGCAAGGCCGGGACTTTCCCCGCCCGCCGTAGCGTCTTGCAAAAATCGATCCCCGACACCTCCGGCAACATCCAGTCCAAGATGATGAGGTCGAACAATTGCTCGCTGAGCAACAACTCGGCGTCTTCGGCGCTGGCCGCTGTCGTCACCTCGTAGCCAGTGGCCTTGAGATTGTAGTCGATGAGCGTGACGATCGCAGCATCGTCTTCGACGACAAGAATTCGTGCAGCCATGGCTCAATCTGTCGCCGTTTTAATCAGCACCGAACTCGAACCTTCGCCCTTCGGGCGCGCATCGGTCAACACTTTTCCAGTCACGAGATAGTGGATGTTCTCGGCGATATTGGTGGTGTGATCGCCGATGCGCTCGATGTTCTTGGCGCCGAACAGGAGGTGGGCACAAAGCCCGATGTTGCGCGGATCCTCCATCATGTAAGTCAGCAACTCGCGGAAGACCGAGTTATAGAGATCATCGAGCTTCACGTCGCCGCGCCAGACGGCGAGCGCCTTCGCGTCGTCGCGGGTGCCCAAGGCGTCCAGCACGTCCTTCAATTGCTCGTGCGCGAGCTCGGTCATATGGCCGAGGCCGATCAGCAGTTGCCGCGGGTGGTTCTCTCCGGAGACCGCGAGCGCGCGCTTGGCGATGTTCTTGGCGAGATCGCCGATACGCTCAAGGTCGCCGGCGATCTTGAGAACGGTCATGACGTGCCGCAGGTCGTTGGCCAACGGTTGGCGCCGCGCGATCATCAGGATTGCCCGCTCCTGGATCTGTCGCTCGAGATTGTCGATCGTCTTGTCGTTCGCGATCGCACGCTCAGCAAGTTGCGGATCACGACGCTCGAGCGCGGCGAAGGCATCGGCCAGCAGCTTCTCGGCGAGCCCGCCCATCTCGGCCGCCAACCGATCCAGTTCCGCGAACTCGGTGTCGTAGGATTTGACGATGTGATTGCTCACGGTATGTCTCCTTGTGTGCGTCTTCGGTTGCCCGTCGTGTCGGAGAAACGCCTCCGGCATGATACCAACCAGCGCGTTTACCTGCGCCTTCAGTTGCCCACCAGCAACCGGCTCACCCGAACCGGCCTGTAATGTAATCCTGGGTCCGCTTGTTGCTTGGATTTGTGAAGGTTTGGGTTGTCGGCCCGAACTCGATCAGCTCGCCCAGGTACATGAAAGCTGTATAGTCCGACGTGCGGGAGGCTTGTTGCATATTGTGGGTGACGATGGCGATCGTGTAGTCGGCTTTCAGCTCCTCGATCAGTTCCTCGATGCGCGCGGTCGAGATCGGGTCGAGGGCGGAGCAAGGCTCGTCCAGCAGGATCACTTCGGGTTTGATGGCGACCGTTCGCGCAATGCAGAGCCGCTGCTGCTGGCCGCCCGAAAGTCCCTGCCCGCTCGTGCGAAGTTTGTCTTTCACTTCGCCCCAGAGCGCCGCTCGGCGCAAAACTTCCTCGACGCGCCCGTCCATCTCGGATTTCGTGAGCTTTTCATAGAGGCCGATGCCGAAGGCGATGTTGTCGTAGATCGACATCGGGAACGGCGTCGGCTTCTGGAACACCATGCCAATGCGCGCGCGCAGCAGATTGAGATCGGTGCCCGGCGACAGGATGTTTTCGCCGTCCAGAAGCACCTCGCCCTCGGCGCGCTGGCCCGGATAGAGGTCGTACATGCGGTTGAGTACGCGCAGCAGGGTCGATTTTCCGCAGCCCGAGGGTCCGATGAAGGCCGTGACGCAATTGGCGCGCAAGGGCAGTGAGATATCCTTCAGCGCCCGGGACTTGCCGTAGTAGAAGTTCAGGTCGCGGATGACGATGCGTTCCGATCTCGGTGCCGCGACGATCTCGCTGGCGCGCACATCTGAGACATTGATCGAGGTCATCATTGGTGTCCTTTCGAACTGTACGCGCGCGCCAGAATGCTAAACGAGAGAACGGCGAACGTGATGAGCATGGCGCCGGTCCAGGCGAGGCGTTGCCAGTCGGCATAGGGTGACAGGGCGAACTGGAAGATCACTGCCGGCAGGCTCGACATCGGCGCATTGAGGTCGAGGCTCCAGAACTGGTTGTTGAGAGCCGTGAACAGGATCGGTGCCGTTTCACCGCTGACGCGTGCGATCGCGAGAAGGACGCCCGTCAGAATACCCGCGCGCGCCGCCTTGTAGGCGATTTGCCGGATCATCACCGCTCGCGGCATACCGACAGAGGCGGCGGCCTCGCGCAACTGGTCGGGCACCAACCGCAACATGTCCTCGGTTGTGCGGATCACCACCGGAATCACGAGGATGGCGAGGGCGATCGCGCCGGCGAACCCAGAGAAATGCCGCATCGGCGCGACCACGACCGTGTATACGAACAGGCCGATAACGATCGACGGCGCGCTCAAGAGAATGTCATTGATGAAGCGGATCAACGAGGTCAGCCGGTCGTGGCGGCCGTATTCGGCCATGTAGGTGCCCGCGAGAATCCCGATCGGGGTGCCGAAGAGAACGCCAAGCACCGTCATCATCAAGCTGCCGGCAATGGCGTTGAGAAGGCCGCCGTCGTTGCCGGGCGGTGGCGTCATCTCGGTGAAGACGCGGATCGATAGCCCGGAAACGCCCTTGACCAGCAGTGTCGACAAGACGGCAACAAGCACGAACAGCCCGGCCAGTGTTGCTACAAAGCACAGCCCCATCGCAATGCCGCTGCGGCGGCGACGCGCCCGGAAACCGGATGAATTGAAATTGCTCATGGCTCACCCCCTCGCCGTCTGTTCGAGGCGCCACAACAGATAGCGGGCGGCCGACAGGACGATCAGCGTGATCGCGAACAGGATCAGCCCGAGCAGCACCAGTGACGACGTGTAGAGGTCGCCGACGGCCTCCGTGAACTCGTTCGCAATCGTCGCCGAGATCGTGGTTCCCGGCGCCAGTAGCGACGGCTGGATCTTGTGCGCATTGCCGATGACGAAGGTCACGGCCATCGTCTCGCCGAGCGCGCGTCCGAGTCCGAGCATGATGCCGCCGATAAGACCGACGCGTGTGTGCGGGATGACGACGTTGCGCACCACTTCCCACCGCGTGCCGCCGATGCCATAGGCAGCTTCCTTGAGAACAGGCGGAACCGTGCTGAACACATCGCGGCTAACCGCGGTGATGAACGGCAGGACCATGATCGCGAGAATGAGCGACGCGGTCAGCATGCCGATACCATAGGGCGGTCCCTCGAACAGCGACGAGAGGATCGGAATCGATCCGAACGCGCTGATCAACGCCGGCTGCACGGTCGATTGCAGCAGCGGCGCCAGCACGAACAACCCCCAAATGCCGAAGATGATGCTGGGGATGCCGGCGAGCAATTCGATGGCTGTGCCGATCGGTCGGCGCAAGCTCATCGGGCAGGATTCGGTCAGGAAAATCGCGATGCCGGTGCCGATCGGAACCGCGATCAGCATGGCGATCAGTGACGTGACGATCGTGCCGTAGATCGGCGCCAAGCCACCGAACTTCTCTGTGACCGGGTTCCAGGACTGGCTCGTCAGGAAGCCGAAGCCGAACGCTCGAATCGCCGGCCAGGCGCCGATCAACAGCGAAATAGCGATCGCACTCAGCAGCACCAGGACGAACAAAGCTGCGGCGCGCGTCACAAGGCGAAACATGTTGTCGCTGCGCTGAAGCCGCAAAAGGGCTGCGCCTCTTGAAGACGCGCCCGGAGTGACGCTCGCTGGTGTCGCAACTGTCATGCATCACGTCCGATCGAAACAAGGAAGACGAGCGCCGCCAGGGGCAGCGCTCGTTCGGCATGTGGGTTACATGATCGGCTTACCGTCGGCGCCGGTGACTTTCGACCATTCCTTCTTAACGAGTCCCACGACGGCGTCCGGCATCGGCACGTAATCGAGGTCGGATGCCATCTTGTCACCCTTCTCGTAAGCCCAGGTGAAGAACTTGAGCGCGGTCTGTGCGGCTGCCACGTCGGCCGGCTTCTTGTGCATCAGGATGAATGTCGCGCCGGCGATCGGCCACGACGTATCGCCCGGCTGGTCGGTCAGGATCACGCCGAAGCCCGGAACAGCGTCCCACTTCGCATTGGCCGCTGCGGCTTGGAACGCAGCGAGGCTCGGTTCGACGGCCTTGCCGGCCTTGTTGATGACCCGCGTGTGGGTCATCTTGTTCTGCTTTGCGTAGGCGAATTCGACGTAGCCGATCGAGCCCTTGGTCTGCAGCACGTTGTTGGCGACGCCTTCATTGCCCTTGGCGCCGATGCCGACCGGCCATTCGACGGCCGTGCTGGCGCC
>JANLQP010000093.1:0-80701 GCA_031367895.1 Hyphomicrobiales bacterium
GCTGCGCTGATCACCGGCTGGTGCATCGATCACGGTGGCTGGCGGACGGCGTTCATCGCGCCGGGCGTCGTCTCGGTGGTGATCGGCTTCGCCTACTGGTGGCTGGTACGCGGTGAGATCGCGGCGTCTGCCAACAAGCCCAAAGCCGCCGCCACGACGTCCAATCCAACTGCCGGCATGTCGGCTGAGGCGAAGGCTGCGCTCTGGCGGCTGACCGCGATCGTGTTCTTCACCACGGCGGTCTCGAGTCTCGTCTTCCAGTCGACCACGTTCGCGCTGCCGAAAGTCTTCGATGAGCGGCTGTCCGGTATCGCCGGCTCAGCGACGCTGGTCGGCCGTCTGGCGTTCATCGTGTTCGCGGTTGCGTCACTGGCGCAGCTTGTCGTCGGCTCGATGCTCGACAAATACGGGCCGCGTCTGGTGTTCATGGCGGTCGCCGCGATCCAGGTCGTGTTCTTCGCATTGATGCCGGGCTTCACGGACTGGAGCGCGTTCGCCATCGCCTTGGGCTTCATGCTCGGCGCCTTCGGCCAGATCCCGATCAACGACTACATGATCGGCCGGATGGCGAAATCGGAATTGCGCGCCACGATCTACGGGTTGCGTTACGTGGTCAGTTTCACGGTGCTGGCCGCCGCACTGCCGCTGATCGCGCTGATCCACAAGAATTATGGTTTCGACACGCTGTTCCGCGTGCTCTCGGTCGCGGCCGCCGTCATCTTCGCGGCGGTGACACTGCTGCCGCGGCAGATCCCGGACGGGTCGGTGGTGCCGGCGGCAGCGAAGGCATAATAGGAAGCGCAGGGGGGAAGTCGTGAATTGGTGAATGCGTGAATTCGTGACGCATTCGGCACCATTTCACGTATTCACGTATTCACCAACTCACGGACGTTCTTCCTATGGCCAACAAAGGTTTCCTGCTCGTCACGATGCAACCACCGCCGGCGCTGGAGGAGGAATTCAACGCCTGGTACGACACGGAGCACCTGCCCGAGCGCCTCGCCGTGCCCGGCATTCTGACCGCACTGCGGTTCGTGTGCACCGACGGGCATCCGCGCTACCTCGCCATGTACGACCTCGAGAACTTCGAGGTGATGACCTCGCCGGCCTACATGAAGGTCGCGCACGACAGGTCGAGTCCGTGGACAAAGCGCGTCACATCGCGCGTGAAAGTGTGGCGTTCGGCCGGTGTCCAGATTGCGCCGGGCAACGCCATCACCAAGCAATGCGCGCGTGTGTTGCTGCTGCGCTTCCGCGGTCTCAAGGCTGCAGCTGAGCGCGACATCGTCGCCGGCACCAAGACCGCGTTCGAGGGCCGCCTCGAGGTGATCCAGACCCGCGTGCTGGCCTACGACACGGGCGCCACCGGTATCGACTATATGGCCTTCGTCGAGCTCCGCCGGCCGCTGCTCGAGCCATTCGACCACAAGGCCTTCGCTGCCAACGCCGACAAGCTCGATCTGGTGAACATGTACGCGCCTTATTAGTTGCGCCTTCGGTTGCCCAGTGCCAACCGGCGCGTGGATGCGTGGCATTGGGCTGACGTCAGGCTGGCACCGCCCTGGACCAGGCGTCAGGCTGAAGCTAGACACAGCACACGCGCCGGATGCGCCCAGGTGCGGAGCAGGTTTGCGACTTGACTGGGCATCCGAAGGCGCAAAAAATACGGAGAATCGAATGAAAGCCTGGCAGATCGTTTCCGCCGGTGGCATCGACGCCCTGCACTTGGGTGACGTCGCCCAAACAGCACCGGGACACGGCGAGATCCGCGTGCGCATCCGCGCCTCGGCCATCAACTACCGCGACCTGATGACGGTGAAGGATCCGGTCTCACGCAAGCTCCCCTATCCGCGCGTGCCGAACTCGGACGGCGCCGGCGACGTGATCGCGATCGGCCCTGGCGTCACCGGCTTCAAGGTCGGCGACCGGGTCGCATCATGCTTCTTCCGCTTCTGGCTCGATGGCGCCTGCACGGCCGAGGCAATGGCGAGCGCACTCGGCGGCGCGATCGACGGCGTACTGGCCGAAGAAGTGAACCTCGCGGCCGATGGCGCCGTGCACTTCCCCGAGCATCTGACCTACGCCGAGGCGGCGACCTTGCCGTGCGCCGCGCTCACTGCATGGAACGCGCTCGTCGAATGCGCCCGCGTCAAGGCCGGCGACAACGTGCTACTGCTCGGTACCGGCGGTGTCTCGATTTTCGGCCTTCAGTTCGCACGGTTGCACGGCGCCCGTACCATCATTATCTCTTCGAGTGACGCAAAGCTCGAACGCGCCAAAGCACTCGGCGCAGCGGTCACCATCAACTACCGCACGACGCCGAACTGGGAAGCCGCCGTACTCGACGCGACTGGCGGCCGCGGCGTCGATGCAACCGTCGAGGTCGGCGGCGCCGGCACTTTGCCACGCTCCATCGCCGCAACACGGATCGCCGGCACCATTCCGCTGATCGGCGTACTCGCCGGCGGCCAGATCGATCCGGCGTCGTTCATGCGCAAATCCATTCGCATGCAAGGCATCTACGTCGGCTCTAAGCGTATGTTTCAGGACATGAACCGCGCAATCGACCACGCGAAGTTGAAGCCCGTGATCGACAAGCGCGTGCCGTTCGGCGATGCCAAGTCCGCCTATCGCGCGATGGAAGCGGCCAATCATTTCGGTAAGATCGTGATCGATGGGGCGTGAGCGAAGTACTCGGGTGAGGTCGTTTTCAAAAAGCCCCAACTGACGCGCGTTTCGCGCTGGTTTCAAGTCAGTGGCAACTCGCCTTGACCGGCATGCGGGGCATCGCACAGTATCCTGGCCATCCCCCGGGCACCTGCTTGGCACCGCACGCATGGGCACGGACCCGGACCGCTCAGTGGTCAACGCGTGGGGACGCTGCCACGACGTGAAGAATCTCTTCGTTGTCGATGGCAGTATCTGGGTCACCTCCGGTGGCGTGAATCCGACGTCGACCATCCAGGCGCTTGCGCTTTACATTGCCGACACCATCAAGAACCGTCTGGCGACGCTGTTCGATTGAACTGAGACGCAGAACCGCAGCAACGGCAATAGGCAAAGGGACGAACCAATGGCAGACGAAAAAACGGTCATCTTCCCCGTCGAAGCATCGCACATCATGATGTTTCGCCGTTCCATCGGCGACTACGCGGTTCCCGACACCGGGTTGGAGAAAGCGGCCGCACCGCCGACATTCCCCCGCGCGGTTGCTCAATTCGATCCCGATTATTTTCTGCGGCTGAAACCGGGCGTGCCCTGGTTCGGCTCCGGCAAGGGCCCGACAGGGGTCGAAGGCAAGGCCTCCTCATCGGGTGGTCTACATGCCGAACAGCATTTCGAGTTCGTCCGGCCCGTCCGACCCGGCGACGTGCTGACCGTCACCGAAAAGGCGGGCAAGACCTGGGAGAAGGAGAGCAAGCGCGCCGGCAAGATGATCTTCACCGAGCGTGTTTCGGAATATCGTGACCAGACGGGAGATCTGGTCTGCATCGCACGTGGCGTCGGTGTGCGCACCGAGCGTCCCGTGGACCAGAAGTGAGGGGACGAGTCATGCGATTAAAGAAAAACCAAGTCACGGTCGGCGCGACCTTCGAGGACGTTCTGGTCAAGGACCTGAAGCGCACGCAGCTGGTGATGTACTCGGGCACCTCCGGCGACTACAACCCGCTGCACTCCGACGACTTCTACTGCCGGGAGGTGGCCGGCTATCCGGGCGTTTTCGCTCACGGCATGCTGACGATGGGCATGACGGGCCGCGTGGTGACTGACCGGTTCGGTGCGGAGAACGTCAAGAAGTACGGCGTGCGATTCACCAATCAGGTTTGGCCCGGCGACGATCTCATGGCCAAAGCCGTGGTTGAAGCGGTCCGCGAGGAAAACGGTGACACGCTCGTCGACATGGTGATTACGACCACCAACCAGAAAGGCGACGTGGTGTTGACAGGCTACGCGACGGCGCGCGTCGATACGTGATCGCGCCGGCATGTGCAAGGCCGCAATGAGACGACACAGGCTGAAAAATGTCGTTCCGCATAGCTTGCGCGGACTGTGCTCGTCCTCACCGCCCCAGCGGCAGCGCGTTGGAATGTTTCACCTGGCCGAGCGCGAAACTCGACTCGATGTTGGCGATGCCGTCGATACGGGTCAGCGTCTCCTTCACAAAACGCTCGTAATCGGCGAGATCGCGAGCGACGACGCGCAGCAGATAATCGCGCGGGCCGGTCATCAGATAGCACTCGAGCACCTCGGGACAGCGCCGGACGGCCGCCTCGAAGCGTTGCATCGCCTCCTCGTGCTGGCGGTCGAGTTTGATCGAGACGAACACGGAAACCGGCAGCCCGACCTTCACCTGGTCGATGACAGCGGTATAGCCGCGAATGATGCCGGCCTCCTCCAGCAGGCGCAGGCGGCGCAGGCACGGGCTGGTGGTCAGCCCCGCGCGCTCGGCCAGTTCCGTGGCGGTGAGGCGGCCATTCTCCTGCAGCGCCGTGAGAAGTCGCCGGTCGATGGCGTCGAGCGTGTCAGCGGCGATTTTTTCCATTTCAGCGCGGCATCCTGGCGAAATGAGCCAATTTGATTGTTGATGATAGCGAAAAACGCAAACTATCGCCAGCCGGGCTCGGGTATTTTGCTGCGATCAGTCTACCCGCGCGAGGACACCATGCTGGATATGCCGAAGAGCCAACCCACCGACGACCGCCAGCGCACGCTTGCCATGCTGGCCGAGCTCGAGCGGAAGGTGCTGTGGCTCTCGACCTACATGATCCACCATGCGAACCATGAGATTAACCGCGGCGACGGCCTGAAAGTCGGCGGGCATCAGGCGTCGTCGGCGTCGCTGGCGACGTTGATGACCGCGCTCTATTTCCACGTGCTGCGGCCGGAAGACCGAATTGCGGTGAAGCCGCACGCGAGCCCTATTTTCCACGCCATCCAATATCTGCTCGATAATCAGTCCGTCGACAAAATGAAGAATTTCCGCGGTTTCGGCGGCGTCCAATCGTATCCGTCGCGCACCAAGGACGACGCGGACGTCGATTTCTCGACGGGCTCGGTCGGCTTGGGTGTGGCAACTACGGGTTTCTCGAGCCTGATCCAGGACTACGTACACGCAAAGGCCTGGCCGCCGTCGACCGGGCAGACTTGGCCGAAGGGCCGCCTGATCGCGCTGATGGGCGACGCCGAGATCGACGAGGGCAACATTCACGAAGCCCTGCTCGAGTATTGGAAGCACGGGCTCAAGAACTGCTGGTGGGTGGTCGACTATAACAGGCAAAGCCTCGACAGCGTCGTCTCCGACCAGCTGTTCATGAAGGTCGCGGGGCTCTTCGAGAACCTCGGCTGGAAGGTGATCCTGATCAAGTACGGCAAGCTGCTACAGGCCGCATTCCAGGAGCCGGGCGGGCCCGCTTTGCAGCGCTGGATCGACGATTGCCCAAATGATGTGTACTCGGCGCTCGTCTTCCAGGGTGCCAAGGGCTGGCGGCAGCAGCTGGAGCAGGACCTGGCCGGCGAACCGCAGACGCTTGCGCTGATCCGTATCCGCGACGACCGGAGCCTAGAACGGCTCATGACCAATCTTGGCGGCCACGACATGGCGACGATCCTCGAGGCCTTCGAGGGTGCGCCGAACGATCAGCCGGTCTGCTTCATCGCCTACACGATCAAAGGCTTCGGATTGCCATTCGCCGGCCATAAGGACAACCACGCCGGCCTGATGAACAAGACCCAGATGCAGGAGTTCCGCACACAGCAGGGCATCAATCAGGGCGAGGAGTGGGACAAGTTCGCGGGGCTGCGGCTCGCCCGCGCCGAGGTCGAGCAATACCTGCATCGCGTGCCATTCAACCGGCTGGGAAAACGCAACTTGCAGGCGCCGAAGATCCCGGTGCCGACGCTGCCGCAGCTCGACATCAAGGGGCAGATCTCGACGCAACAGGGCTTCGGCCGCATCATGGACGACATCGCCAAGACGGGGGGACCGCTGGCGGATCGGATAATGACCACCTCTGCCGATGTCACCGTCTCGACCAACCTCGGGCCCTGGGTCAACAGGCGCAAGCTGTTCTCGATGGTGACGAAGGAGGATCTGTTCAAGACGCGTGGCCTGATGAGCCCGCAGAAGTGGGAGATGGATCCGAAGGGCCAGCACATCGAACTCGGGATTGCCGAGATGAACCTGTTCCTGCTGCTGGCGGCAGCTGGACTTTCGCACGCGCACTACGGCGAGCGGCTGATCCCGATCGGCACGCTGTACGATCCCTTCATCTGCCGCGGGCTCGATGCGCTGAATTCGGCCTGCTATCAGGACGCGCGCTTCATAGTTGTGGCAACACCTTCGGGCATTACGCTGGCGCCGGAGGGTGGCGCGCATCAGTCGATCTCGACGCCGCTGATCGGGATGGCGCAGGACGGCCTCGCATCGTTTGAACCGGCCTACGTCGACGAGCTGACGGCGATCATGGAGTGGTCGTTCCACTACCTGCAACGCGAGGGCAAATCGAAGAAGGCGAAGTCTTGGGAGCGCGAGGAAACCGGGGGCTCGGTGTATCTACGCCTTTCGACCCGGCCGCTTGATCAGTTGCCGCGCACGATGACGCCTGAACTGACAAGCGACATCATCAGTGGCGGCTACTGGCTGCGGCGGCCGGATCCGGCGACGGGGCTTGCCGTCGTCTACATGGGCGCGCTGGCGCCGGAGGCGATCGAGGCGGCTGGGTTGCTGGCGGAGGATCGGCGTGGCATCGGCGTGCTGGCGGTGACTTCGGCCGATCGGCTGTCGGCCGGCTGGCACGGCGCGCAGCGGGCCCGCGAGCAGGGCCTGCACGACACGCAATCGCACGTCGAAGCGCTGCTGTCGGAGTTGCCGCGCGATGCCGGCATCATCACGCTTTGCGACGGGCACCCGGAAGCGCTGTCGTGGATCGGCGGCGTCATGGGCCATCGCGTGCGCGCGCTCGGTGTCGAGCATTTCGGCCAATCGGGCTCGCTGTCGGAGCTTTACGCGCACTATGGCCTCGACGCGAACGCCATCATGGCCGCTGCCGAGGGGCTGACGGGCGGGCGCATCCGCTATCGGCGCATGGGTTGAGCCCGATAGCTTAACCCCGACTTAAACAGTCCGGGCTAGTCTGAGCATGTCCGCGATTCTGCGGCGAGTCAGCGTTGTCTCGGGTGTGAAGTCATGACGTTGGTTAATCGGACGAAGGCACTTGCCGAGAGGCTCGGGCGGTCGAAAACCCTGACTGCTGACGTTCGTCACCCGTTGCAACCGGTGGCCGTACCAACGTCGATGCCCCCTGCTGCTCCCCTGCAGACGCCGGCACAGACGCGAGCCGTTATCGATCGGGCCGTGCCGCGCCGTGCCGTCGAGCCGTCGATCGTGACGCCGGTCGAGGAACAAGGCACCAACAACCGCCGCGCCAAGCGTAAGCCGACCTCGCTGCCGGCGATGGTCACCTTTCAGAACATGCGCGTGTCGGTACCGTGCACGGTCGCCGATATGTCGGGAACCGGCGCGAAGCTGATCTTCACGAAGACAGCGATCAATCAGTACGGCGATCTCGAGCATATGCCGGAGACGTTCACGCTGGTCCTGCGCGCCGACCGCATGCAGGTCGAGAGCGAGATCAAGTGGCGCCGCGAATGCCAGATCGGCGTTCGTTTTCTCGGACCGCCGAAGCCGATGGCGAGCCGGCGCTGAGCGAGCCAGGACTGGGCCGGGAACGCTGGTAGGCCGCACCCGTTATCGAACTGGAATCCGGCGGGCAGCTGCGTTTTTGATGATTTCCATGCCGCCTTCGATCTTGACATCGTTGTTGAGCGGAAACCGTTCGATCGCACGCTTCAAAATTAAAAAGTGCGCGGCCTTGGTCGCGCACTTGTCTTCTGTCCGTCCACTCCACAGCGGATGTTCGCGTTATTCGGCTGCAACCGCCGTTGCGGGCGCCGGCGCGACCTTCTCCAGCGTCTTGCCGAAGCGGTCCTTGTGGCCGGACGTGTCGAGCTCGTCGAGTCTGATCTCGCCCGCCATGACCTTGCGCTTCCAGTCCTGGTGTCCGGGCTCGGCCGCGTGGAACTCGGGCATCACCTCTTTCGCGAACAGCTCGAGGCTTTCGCAAATGTGCTCGTGGCTGTTCTTGCCGGCCTGGTTCAGCAGGATGATCTGGTCGGCGTGGCTGGTCTGGAACTTCCGGAGCTTCTTGCGGATCGTGTCCGGCGAGCCGACGAGCCCGCCCCGAAGCGCGGTCTGCACGGCTTCCGGGTTGGCGTTCTTCCACTCCTGGAACTTGGCCCAAACGTCGACCGAGCCGGCGCGCGGCCGCTCGCGGTTGGCGCTCATGCCGTAGAAGCGCAGCGCGAACTGGAAGAACGTCAGGCCTTCCGCGCGCTTCCTCGCTTCCTCGTCCGTCTTTGCGCACATGAAGTAGGAGACGAGTGCGATGTTCGGGTTGATGTTGTAGTCGCAGAGCTTATCGAGGCGCTTGGTGATCGAGTTGTAGTAAGCGCTGACCCAGGCGTGCGCGGCGTCGGCCGATACGAACTGGAAGCCCAACGCGCCCATACCACGGCGGCCGGCATACTCGATCGTATCCAACTGCGAGCAGGCGACCCAGAGCGGCGGATGCGGCTTCTGCAGCGGCTTCGGCACCACGTTGCGGTAGGGGAACTTGAAGTGCGTACCGTTGTATTCCCAGGGCTCGTCCTTGAACATCGGCAGCAGGCAGCGGACGGCGTCCTCCCACATGGCGCGCTTGTCCTCGAAACGGACGCCGAAGGGATCGAGCTCGGTCGACGACGCGCTCTCGCCCATGCCGAATTCGACACGGCCGCGGCTGACGAGGTCGAGATTGGCGACGTGCGCCGCGACCTTGGCCGGGTGGTTGGTCGTCAACTGGAAAATGCCGTGCGCGAGGCGGATGTTCTTGGTGCGCTGGCTGGCGGCGCCGAGGAACACGGACGGCGAGGAGGCGTGGCTGTACTCTTCGAGGAAGTGGTGCTCGACCATCCAGGCAGTGTCGTACCTGAGCTTGTCGGCCAGCTCCACCTGATCGAGGGCATTGTGGAAGAGCTGCAACTCGCTGTGCACCTCCCAGGGCCGTGGCAGCTGCAATTCATAGAAGATGCCAAACTTCATGGGGGTCCCTCCTCACCGGGCGCCTGAGGCGCATAAGTCCGGACAAGAGGTTAGCGCAGGGTTCGCGGCGCGGCGATGATTTTTTCGCCACACGGAAGGCGTGATGAATGGCGGGCTGCATCATCACCACGCCGTCACAACAGATCGGCCACTGCCGCGCGGTACTGCTTCATGGCGTCGAGATGAGCGGTCATGGTGCGACCGGCGATGCGTTTGTGGGGACCGCGGCCGTAGACATTGTTGACCGTCACGTGCGTGACGCCGAGGGCCTTCCAAGCCTTGAGTTCGCGCCGCCAATCGTCCGGGCCACCCTCGCCGGTCGAGACCCAGACCTCGATGCCGACCGACGCCGGGTCGCGGCCGGCGTCCTTGACGTAGCCGCGCAGCTTGCCGAACTCTTCGCGTGCCTTTTCGCCTTGTGGGTGCGCGAGCATGATCCAGCCGTCGCCGTATTGCGCGATGCGCTTCAACGTGACGTCCTCGTGGCCGCCGAACCAGAGCGGGATACGCCGCTTCGCCGGCAACGGATTGATGCCGGCATCGTCGATGGTGTGCCATTCGCCAGCGAATTTCACATGGCGGTCGGCCCAGAGTGCTTGCATCACCTTGACCTGCTCGGCCGAGCGTTTTCCCCGGTTTTTGAAGCTCTCGTTGAGGCCGACGAACTCGACCTCGTTCCAGCCGATGCCGATACCGAACCGGAAGCGACCGCCCGAGAGCACGTCGAGCGACGCCGCCTGCTTGGCGACGAGTGCCGTCTGGCGCTGGGCTAAGATCATCACCTGCGTCGAGAACTCGATGGTCTTCGTAACGCCCGCGAGAAAGCCGAACAGAACGAATGGATCGTGAAAGAGATCGGCGGACGTATTGCGCTGGCCCCAGTCCGGCCGGCTCGCGACATTGACTCCGAGCACATGGTCCGGCGCGCCGAGACCGTCGTAGCCGAGGCCTTCGGCCGCCTGCGCGAAATCGCGAACCGTCGCCGGATCGCCGCCGATGTCGATCAGCGGCAGCGTGATGCCGAGTTTCAAAGGGAGCTCCTGGGAAGGAAAAGAACGGGACGGGCGCAGCGGGGTCAGACCCATGGGACTGACCCCGCCTCGATGCTTCACTTCCGGAACATGTGGCCGCCGTCCATGTCGATCATGGCGCCGGAAAGATATTCGACCTGGGGGGCGCACAGCATGACGGCCAGCGCTGCCACCTCGTCCGGCTCCTTCAAGCGGCCGAACGGCATATCGCCGAGCGTCTCTTCCCAGCGGTTTTCATCGCCGAACGTCGATTTCGCGCGCGCCTTCGACAACGTCATGATGCGGTCGGTGCGCGTTGCAGCCGGGTTGATGCCGAACACGCGCACGCCGTAGTCGGGCGAGCGCGAGCCGATCGCCTTGGTGAAGGCATTGAGGCCGGCGTTGCCGACCGAGCCGCAGACGTAGTCGTAGCGCACGTTCGGGCCGGCCATGCCGATGATGTTGACGATGATGCCGGACTTGCGCGGCTTCATCTGCTCGAGCGCGAGCTTCGTCATGTGGACGTAGCCGAACACCTTCAGCTGCCAGGACTCGATCCACTTTTCCATCGACAGATCGAAGATGCTGCCACCGGGAATGGCGCCGGCGTTGTTGCAGAGGATGTCGATGTTCGGGAACTTGGCCATCGTCGCTTCGCGCGCCGGGCCTTGGCCGAGATCGGCGGCGTGCGTCTCGACGGTCACCTGATGGCGCGAGCGGATCGCATCGCCGGTCACCTTCAAGGCGTCGGCACTGCGCGAAACCAGCACGATGTTAGCGCCTTCCGCCGCGAACGCATGCCCGAGCGATGCGCCGATCCCCTTCGAGCCGCCCGTGATCAGCACCTTCTTGCCCTTGAGCCCAAGGTCCATGTCGTTTCCTCCTGATGTTGGATGGGCCGCACATAAGCACGGTCGAGGCGTTGAGGCCAATGCCGTTCCCGGGGACGTGGCCCCCGCATTTGGCACGCCGGAACGCGCGTCCGGCGATTGCCAACGGCGGCCGGCTATGGGACAGCATGGCCAGATTTTCACGCGAACCCTAACGGTTCCAGCTAGAAGGACGTCAGCCATGGCAAAAGTCGGATTCATCGGGCTCGGCAATATGGGACTGCCCATGGCCGGAAACCTCGTCAAGAACGGCCACGAGGTGAAGGGCTTCGACATCATGGAGGAGAACCTGTCGAAGGCGGCGCAGGCTGGCATCAAGAAGGTCGCCTCGGCCGCCGACGCCTGCAAGGACGTCGACTTCGTCGTGACGATGGTGCCGACCGGCAAGGAGACGCTGGCGCTTTATGAAGGCGCGAACCTGTTCAAAGGAACGAAGCCCGGCACGCTCTTCATCGACGCGTCGACGATCGACGTGGCGTCGGCGAAGAAGGCTCACGAGATCGCCAAGGCGGCCGGCATGCAGTCGCTCGACGCGCCGGTTTCGGGCGGCACCGGCGGCGCGCAGAACGCGACGCTGACATTCATGTGCGGCGGCAGCAAGGAGGCGTTCGCGAAGGCCGAGGCGCTGCTCGGCGGCATGGGCCGGAAGCTGGTCCACTGCGGCGACGCCGGCATGGGGCAGGCGGTCAAGATCTGCAACAACATGATGATGGCGATCTGCATGTTCGGCGTCTGCGAGGGCTTTGCCTTGGGCGAGAAGCTCGGCGTCTCGCATCAGACGCTGTTCGATGTGGTCTCGACCTCGACCGGCAACAGCTTCGCGCTGTCGGGTTATTGCCCGGTGCCAGGTCCGGTGCCGACGACACCTGCCAACCGCGATTACGCACCGGGCTTCATGACGAAGCTGATGGTGAAGGATCTGGCGCTGGCGCAGGCCGCGTCGCTGGAAGCCGGCGTTTCGACGCCGATGGGCGCGCAGGCGCATGCAGCGCTGCGCCTCTACATGAACATGGTCGAAGGCGCATCGGAGAAGGACTTCTCGAGCGTGATGAACTTCGTGCGCGGCAAGGTCTGAAAACGATACGATAAGTCGGGCAGCGTTTCCCGCTGCCCGGCGCCAAATCCGACTAGATCGACGCCTCGGTCGTGGCGTCGAAGAAGTGCATACGTGCCGGGTCCATCGCGAGCTTGACGCGCTCGCCGGGCTTGACGCGCACGGTCGGGTCGACGCTCGCGACCATACCGCCGTCGCCGACCTTGAGATCGAGCAGGATTTCCGAACCGAGCTGCTCGGCTACTTCGACGCCGGCCTCGAAAATGAGATCCGCCGGCATGGAGCTGTCCGCCATGTGCAGGTTCTCCGGCCGGATGCCGATGGTCGCGGCCTTGCCGTTGTGGGCGCCGAGACGCGCTGCGATCTGATCGGGTACGCGAATGCGCATCGCCGGGCTTTCGGCGTAGAGCGCGCCGTTCTCTTGCTTAATCGTCACGTTGGCGAAGTTCATCGCCGGTGAACCAATGAAGCCCGCGACGTATTTGTTCGCGGGTGTGTTGTAGAGTTCCAAGGGCTCGCCGACCTGCTGGATGAGGCCGTCCTTCATCACGACCACGCGGTCGCCGAGCGTCATGGCTTCCACCTGGTCGTGCGTGACATAGATCGACGTGGTGGCGAGTCGCTGATGCAGCTTCTTGATCTCGATGCGCATCTGTACGCGCAGCTTGGCGTCGAGGTTCGAGAGCGGCTCGTCGAACAGGAACACTTGCGGGTTGCGCACGATCGCACGGCCGAGCGCGACGCGCTGGCGCTGGCCGCCGGAGAGCATACGGGGCTTGCGATGCAGGTGGTCCTGGATGCCGAGGATGTCGGCCGCGGCCTTCACGCGCTTTTCGATCTCGGGCTTGGCGAACTTTCGCATCTTCAGGCCGAATGCCATGTTGTCGAAGACCGTCATGTGCGGGTAGAGCGCGTAGTTCTGGAACACCATCGCGATGTCGCGATCCATCGGCGGCAGGTTGTTGACGATCGTGTTGCCGATCAGAATGTCGCCCTCGGTGATCGACTCGAGGCCGGCGACCATGCGGAGCGTCGTCGTCTTGCCGCAGCCGGATGGCCCGACCAGCACGACGAACTCCTTGTCCTTGATCTCGAGCGAAACGCCCTTCACGGCATGAAAGTCGTCGTAGTGCTTGTGGATCTTGCGGATGGAGACATTTGACATTGTGGGGTGATCTCTGGCGGAAGTTTCAGGAATTCTGATCGACGGCGTAGATTTCAAAGCCAAGCCGAATATTGAGATCAGCCAGTCTCCGTAACTGATCAGGTTCTATGGACAAGCCTTGGTGGGTGCCATCGAGACTGCAAATCAAGTGCGCCTCGCCATTGATCGCCGCTAGCGTTTTCCAGAACTCGGTATGCACTTCCACGTGTTTCAAAAACCACCGGATCGCGGACTCTACCTCGTGGCCATCGAGTTCGTCCAAACCCGCAGTCCACCGCGTGTCGGTCCATCGCCCTGGCAATGGTGTTCCTTTCGGCGTGAAGCGCAGTTCTCCGACCTTGTGGCCGCCCGTGGATTGCAATCCGAGTATTCCCGCAATCGGGGCTGGATCCATGTCCGCATGCACGATCAACAGGCGATATCGCCTCCAAATCGCGTTTGGATTCCTTTTCTTAGCGACCGCGCGCGCGACGCATCCTGTCTTTGCCGCGGCGGCCTTTCGGCTTGCCCGAGCCAACGTAGTCCGAAGCGGGGCCGTGGTTCGAGTACGTGCCATCAGGACTCTCTAGCCAGACATTGTCATCCGGGTCGATAAATACATTATCTGTTGGTTTGGCGCGAAGTGCCAACTTGATCGCCGGATGATCACCGGACCAAGGAGTCTGGTTGATCGGCCGGGACCCCGTAGGCAATCGCGTTTCACCATCTTTCCCATCCGGCACTCTATCATCCTTTCACACTCCCCGTCAGTCCCGAGACGTAATGCTCGACGAAGAAGGAGTAGGCGATCGCGACTGGGATCGAGCCCAAGAGCGCGCCGGCCATCAGGGCGCCCCAGAAGAAGACGTCACCACGGATAAGTTCGGAGACGACACCGACCGGCACCGTCTTCTGCTCGGGCGAGGAGAGGAACACCAGCGCGTAGATGAACTCGTTCCAGGAGAGCGTGAAGGCGAAGATGCCGGCGGACAGGATGCCCGGCACCGCGACGGGAATGATGATGTAGAGCATCGCCTGTAAGCGCGAGGCGCCGTCGATGCGCGCGCATTCCTCCAGTTCCTTGGGGATGGCCTTGAAGTATCCCATCATCAGCCACGTACAGAACGGGATCAGGAATGTCGGATACGTCAGGATCAGCGACCACGGGGTATCGCCGAGCTTGTAGTTGCGGATGATGTCGGAGAGCGGAATGAACAGCAGCGTCTGCGGCACGAGATATGTGATGAAAATGACCGTGCCGAGGCCGCCCGCGAACGGGAAGTTCAGTCGCGACAGTGCGTAGCCCGCGAGCACGCCGCAAAAAAGCGAGATCAACGTCGAGCACAGCGCGATGAACATGGTGTTATAGAGCCACGTCAGGAACGCCGTTTCGCGGAACAGATACTTGACGTGGTCGAGCGTGGGATTCCACGTCCAGAACGGCGCGTAGTTGGGACGCCGCCAGGCGATATAAAGCTCGTTGTCCGGCCGGAAGGTGGTGATTACCATCCAGTAGAACGGGAACAGCAGGAAGAGCAGGAACAGCGCCAATGGCAGGTAGAAGTAAACCCACCGGCGCCAGATTGCACCTTCGATCATGTGCGGAACTCCGTAGGTGCTGTGATCAGCGGGTTCGACTTGTCTTGGGTTAGCGCGTTTCTACGCGACGGATGTAAAGCAGCTGCACGATGACGATCGCAAACAGGATCGGGAACATGGCGAGCGAAATGGCGGCGCCTTGGCTGAGCAATCCCGTACCGACACCAAGCTGATAGGCGTAGGTGGCGAAGAGATGCGTGGCGTTGGCTGGTCCACCACCCGTCATGACGTAGACGATCTGGAAGTCAGCGAAGGTTTGGATCACGGAGAACAGCACGACGACCATTGTCACGGGGAGGAGCAGCGGCCACGTGATGTAATAGAAGCGCTGCAACGGCTTGGCGCCGTCGATGGCGGCGGCCTCGGCGAGATCAGGACTAATGGTCTGCAGGCCGGCGAGCAGCGAGATGGCGAAGAATGGCACGCCGCGCCAGACGTTGACGACGATGATCGCCCACATCGCGAGGTCGGCGTCACCGAGCCAGTTGAACTGCGCCTGGACCACGCACGACGGCCCAGCCGGCACGATGCCGGCGAGGCCGAGGAACCATTGCTTCCACAGGCACATCTTCAGGATGAACCAGTTCAACACGCTGAACGTGGGGTCGAACATCCACTTCCAGGCGAAGGTGGAAAGCACCGTCGGAATGATGAACGGCAGCAGAATGAAGGCGCGCGTGAAGGCCTTGAACTTGAAGTTGCGGTTGAGCAGCAGCGCCAGCCAGAGACCGAGCGACAGCTTGAAGATTGTCGTGATCAGCGTGTACCAGACGGTGTTCTTGACCACGAGAAAGAAAATCGGGTCGCTGAACAGGCGCGCAAAGTTATCAAAACCGACGAACTCGCCAGGGATGCCGACGCGGGCACTCGTCACCGACAGCAGGATGCCGCGAATGAACGGGTAGGCGATGAACAGCCCGAGCAGCACCATCGTCGGCAGCAGCAGCAGTGCGCCGAGCCACCGCTCGTCCTCGAGTGGCCGCCACTTCGGCTGCGGGTTGTGCACACCGCCCGTGGTTGCCTGCACGGTAGCCGTCACCGCCATGTGATCATGTCCTCGAATTCGGTAGCGCCGCCCATTGCGGCGCGCGTCGCCGCACCGCGCTGACACGCCAGCGCGGTGCGGTCTCAAGTGAACAACGGAGCGGCCTTCGGGTCACTCCGTAGCACGCCTCAAACGTAGATCTTCTTCAGCTCGGCCTCGCAGGCCTTGACCACATCTTCCGCGCTTGCGCCCTTGATGGCGGAGGCGAACATGTTGACGATCAAGTACTTGGAGAGTACCTCAGCGGCCTTGGCGTTCGGTGGGCCGGCGCGGCCCGGGGTCGCACCGAGCTTGCCGGCAACGGCGAACGGCTTCATCACCGGGTCCTTGTCCCACATCGGGTGCGTTTCCCAACTCTTGGTGCCGGGCGTGTCGAAGCCGAGGCCCATCTGGAACCACTGCTCGTAGTTCTCCTTCTTGTGGAGGAACATGAGTAGTTCTTTGGCCGCCTTCTGGTTCTTCGAGTAGCTCGGCATCACGTGCGACTGGAAGGTGTGGAACGCGAACTTGCCCTTCGGCCCGGCCGGCAGCTCGGCGTGCAGGATGTCGGACGCAAGCTCTTCCTTCTTGTCGGTCAGATACTTGCCCTTCTCGCGGTTGGCGAGCAGGTAGATCGAGGCGCCGTTCAGCGTCGAGCTGATTTCGCCGGCGAGGAAGGCACGGTTGTTGGAGGCGTCATCCCAGGCGAGACCGCCCTCGTCAAACGAGTCCTTCCACATCGCCGTCATGAATTTGACGGCCTCGACCGTGTCCTTCGAATTGATGACAACTTGGCCCTTTTCGTCGACCTCGGCGCCACCGAAGCTCCACAGGAACGGATAGGCGAACGTCGGCGGGTCGCCGAACGACTGCCCGAGTGCCTGGCCGAGCGGCGTTCCCTTAGCCTTCAATTTCTTGCCGACGTCGCGGTAGGCATCCCACGTCTGGGGGAACGAGTTTGCGCCGACCTCGGCGAACCAGGATTTGCGGTAGGCATTGAGCGCGCCGACGATCGCCATCGGCATGGCGACCCACTTGTCGCCGACTTTGCAGTTACCTTCAGAGACGCCGTAGTAGCCGCCCTGCTCCTTGCCGATCGCGTCCGCCACGTCCGACAGATCAGCGAGGCTGTTGTGGTAGAGGTGCGGGTGGTTGTTGAACAGCATGATCAGGTCCGGGCCAGCGCCGGACTGGATGCCCGATGTAATGCGCGGCTGCAGATCGTTGCCGTTCACGGTCTCGAACTTGACCTTGATACCGAGTGCCTTTTCAGCCTCGGGCGCGAGCTTTTCGCGGATCAGCTTGTCGCAGGTCGGAACGAAATCATTCCAGCGCAGCCAGTGCACTTCGGTCACCTGGGCGATGGCGGGCGCCCGGCCACTGGCCAGAATTCCGGCCATGCCGCCAGCTGCGGCGGCGGTCCCAGCCGCGGTCGTTTTCAAGAATTTACGTCGGCTCACTCGGCTCACTCGGCTCGTCATGGCTTCCTCCCTGGAGATGCCTAAGTATCAGGTGGGCATTATTCGCCCTGATTGTGGCGCATCTTTACGCGGTGGTGACGAGAATACAAGGCTGCCATCACACCGGACCGCGGGCGCGCTACATCGTCAACGAGCGTCAACGAGCGTCGGCGATCGCCGCGTAGCGAACAGTCAGCCAACGGTCAGAACCTTAGGCGGCGCTCGTGCCTAGTTCTTGCCCCAACGCGTCAGGTGCACGAACAGGGCGGTGGCTGCTCCGTAGGACAACATCGCGCAGGCGACCAAAGCTGCCAGATCGGAAAACGTCCCGTTGGTCGCAACCAGCCACAATCCGCCAGCGATCACGACAGCCAGGCGAGCTGTGCCGGCGAGCACGGGCCCAAGGATCTTGCCCGAGCCTTGCGACGCGAAGTAAAGGCACAGGCCAATGCCATAGGCAGGAAATCCGATTCCGGCAATGCTGAGATAGGTATTGGCCGCATCCAGCACTGCAGCATCACTCGTGAAAATCCGCCCCCACAGCGCTGGCTGCAACGCGATGATCAGGCCGATAGCACCGATCAGACCGCCCGAGAGCAGCGCACCGGTCCAGGCGACACGGCGCGCGCGGGCGATGTTGTTGGCACCGATCGCCATGCCGACCATCGGCACGCAGGCGACGCCGATCGCGAAAGCGATGGGCACCAGCAGCAGCTCGAGCCGGACGCCGATGCCGAATCCAGCCAGCGCTTCCGTGCCAAAGGCAGCCGCAAAGCGTGCCAGAATGATGACGACCAGGATCGACTGGATCGGCGAAAGGCAAGCGACGGCGCCGACCTTGAGGATGTCGCGGAACATCTCGGGCAGCAGCCTCACGCCCTGCATCGCAAGCCGCAATCGCGCCTGTGGCCGGGTCATCCACCAGACCAGAAACAGTGTGCCGACGCCGTAGGCCGCGACCTGTCCGATGGCGACACCGCGAATGCCGAGGCGCGGAAACGGCCCGAGCCCAAGCGACAGCACAGCGCCAATAGCAATCTGCAGCAAACCAACGGCGACGATCGTCGCCGACGGCAGGCGCATGTTGCCGGTGCCGCGCGCGATCGAGACGAGGGAGTTGAACAGCCAGATCGTGATCGCGCCGCTGAAAAACGCACCGGAATAGGCCACGGCCTGATCGAGGACGGCGCCGCTGCCACCCAGGGTCCGGTAGAGCGCCGGCCCGAACGCCCACAGCAGGGCGGACAACACAAGACCGACGCTGATGCCGATCGCCAACGCATGCATGGCCATCGCCTTGGCACGCGCAGCATCGCCCGAGCCGAGTGCCCGGCTGATGGCCGAGGAAACGCCGCCGCCGATGGCGCCCGAGGACAGCATCATCGTCAGCATGATCATCGGGAACACGAGCGCCATGGCGGCGAGCGACTCGGTGCCGAGCAGACCGATGTAACTTGTCTCCGCAATTGCAACCAGGGATTGCACGCTGAGCGCGATCACATTGGGGATCGCCAGCGCGACGAGCGTCGGCAAGATGCGGCCATTCAGCAGCGGCCTCGACCGGCTTGTCGCTGATATCGCGGCGTCGTCATCCAAAGCGCAAATCCCTACCAAACCAGGCGCCAAGTGCATGCCGAGACAGAAGGCGGCCGGACCAGTGACATGCATGAGCGTTTGAGCGCCGAGCACAGCGACAACGATAGCGACGGTCTGAAATCAAGAAGTGTAGGATAGCAGGAGAATGTTGCCATTCACCTGACGCGACGGCGCGATCTCGCGGATCGACCCTCATTTGCGGCCGATGGTTAGGCGCGGATGGCCGAACGACTTGGAATTCCAACGCAGCACTCAAGCGGTCCAAGCCGTCCAGCGCCCGGTGCTAGCTTGGATCATGTACCAGCTTGGACGTGTCGCTGGTGCCGTTCGTGTCATCGCTTTACGAGGTGCCAGACGGCAGGGAGCGCCAGCGCGGCAAGCGCGGTTTTCACCAGGGTAGCTAAATAGAATGGAGCCACGCCGGCAATCCAGGCCTTTTCCGGCCCGATCAGCGTGGCAAGCCAAGCCCAGCCGCAGATCAGGATCACGACGTGACCGAGCATCATCGCCGTGAACATCCAAGGGATCGAGCGGTCCCAACCGCGGGCTGCGAGGCAGCCGATCAACGCAACTCCAGCCATGAATCCGACGAGGTAGCCGCCGGTTGGTCCGACCATGTAGGCAAGGCCCAATCCCTTGTCGGGCGTGCCGGCGAAAACGGGCAGTCCAGCGGCTCCTTCGAGCAAGTAGAGCGCCACTGTTACCAGCCCCAAGCGCCAGCCGAGTGCCGCCCCCAGTGCCAGAACCACCAGCGTCTGCATCGTCATCGGCACCGGCCAGAACGGCACCTGCACCTTGGCCGATATCCACAACAGCCCGGAACCGGCAATTGCCAACAATGCGCTCCGCATCAGGCTGTGAGCGCTGGCCGGCCAAAGGGCGGTTGCAATCGTCGGAGTCGGAGAGGTGGCGATCATCGAGAGTTGCCTTGCGTTGGCTTGTTCAATGGATTGACTGACCGCAGTCGTGCCACGCGCGCGGCATACTGGCAATCGGGGAATGCTGTTTCGTGCGACCCTGCTCCCCCGGCCGAACGATTGCGATCGATCACACATGTTGAAAATCCAGGCCTCGAACTTTGCCGGGATTTGTCTCCGCCGCGGCATGGGGCAACGCCACGCACTTGCTCCAATCGGGCTGTGCGACTAGAGGAATGACCATGAGCACCGACCAAATGTCCGCGTTCTTCTGGGGGCCCTTCTCGCGCATATGCGCCTGGACGGCTGTGCTTTCGTTCGTCGTCGATCAGGCTCACAAGTGGTGGATGCTAGCCGTCTACCAGATAAAGACACGTGGCCGCGTGCCGGTTACACCGTTCATGGATTTCGTTTATGTGCTGAACACGGGCGTCAGCTTCGGTACGTTCACCTGGGTCGGACCGTTGCTGCTGCTGGCTTTTGCGCTCCTGACCGCAATAGGTCTCTGGGTCTGGCTGGCGCGCTCAGGTACGGGGCCGCTGATGGCGATCAGTCTCGGCCTCGTCATCGGCGGTGCGCTGGCCAACGGCCTCGACCGCATCCTGCACGGGGGCGTTGTCGATTACGTATCCCTGCATGCATTCGACTACTACTGGTACGTGTTCAACATCGCTGACGCGGCGATAGTTGCAGGGGTCATAGGCCTCTTGTATGATTCGTATCTGACGAGTCGAAATGACGCCTCAAATGCGGCGTAATGCGACTAAGACGCTCCGATCCGGACCTCGAGAAGCCGGACGGACGGGGCTGCAGAATTGACCATTGAATAGACCATTGGCTCGGGACGCACAGATGGCCATCGCACTGATGCAGAACGGAAATCGTGTTCGTGGCGTGGTCAGCGTCTTCGTACTTGCGGCAGCCTTGACCGGTTGTGGCGCGGGGGGCTTCGACGGTATCGAGGTCAATAGCAAGCTTCTGGACTCGGTCGGCCTGACGTCGGATGCGTTCAAGAAAACCGAGGCGAAGACGCAGCCGCGTGCCCCCCTTGTTCTGCCACCGGACGCCAGCAGATTGCCTGAGCCCGGCGCGGCGCCGCAGGCCGTTCCAGTTGCCCTGGCAGCGGGCGATTCGGCGTGGCCGCTTGACCCAGAGAAGAAAAAATTGAACGACGCAGAGTCCAAGAAGCTCGCGCTGGAAAAGTATTGCAAGGATGGCAACTGGAAACAGCAGGCCACCAAGGACGAGGTTGCTGCTGCCGAGGCAGCTGCAAAGAATGGCACGTGCGGCAATTCGCTGTTTGGCGTGATTACAGGCGCGATCACCGGCAACAAGGAGTGATTTCGCGCATGCTGCTCAAGCGCAGCCGCCGATTTGCGCGAACGTTAAATCATTGTCATTTGACATTGCGCGGCAGCCACCCGAAGTGTCGGGCGCCTGCCGCGCCGCGTTTTCGGTCTGGCCCCCGTCTCAATCAACTGTCGGCTTCATGACCACCGTCACAGTTGCAACGCCATTGCTGTCCAGTGTCGGCGGCGATAACCACGTCCCGTGTCTCTCCCCCTCGCAGGAACTGCCCACCATGCTGACCAGGGCTTGCCGACGTCTCCCAACCCTCATCGCGGCGATCATCATGCTGTCACTTTCCTTGCACGTCCGTCAGGCCGCGGCGCAAACTCGCGCGGCCGAGTTTTCGCTCAAAAATGGATTGCGTATTATCGTGGTGCCCGACAATCGTGCGCCCGTCGTGACGCACATGGTCTGGTACCGCGTCGGCGCCGCGGATGAGCCGCCGGGTGTCTCCGGCATCGCCCACTTCCTCGAGCATTTGATGTTCAAATCCACCGAGAAGATCGCCAACGGCGAGTTCTCGAAGATCGTGTCGCGCCTCGGCGGGCAGGACAACGCCTTCACCGGCCACGACGTCACCGCCTACTATCAGCGCGTCGCCAAGGATCGTCTGCGCACTGTCATGGAAATGGAGGCGGACCGCATGGTCAACCTCAAGCTCGACGAAAAGGAAGTGTTGACCGAGCGCAACGTCATCCTCGAGGAGCGCCGGTCACGCACCGAGAACAGCCCGTCGGCAATTCTCGACGAACAGATGAGCGCGGCGCTTTATCTGGCGCATCCGTACCGCCTCCCGGTGATCGGTTGGGAGCACGAGATGGCAAAGCTCTCGCGCGAGGATGCGCTGCGGTTCTACAAGCGCTATTACGCGCCGAACAATGCCATCTTGGTTGTTACCGGCGACGTCGTGCCAGCCGAGGTGCGCGACATGGCCGAGCAGATCTATGGCGTTATTCCGGCGAACCCGAACGTCGTCGTGCATCCGCGTCCCCAGGAGCCGCCGCACCGGGCACCACGCCGAGTCGATCTCATGGATCAGCGTGCCGGCAAGCCGTCGTGGAACCGCCAGTACTTGGCCCCAAGCTATCTGACTGCCGAGCCAGGAGAGGCCGAGGCGCTCGACCTGCTGATGAAAATCGCGACCTCCGGCGCAACGAGCCGCCTCTACAAGCGCCTTGTCGTCGAGGATCGTCTCGCCTCCAGCGCCGGCGGGTGGTACTCGGGCGCTGCTCGCGACAGCGGCAAGATCGCGATCTATGCGGTGCCGGCTGACGGCGTTACGCTGGACAAGCTCGAAGCTGGAGTCGATGCCGTGCTGGCCGACATTAGGGCCAAGGGCCTGACCGAGCCGGAACTCGAGCGCGCCAAGAAGACCTATCTCGCGGAGTACGTCTACGAGAGCGACAACCAGGCGTCGCTGGCGCGCCGTTACGGCTGGTCGTTGACAGTTGGCCGCTCAGTGAAGGACATCGAGGACTGGCCCGATCGCATCGGCAAAGTCTCGCTCGCCGACGTGCAGAAGGTGGCGAAGAAGTATCTGGACGTCCGGCACGCAGTTACCGGCACGCTGGTTCCGGGAACGCCCGACGCCGAGCCTGCCGCCAAGCCCGCCGCTCCCAACCGTTCTTGAGGATTGCCACACATGTCAGATCCTCGTTCGTCTGATCCCCGCCCGCCGCGCGAGCGCGACAACCCGGCACGCGGTTTCCGCGAATTCGGGCTCGTGGCTGCTGCGGTTGCCGTGTTGCTCGCCGGCGTTGCCGTTTGGCGCCCCTGGTCGAAACCGGATACGGTTGCAGTCAAGGCACCGGAGGTCGTGAAGACTGTGACGGCCGCAAGCCCGACGACGGCGCCCGCTTCCGATGCGAAGGCGGCCGTAAAGCCGGCTGAATTAAAGGCTGCTGAAGTGACGGCGCCTGAAGTCAAGGTGCCTGAAGTCAAGGCATCTGAAGTCAAAGCATCTGAAGTCAAAGCTGGCGAAATCAAGCAGGCAACCGCGGCAACGCCGCTGGCTGCCGTCCCGGCACCGGCTACACCAACACTTTCTGCACCAGCCCCGGCGGCGAAAACGGCCGAGGCACCCGCCAAACAACCAGAACCAGCGCCGCAGCCGACGCCATTGGCGCCGGCTATCACTCCGTCCACGGCGCCGACAGCGGCACCTGCAACAACGGCCGCAGCCAAGACCGAGGCCCGCACCAGCATGAAGATCCAGCACGTCAAGAGCCCCGGCGGCATCGAAGCCTGGCTGGTCGAAGAGCACAGCGTACCGCTGCTGGCGCTGCGCTTCGTCTTTGATGGCGGCAATACGCAGGACCCGGCGAGCAAGGAGGGCGTCGCCAACTTCATGACGGCGATGCTCGACGAAGGTGCTGGCGACTTCGACCACACACGTTTCCAAGAGCGCATGGAGGAACTGGCGTTCCGCATGAGCTTCGAAGACGCGCGCGACGCGTTCTACGGCAACTTCGAGACGCTCTCCGCCAACCGTGACGCGTCACTCGACATGCTGCGACTGGCCATCACCAAGCCGCGCTTCGAAAGCGAAGCCGTCGATCGGATCAGGAAGCAACTGCTGGCTAGCCTCGCTTTCGCAGCTAAGAGCCCGGACAAGGTGGCCGGCAGGGCCTGGAGCGCCACAGCGTTTGCGGGTCACCCCTACGGCCGCCCAGCCGACGGCACGCCACAAAGCGTCGCCGCCATCACGCGCGACGATCTCGAAACCTATCGCCAGAAGAACTTCGCGCGCGACACGCTGCGTGTCGTTGCCGTCGGCGACATCAATGCGATTGAGCTTGGCGCCATCCTCGACCGCGTGTTCGGAGATCTGCCGGCGAAGGCCGAGCTTGCTCCGGTTGCGACCGTAGAGCCGTCCGCGAAGGAGAAGCTCAACGTCATCGAAATGGATGTGCCGCAATCGGTGGTGCAGTTCGGCATGGCGGGTTTGGCGCGGAAGGACAAGGATTTCCTCCCCGGTTTCATCCTGAACCAGATCCTCGGCGGCGGCGGTTTCGCGTCGCGGCTGACCGAGGAGGTGCGCGAGAAGCGCGGCCTCGCCTACTCCGTTTACAGCTACCTGCAGCCTTACAAGCACGCGGCGATCTTCGGCGGCGGCGTCGCCACCAAGAACGAGGAGGTCGGGCAATCGCTCGACGTCATCCGCGCGGAACTGAAGCGCATGGCGGACGATGGTCCGACGGCGGCCGAGTTCGCCAACGCCAAGAGCTACCTGACAGGTTCGTTCGCGCTGCGCTTCGACAGCAACTCGAAGATCGCCAGCCAGTTGCTGTGGATGCTGCAGGAGGAGATGGGCATCGACTATGTCGAGAAGCGCAATGCGCTGGTCGAGGCAGTGACGCTCGATGACGTGAAGCGTGTGGCGAAGCGCTTGCTGAAGTCGGACGATCTCATCATCACGGTCGTCGGCAAACCGAAGGGCCTCGGCCAGAAGAGCTGAGGTTGGTTGCTTGCGCATCCAGCGCGGTTTCATTGGCGCCTTCGGATGCCCACTTGCGCATCCGGCGCGTGGTGTCTGGCTTCAGGCTGACACCTTGAGAACTGTCTCGGTGCCAGGTTGAAGCCAGGCACCGCATCGGGGCGGAACGATGAGCTTCGCGAAAGGCAATGAAACGCGGATTACAGCTGGCGGCCGGCCATCGCTGGTCGTCCAGCGCATCGGTGGTTGCCACACGAACGGGATCGGCTCGGCCGGACTCGCCGACGCGTCCCTCGAGAACTGGCTCGACCGGCTCGACTCGCCATTGACCGAACTGAAGGCGCAGTACCACTCGGGCGACCTGCCGCATTTGCGCGTGCCTGGGTGGCAGGATGATCTGGTTGCTGCCGAAGCCGCCGTCGCCAAGCTTGTCGTTGGTGCGCGGACAGTTATTTTCCTCGGGACCGGTGGTTCAAGTCTCGGCGGCCAGACGCTGGCGCAGCTCAACGGCTGGAATATTCCCGGAAGTGCGGACAAAGCTCAGAAATCGCGGCCGCGCACGCGCTTCTACGACAATCTCGACGCATCGACGCTCGACAGCGCGCTGAAAAGCCTCGACCTCGCGGCAACGCGCTTCGTCGTCATCTCGAAGTCGGGCGGCACTCCGGAAACCTTGACACAAGCGGTGGCCGCGATCGGCGCCGTCCGCGCGGCCGGCCTAGAGGCCGAAATACCGCGAATGTTTCTCGGTCTCTCCGATCCGGCGGTGGGTGCGAAACTCAGCGGGCTGCGCATACTCTGCCAGGCCTTCAAGATTCCTGTGCTCGAACACCCGCCGGGCATCGGCGGACGTTTCTCGGCCCTCACCAACGTCGGCTTGCTGCCGGCAATCGTGCGCGGCCTCGATGTCCGCGCTGTCCGCGCCGGCGCCAAGGCGGTCGTCGATACGATGTTGGCCGCAGCCAATCCCGCAGCGTTTGCGCCGGCTGTTGGCGCGGCGGTTGCAGTTGGTCTCGCGCGCGAGCGTGGCATCCGCGTCAACATCATGTTGCCGTACGCCGATCGCCTGGCGCGATTCGGCCACTGGTACGTGCAGCTGTGGGCCGAAAGCCTCGGCAAGGGCGGCGAGGGCACGACGCCGGTGGCCTGCCTCGGGCCGCTCGATCAGCACAGCCAGTTGCAGCTCTTCATGGACGGTCCGAAGGAGCATTACCTCACGGTGATGCGGACGCCGACTGCCGGCGTTGGGCCGATCATCGCGGATGATCTGGCGAAGCTCGCCGGGATTGGTTTCATGGGTGGCCGTCCGGTCGGCGATCTCGTCGCGGCACAAGCCGAGGCGGTCCCTGAGGCACTCGGGCGCGCGGGGCGTCCGGTGCGCACGATCGATGTCGACCGCCTGGACGAGGCGGCGCTCGGTGCGCTCATGATGATGATGATGATTGAGACAATTCTCGCGGCACGATTGCTCGGGATCGATGCCTTCGATCAGCCGGCGGTGGAGCTGGCGAAGAACCTGACGCGGGATCGGCTGGCGGCGACGTAACGCATTCGAGCGAACGGCATTAGATCGTACGCATCTGTGCATCATGCCGGCCCGGCATTGGCGCTGTTGGCGCAGGGCGTTAAATCAGAGCGAAGAATGCGCGCATTGATTCGCAGGTGAGGATTAGCCCGTGCCTGTCCGACAGCTTTCCCCCGAGACTATCAATCGCATCGCTGCCGGCGAGGTGATCGAGCGGCCGGCGAGCGTGGTGAAGGAACTGGTCGAGAACGCCATCGATGCCGGCGCGCGGCAAATCGAAGTGGTGACGGCTGGCGGTGGTCTCTCGCTGGTGCGCGTTACCGACGACGGCTCCGGCATGGACCGCGCCGATCTGACGCTCGCAATCGAGCGGCATGCGACGTCGAAGCTGGGAGAGGAAGATCTCTTCAATATCGCGACGCTCGGCTTTCGTGGCGAGGCGTTGCCGTCGATCGGTTCGATCGCGCTGCTGTCGATCCGCACGCGGCGTGTGCAGGATCCGAACGGTCTCGAGATCCAAGTCGAGCGCGGCTTGAAGCACGCGATCCGGCCAGCCGCGGTCAACCCCGGCACCAGCGTCGAGGTGCGCGATCTCTTTTCCGCGACGCCGGCGCGGCTGAAGTTCATGAAGTCGGAGCGGGCGGAAAACATCGCGACGTCGGAGACGGTGAAACGCCTCGCGATGGCGCATCCGGAGATCGCGTTCACAGTAACCACGGGCGAGCGCGCGGGCCTCGTGCTGCCGGCCGTCACCGCCGATCCGGACGGTTTGCTGAAGCGGCTCGGCCGCATCATGGGTCGCGAGTTCCTCGACGACGCGTTGGCGCTCGATGGCGAACGCGACGGCATCCGCATCTCCGGCTTCGCGGGTCTGCCGACGTTGCACCGGCCGGATACGGCGTTGCAGTTCCTTTTCGTCAACGGCCGTCCCGTGCGCGACCGGCTGATCCTCGGTGCCTTGCGTGCGGCTTACGGCGATCTCGTGCCGAAGGGGCGGCATCCGCTCGTCGCGTTGTTCTTCACGCTCGATCCGCGCGAGGTCGACGTCAACGTGCACCCGACCAAGGCGGAGGTGCGTTTCCGCGACGCCGGCGCGGTGCGCGCGCTGATCATCGGAGGTTTGCGCGCGACGCTGGAGAACGCGGGCCATCGCGCGAGTTCGGCCGGTGGTGCGCGGACTTTGGAAACGCTGGCGCGGACAGCGGACACGAGTAACGGTGCGGCGGCGGCCAATGTCGGCGCTGGTTTCGGGGTGTCGCAGCCGTGGCGCCCAACGACGGCGGCGCGGCCCTACTCCGCCGGTTTCGCCGAAGCGATGCAGGCGCCGTTCGCGGGCTTCGGTGAGCCGAGCGCCGACACCTCGGCGATGTCCGAGGTGCCGGCGGAGGCAACGCCGCAGTCGTTGCGAGCGCGCCCGCTTGGTGCCGCACGTGCGCAGTTGCACGAGACATATATCGTCGCGGAGACAGAGAATTCCGTCGTCATCGTCGACCAGCACGCCGCGCACGAGCGCCTTGTCTACGAGCGCATGAAGACGATGCTCAGCCACGGCGGCGTGACGCGGCAGGGCCTGCTGATCCCCGAGATTATCGAGATGGAGGCGGACGAAGCCGCATTGCTGGCGGATTGCTCGCATGAACTCGCCGAACTCGGGCTCGTCATCGAAACGTTCGGTCCTGGCGCCGTCGCCGTGCGGGAGGTGCCGGCCTTGCTCGGCGACACCGACGTCAAAGGCCTCGTTCGCGATCTGCTCGGCAGCGTGCTCGCCGAGGGTGGCACCAAACCACTGCGCGATCGGTTGGAGGCGGTCTGCGCCTCGATGGCCTGCCACGGCAGCGTGCGCGCCGGCCGCCGCCTGACACCCCAGGAGATGAACGCGCTGCTGCGCGAAATGGAGGCGACACCGCTCGCCGGACAATGCAATCATGGTCGCCCGACATACGTGGAGTTGCAGCGCGCCGACATTGAACGCCTGTTCGGTCGGCGCTGATGCGATAGGAGACTGCTTGCCAGGAGATGGGGCATGGCCAGATATGGCGCGTGGATCGTTGGTGGCCTGATCATCGCCGTGCTGGGATTCGCGCTCTGGTACCAGCAGCAATATCCGCGCGAGATCGTATCGACGTCGAGCATCCGCGTTGTCAGCACTTTGCGACCCGGCCCGCCGATGGCACTCGAGACCCGTGTCGTCAAGATAGCCAACAACCGCTTCGAGGAAGTGCGCATGCCGAACGGCACCTGGATCGGCTGTGCCGGCGACTGCCGCAAGGCAGCACTCGACGCAGGCCCCGATTTCTGGGATGCGCAAGCCCGAGACAGGCGTTGAGTGGCGGCCGGGGCTTCGATAGGTTTGCCCGATCCGAGCCGCCGGGAGATCGCATCGTATGACTTTCAGAACTGCACTCGCCCTGACCGCAACCGCATTGCTGCTGCCATTGCTTTCAGGCGCGGCGGATGCACAAACACCGGCGACGCCCGCTCCGGCGGAGACGAAGGCGACCGGGGTTGCGCACAAGGTCGCGATCCAGATCACCGAGAACCGGCCGGAGGCGATGAACCTCGCGCTCAACAATGCGCAGAACGTGCTCGACCACTACAAGGCCAAAGGTGAGAAGGTTCTGATCGAGATCGTCGCCTACGGACCCGGCCTGCACATGCTGCGCATCGATACGAGCCCAGTGAAAGTGCGCATCGCTGAGATGTCGCTGGCTGAGCCAAACATCACGTTCATTGCGTGCGGCAACACGCAGGTGAGCCAGAGCAAGCAGGAAGGCAAGGCGGTGACGCTGATCTCGGAAGCGAAGGTACAGGCGTCGGGCGTCGTACGTCTCATGGAGCTGCAGGCGAAGGGATACGCGTACATCCGCCCGTGACCCCCGTGATCGAAAGAGGAGCTTACTCGGCCGCGGTCTTATCCGGTCCAGAACTTAGAGCTTCGGCGTTGGCACGCGCGTCCGGCGCGGCCGCAGCAGTCGCTGCTTTGTTTCCCGCGAGCTTGGCGAGCCGCGCGGCAATGCCGGGGGGAAGCGCGTCGAGATTGGCGCGGCGAACCGGCCGGCGCGCAACAGGTAGCGCCGATGGCGTGGCCGGTTCGGGTGTCTGAGCCGCAGCTGCGGCAGGCTCGACGATCGGAGGCGCGACTGCGACAACCGGAGGCGGCGTAACGGCACCTGCTGCCGTCACCCGCACCGCAGCTTGCGTCGGCTGCGTGCGGTCATTGCCGGCAGCAGGTGCCGACGACGACCCTGACGCCGGACTGGCCTGCACCGCGGCCTGAACTTTCCGCGCCAGATTCTGCAGCAAATGATCGGGATGCGTGGCTGGCGGCATTCTGGCGCGCGCAGTTGCGTTGACCGGCGGCTGGTAGGCCGGAACTTGCGCCGGCTGCGGCAGGATCGGAGACGTCGGCACGGTCGGTGGATTGGCGCGGGTATCCTGCGCCGCCGATTGCAAGGGCCGCACGAATGCTGCTGCTGCACTCGGTACACGGTTTGCGGCAGATGCAGCAGCGGTTGGCGCGGACGCTGCACTTGCCGGCGCAGGGCGCTGCAACGGCACGACCTTCGCGCCCACCGGCGCTACCGCTGTAGCAGCTGTCGCTGCGATCGCTGCTTCAGGCGAAACGGTCTCGATCGGACGCCTCTTCTCGGCACCGTGCACGAGGCCACGGCGGCGCATGCGCCGGTCAGCCTTGCGGATCAGTTTCAACAGCCGGCTGACGTCACCGACCGACATCGGCTCGCCGTAATGGAAGCCCTGGGCGTATTGTGCGCCGATCGAACGCAGGAACGCTGCATCTTCCGGCGTCTCGATGCCTTCGGCGACGATTTTCTTGCCGAGCTCGTGCGCCAGCGCCACGATCGAACGGACGATGATCGCGGTGTTGTCGCCTTCACCGCTCGATTGCACCAGCGCGCGGTCGATCTTGATGGTATCGAAGGGGAACCGGTTGAGGTAGGCGAGCGAGGAGTAACCGGTGCCGAAATCATCGAGCGCCAGATGCACGCCGGCTTCCTTCAGCAGGTCCAGGATATGCGTCGCCTGCTCGGGGTTCTCCATCACCAGCGATTCGGTGATCTCGAGGCGCACCGTATCGCTCTGGATGGCGGCGCTGCCGACAAGATGGCGAATCTCCTGCACGAGGTCGGGCTTGATCAACTGCCGGCTCGAAATGTTGACACTGACAAACAGTGGCTGGCCGGGACGCGGCAACTCCTTCTGCCAGCGGGCGATGTCGGCGACGGCGCGGGTGAGTACGTAGGAACCGAGCTGGACGATGAGATCGGTCTCTTCCGCTACCGGCACGAAATCGGCGGGCGACAGCATGCCGAGCTTCGGATGCTGCCAGCGCACCAGCGCCTCGAAGCCGACCAGTTCCTCATTCGAAAGCGCGACGATCGGCTGATAGAGTAGCGTCAGCTGACCGGTATCGATGGCGCGGCGCAGATCGCTTTCGATGGCAATGCGCGCATCCTTCTCGCCGCGCATCTCGGCGCGGAAGATCTCGATCCGGTCGGAGCCAGCCCGCTTGGCGCGGAACATGGCGGTCTCGGCTTCACGAACGAGCTCGCGGCCGTCGGCCTGCGTGCCGTCGAAGAGGGCGACGCCGATCGAACCGGTGATGATGATCTCCTGACCCGCCATGCGGATCGGCGAACGCAGGGCCAGGCGAAGCCGCTCGGCGAGGACGGCAAGCTCCTGCGGATCGTGCGGCACCGTGGTCAGCAGCGCGAACTGGTCTCCGCTGATGCGCGCCAGCGTATCGTTCGGCTGCAGGTTGCGTGCGAGGCGTCGCGCCACCGTCAGCAGGATGCTGTCGCCGACGATCAGCCCGAACGAGCTGTTGATGCTGCGGAACTTGTCGATGTCGAAGAAGAAGACGGTGGGCTTGTCGTGCTGCTCCGTCTTGGCGCGGCCGATCGCGGTGCCGAGGCGGTCGAAGAAGAGACCGCGGTTCGGAAGGCCCGTGAGGCTGTCGTGCACGGCGTCGTGCATCATGCGTTCCTGCGAGCGCTTCTCGTCGGTGATATCGCGAGCGAGACCGACACAGCGCAGCTGGCGGTGGTCGGTCGTCGCGATTGTCGCGCCTTCGAGCTCGAACCAGCGGAATGAGCTGTCGGCGTGGCGCAGCCGCAGCTCCTGGTGAATGACGCCGCCTGCCCGCTCCTTGATGCCGGAAAGGCCGAGCAGCAGGCGCTCCTTGTCGGTCGGGTGCAGGTAACCGACGAAGTCGTCGACCTTGGTCGGCAGTTCGCCGGCGCCGAGGCCAAGCGCCGCCTCTACCTCCGCGTCGAAGCGGATCTCGTCGCGCCGGGCGCTCCATTCCCAGACTGCGACGCCAGCACGGTCGATTGCAGCCAGCCGCAATTGCTGCTGGCTGGAGTTGGCTCCGTAAATCGGCTCGCCGGAGCGGAACGCGAATTGCGTGACGGTAAAGCCGATCAGCACCACGATCAGGACGAGGCCGGCGACGAGGCCCGTCACGACGAACTCGCCGGAGAGCTTACCCGTCAAGGTCGTTGCGGCACCGAATTGCCAGACCAGGAACATGATCCACGTCGGAATCAGGGCCAGCGCGCGGTCGAGGCCACGGGCCGCCAGATAGAGCATGACGACGGTACCGAGGGTTCCGATCACCGGCATCGACAGGCGTGCGATGGTTGCAGCGAGCCGCGGATCGAGAACGGCGACGACGACGACCGCGAGCTGGCCGGCGATCCAGACCAGGAAGAGCAGGCGCGCAAAACCGTTCCATAGATTCACGCGCAGGAACGCGAACATGAAAATGACGAGGCTTGCCGCCAGTGCCGCCTCGGTTGCCGCGCGGTATTGTGCGTTGTCCTCGGGCTTCATCTGGAACAGCTTGTGCCAGAAGCCGAAGTCGACGCAGAGCAGCGCCAATGCGGCCCAAGCGACGAGTGCCGCACTCGGGAAGATCGCCTTATGGTTGGCCGCGAAGACAGCCGTCAGGAACACCGCGAGCAGGCCGGCAATGCCGAGCATGATGCCGTTGAAGAGCTGCCGGTCACGTTGCTTCTGCTCGAAGTCGAGCGGCTTCCAGAGATAGACGCGCGCGAACCGGTCGGATGTGAGCTCCGCGACATAGGTGATTGTCTGGCCGCGCTCGATCGTCAGGCGGAAGATGTCGGCGCGGTCGCTTTTGATGCGCTCAGGAGCAAAACCCGAGGAGTTGGACACGGCCGCGACACGGCGGGCATCGAGGTCGGGCAGGATGACGCCCGAGCCGATGGCATTGTACCGGTCGGCCGTCAGCCACAGCTCAATCGTCTTGTCGGTTGCGTTGCTCAACGCGAACGCCAGCCAGTTCGGGTTGGTGCCGAGTGTCGAGGCGCGCACGCTCATACGGCCGGCTGCACCATCGGGGCCGGGCGCGGTTTCGAGCTGGAGGCTGTCGCCGCGGCCGTCATAGACGTCGCCGAGATTGGTGATTTCCAGTCGATCGAGGTCACCAGTGACGGCAACCGGCTTCAGCGCGACGGCGTCCGTTGCGCCGAGCAGCAGCAACAGGAGACACGACAGCACGATGCTGCTCAGCACGGTTGCCGAGCGACGTTGCAGAAATTTCGTCGGTTGCAGATGCTTCATAGGGGCCGCGCCTCCGCCCAATCTTCGCGCGGCAGGCCGTAGAGGACGTGATCCTCCCAGACGCCGTTGATCTTGAGATACCGGCGCGCCAGTCCCTCGTGGCTGAACCCGCGGCGCTCCAGGGTGCGCATCGACGCTGTATTGCCGGACATGCACGCGGCTTCGAGGCGATGCAGGCGGATTTCCTCGAACGCAAAAACGGTTACGGCTGCCAGCGCCGCGGAGGCAAAGCCCTGCCGGACATGCGGCTTGCCGATCCAGTAGCCGACAGCTGCTGCCTGCGAGACGCCGCGGCGTACATTCGAGAGCGTGATACCGCCGACGAGCCCGCGTCCAGGTCCGCCAAAGATGAAGAACGCATAGCCCAGGTCTTCCTTGACGTCACGCTGGTAGCGTTTCAGGCGCTCGCGGAACGCGGATTTCGACAGCTCGTCCAGCGTCCACTGCGGCTCGTAGGGCGTCAGATGGGAGCGGCTCGCCTCGCGCAAGTCGCTCCAAGCAAAGAAATCGCCCATCTGCGGCGGACGCAGCAGCACAGCCCCTGCCTTGAGCACAAGGGACGTATCCTGCATCAGCGATGGCCGAATGAATGCCACTCAGTGCCCTGCGGCCGAAACCGCCTCCCGTTGTCGAGTGCCCGAGCCGTTCGTCTCAGCCCCCCATCCGCTCCATGGCCCGCGCCGCGACCTTGGTCGCTTTGCGGCCCGCGCCCACCAGTGCAATGCTGGGCTTGGTGCCGTTGACCAGCTTCTGCACCGTCTCGCGTACGTTTTCGCGCGTCACCTCTTCGACGCGCTCGAGCAATTCCTCAGCCGGCATCAGGCGATCGAACGCCAGGATCTGGCGTGCCATCTGCTCCGCCCGACCGACCGAGCTTTCGAGGCTCATCAGAAGGCCGGTCTTCAACTGCGCCTTCGAGCGTTGCAGCTCGCGCTCCGAAGCCAGATCGTTCGCTGCCACCAACAGCTCGTGGCGCACGACATCGACCAGTTCGTCGATCATTTCCGGGCCGGTTGCGGCATGCACCGAGAGGAGGCCGGTATCGCCGAGGCCCCAGGCCGATGAGTAGATCGAGTAGCAAAGGCCGCGTTTCTCGCGGATCTCCTGGAACAGGCGGGAAGACATGCCGCCGCCGAAGAGGCCGGAAAAAACCTGCGCCGGGTAGAACGCCGGATCACGGAACGAGATGCCCTCGAAGCCGAGCACCACATGCGCCTGCTCGAATGTCTTGTCCGAGAGCCTGGACCCACCGACGTAGTGCGCCGGCGTGGCTGCCGACGCGCTTCCGGTATTGAGCCCCTGGAACAGGGCCTCGGCGTGACGCACGAGGGTGCCGTGCTCGATGTTGCCGGCGGCTGACAGAACCATCTGATCGGCGCGATAGCGGCTGGAAAGAAAGGCGCGGAGATCCGCGGTAGTGATGCTGCTGACACTCTCGACGGTGCCGAGGATCGGACGTCCGAGCGGCTGGTCCGTGAATGCTGCGTCCTGGATGAGATCGTAAACGATGTCGTCCGGGCTATCGCGGGTGCCGGCGATCTCCTGCAGGATCACGTCGCGCTCGCGCGCCAGATCCTCCTCGGAATAGCGCGGGTTCTGGACGATGTCGGCCAGGATATCGATGGCGACGCCGACGTCGTCCTTCAGCACGCGGGCGTAGTAGCAGGTGGCATCGAGGCTGGTGGCGGCATTGAGCTCGCCGCCGACCTGTTCGATTTCTTCCGCGATCTCGGCAGCCGTCCGCCGTCCCGTGCCCTTGAAAGCCATGTGCTCGAGGAAATGCGAGATGCCCGTCTGTTCGGGTGTCTCATGCCGGGCGCCGGACGCGACCCAGAGGCCGAGCGCGACGGTGCCCAGATGCGGCATCCGATGCGAGGCGACGCGCAGGCCGTTCGCAAGCCGTGAGACCGTGGTACTCATGATGCCCTCCCCGCAGCGCGCGCATGGCCGCTGATGAACGCCGACACAGCAGCAAAGTCGTTGGGCAGAACGGTGACGCGTTCGGGGAGCTTACGCTGTTGCGCCACGATCGGCGGTTCCGGTGGCGGGGAACCGACGGCCTTCGCCACCGCGGCGGGAAACTTGGCCGGATGGGCGGTCGCCAGTATCACCATGGGCACCTTCGGGTCGCGTTCTATCTTGCGGGCGGCGGCGGTGCCGACAGCTGTATGCGGGTCGGCGAGATAGCCGGTCTCCGCTTCGAGGCGGCGGATCTCGGCCATGGTTTCATCCTCGTCGGTGCGGGCAGCTTGGAAAATCTGCCGGAAATACGCATGCTCCGCGCGATCGAGCGCGAAGCTTTTCTGGGACTTCAGGCTTTCCATGTGAACTGCAACCCGTTCGGCGTCGCGATCGGCAAGTTCGTAAAGCAGACGTTCGAAGTTCGACGAGATCTCGATGTCCATGCTCGGGCTTTGTGTCGACGTGACCCCCGTCGCCGCATAGCGCCCGGTTTCCAGCGTGCGCACCAGGATGTCGTTGACGTTGGTGGCGATGACCAGCCGCTCGACAGGAAGCCCCATGCTCATGGCGGCAAAGCCCGCGAACACATCACCGAAGTTGCCCGTCGGCACGGTGAAACTGATCGGACGGTCGGGAGCGCCCAGCGCCACGCCCGAGGTGAAGTAATAGACGATCTGCGCCAAGATGCGCGCCCAGTTGATGGAATTGACGCCGGCCAACTGCAATCGGTCACGCAGCGCCAGATCGTTGAACATCGCCTTCACCAGCGCCTGGCAGTCGTCGAAGGTGCCATCGATGGCGATGGCATGCACGTTCGTCTCGGTCGGCGTCGTCATCTGCCGGCGCTGGACATCGCTGACTCGGCCATTCGGAAACAGGATGAAGGTGTCGATAGCGTCGCGGCCGCGGAACGCCTCGATCGCGGCGCCACCGGTGTCACCCGAGGTCGCGCCGACGATAGTTGCAGCAGCCCCGCGGCGGGTCAACGCGCGGTCCATCATGCGCGCCAGGACCTGCATGGCAAGATCCTTGAACGCCAGCGTAGGCCCATGGAATAGCTCGAGAATCCAATCTGACGGTCCGATCTGCACCAGCGGTGCGATCGCGCGATGGGCAAAGCCTTTATAGGCATCAGCCAGCATCTGGCCCAGATCATTGTCGCTGATTTCGCCGCCGACGAACGGGCGCATGACAGTGAGCGCCGTCGCCTCATAGGATTGCCCGGCCATCGCGGCGATCTCTTCGGCGCGCAGCAAGGGCCACGTTTGGGGCATATAGAGGCCGCCATCGCGAGCAAGCCCGGTCAGCAATACATCTTCGAAACCGAGGACCGGGGCCGAACCCCGGGTGCTCACGTATTTCACGGCGCAGGAGGCCTTCCCTCAGGCTGGCGGAAGCAATCCTTCCACCTCGAGCCGAGGGATCAAATTAAAGCCGAAGCTTGGCAGCCACAAGGCAACCGACGGTGTTGGTCACGTCTTTCCCCAACTGCGTCGTCGCGACGCGCCGAGGATGTTGCGTTCTCTGACCGTCTGTCGGTGACTGCGGATGAAGGCGATGTAAACACCGATCAGTGTCGCTGCGAGGCCGTACCAGGTGATCGCGTATTCGAGATGCCGGTTGGGCAGCTCCAGCCGGGTAACGCCGCCACGTGGTTCGCCGGGCGCGGGCTTGGTTCCGGGTGGCGCCGAAATGGCGTCGATGAAGAACGGCAGCACCTGCTTGCGGTTGCCCGGAAATGAGCCAAGTAATTGATTTGCCATGCCTTCCAGATCACGCCAGTACCACATGTTGCGCGCGGGATCATTTGCCGGCGTGAACATCGCCGTGGTTCCCGGGCGCCGCAGGAGGCCGATGACCTCGGCCGTCGCGTTCTCGGTTTTGGCCGCGCGAGGGATCTTTCGCTCGCTGTCCGGGATAAAGCCGCGATTGACGATCAGCACGACGCCGGACGGCCCAACGAGCGGCGTATAGACGTGATAGCCCGGACCGGTCGGTCCGGAGGCGTAATAGAACATCTCTTTCTCATGCAGGAAGCGGCCGCGCGCCCGCACCGGCGTATACTCGAGGTCCTGGCCAGACTGAAACAGCGTGACCGCGCCATCGAGGATGATCGGCTCGGCGGTCGCTCGCGACTGAATCTGCTCGATCAATACTTCCTTCTTGGCCTTGCGATCGAGTTGCCAGGTGCCAAGCCCGAACAGAATCACGAACGCCAGCGCGACGCTCAGCGTGAGGACCGTGAGATCGCCGCGGACGCCTTCGGTCGTCATAATTGTTGCCTCATATTTCTCGGCCCTTCGGATTGCCACGTCACGCCGCAGGCTTGCTTCGCCGCGACGTGGGCATCCGAAGCGACAAGAACAAGAGCCTCAACCCCGGTCGATGCGGCCTTCACCGGCTGTGTGCTTCCATTGCAGGCCGATCAGCTTGGACTTAAGCGTGCGCAGAAGCACGACGGCCGCCACCGGAGTCAGCAAGCCCCAGAGCAGCACATGTGCCCAAGCCGGCAAACCGAATTTGAACTCGGCGATCAGTGCGCCACCGAGCATCAGCACACCCAGGATGAAGATGGCGAAGATTGCCGGTCCATCCCCAGCATCCGCGAAAGTGTAGTCTAGACCGCAACGATCGCAAGCCGATCTGACGGATAGGGTGAACGGCCCCTGGAACAACTGGCCCTCGCCGCACTTCGGGCAACGGCCGGAAAGGCCAATCGCCCGACGGGATTGCGGATGGTCTGTCATTCGTGCCTTTCAATCGAGGGCAACGGATTGCACGCTGCTCTATTTGCTCGCCGTGTCGCGTGTGAGGTTCATGTGGTACGAAAAGCGGTCGGCTGGATGTAGGTTGATCGACATCTCGACCAGCCGCCTGCCGGTCACGTAGTAGCGCCGCGTGAACTTCAATGCTGGCGAGCCGGGCTTGGTCTCTAGATCGGCAGCCTGCGCGGCATCGAGAATCGACGCCTCGATCTGCTGTGAGACCTCGATCACGGTTTCGCCATAGCGGGTTTCGATCAGCGACCAGATGGCGGTCCTGAGCGAACTCTGATCGGTGGCGATATCCTTGTAGGCGGCGTCCAGATAAACCTCGGAATGGCAAATCGGCGGCTCGCCCTCGGCGGCGCGCCGAATGCCGTCGATGCGCACCCAGCGCTTGCGCGGACGGCAGCCAAGGGCTTCGGCGAGCGTGCCGCGGGCCTCGATCTCCTCGTGGCCCTTGAGATCGAACCTAGTCTCCTGCGCCAGCTGCAACAGTTCGGACAGCGACTGGATCGAGTGCGAGTAGCTCTGGTCCGTGTTGCGCGCTTCAACCCGGGTGCCGACGCCCTTGCGCGCCGAGACGAGGCCTTGCTGGCGCAAATGCTGAATGGCCTGCCGCACCGTGTAGCGCGACACGCCGTAAGCATCGGTCAGCTCGGCCTCGGTCGGGAGCAACTCGCCCACGGCATAGGTTCCGATCGCGATGCGCTCGCCCAGCATTTGCGCGAGCTGGATGTAGAGCGGTTGCGCGGCTGCGGAATCGACGGCATCAGTCATAGGCGTCTTTCAAGTCCGGTTTCGTGTCCGTCAGTTCAGATGGCGTTCGGCGACCATGCGGCAAGTGCCTCGGCCGCAAGCGGCGCCGCATCCAGGCCAAGCATCGCCGCCTCCATGCGCGCCGAGACATCGTCGTTGAATGCCGTTGCAGCGTTGCCACGGAACTTGGCGACGATCTCGGCATTTGTAAGGGGCCGCTCTGCGGCACCGCGATTGATGTGCTCGCGGTGCGACACCGTGCGCCCATCGTCGAGCGTCACCACCACCTCGCCCGAGTAGGCCTTCGGGAACGGGCTGTCCTCATAGGTGCTGTACGTGACTTTTTGTGTCAAGGCCATGATCTCGGGGTCCGTGATCTCCGCCGGCTCGAGCTCGGCAAGGCCGAGCCTGCCCCGCACCAGCGCCGCCGCGGTCAGCCATTGCACGGAGAACTGCGCATCGTAGCTGTTGGCCGGCTTCAGCTTGTTCGCAACCGGCTCGCAGATCACCTTGAACGTTCCAGAGGGAACGCGCGTTTCGATCGCCGTGATGCGTTGTAGGTCAATACCCTTTGCCCGGATCGCCAATGCGGCGTCGATGCAGGCATGCGTGAAATGACAGGCCGGGTAGGGCTTGATCGCGGTCTGCGACAACTCCCACACTTGGCCGAGGCCGGCGGTCGCAAGCGACAGGTCCGCTTGCTCGCGGTAGCTGCCCAGATATGCGTTGTAGAGGCCGAAACGGCCATCGTAGGGCTTCGTCGCGCCGACGAAACCTTCGCGTGCCAGCGCAGCGGCCGTCATGCCGGCCTGAGCCGCCCAACCCGGATGCAGACGCTTGTTCCAGGCACCGTCCTCGACGAATTCGAGGCTGCCCGACGCCATCGACACAGCGATACCTTGCGCCATCGCCAACTGCTTCTCAGTGAGACCCATCAGCCGGCCGGCTGCGAGCGCGCAACCGAACACGCCGATCAGGCCTGTCGGATGGAAGCCCACCTGATGGAAGCCGCTTTTCGCCACCGATGCGATGCGGGCCGCCGTTTCGACGCCGATGACGAACGCCGTCACCATGGCTTGGCCCGTGGCGCCGACATGCGCCGCCGTCGACAGCACCGCCGGCAGAACACTCGCCGTCGGGTGGATTATGCCCGCCACGTGCGTGTCGTCGTAGTCGAGGCCGTGGCAGAGATAGCCGTTCAAAATCGCCGCGTCGCGGGGCGACAGGCGCGCCGGGAATCCGAAAACGGGCACCTTGCCGTCGCCGCCGAGGCCGCGCATGGCGGTGAGCACGCGGTGCGCATGGTCGTAACGCGACGCGGCCACCGCGATTCCCGCGGCATCCAACATGTGATGCACTGCGCGGACGCGGATGCTGGCGGGAATGTCGGTGTGCGCCGTCCGCGCCGCGAAGCGCGCCAACTCGGCCGTGATCGGTGCGGCGGGTCCGGTGCCGGCGGCATTGCCCGCGACGTTCGCGGCGTCGATCTTGGCGGTGGTTTTAAGCATGGTCGTGCTCGGCTTGGCACTCATGGTAGGTTTGCCCTTCGGATTGTGCTGCTCGGTTGCATGGCAGCCGGGCGCTGCCCGCACTGGCTACCAGACTTTCAATAAGCTATTTCCTTGTCCGGACATATATATACGATGGTGCGGTCGGGGTCACGAATTTGGCGAACGTAGATCAGGCGCCAGCGGTCGCGATGCCGCCCACGTCCGAGCAACCGCCGAAAGTCGTTCCCGGCATCGGTTTGCCGGCCCTGGTTGGCTTGGTAACCGGCGTGCAGGCGCTTGTCACCTTCACCGTTCTCGCCTTGCCGACACTCGCGATTCGCGCAGCGCCGGACTTCGGCGTCGGGCCGGAGGCCGTCGGCTACCAGATCAGTGTCATCTATTTCTCGGCCGCCAGTACTTCGAGCGTGGCCGGCTTGCTGGTTCGCCGCTATGGCGCCGCGCTCGTCAGCCTCGTGGCGCTCGGTTTCAGCGGGCTCGGGCTGCTCGGCATCGCCACGGGTTCACTGGTGCTGGCAGTCGTCGGCTCGCTGTCGCTCGGTTGTGCCTACGGCATCATCAACCCGGCCGCCTCGCACCTGCTGTTGCGGTTCGCGCCGCGTCAGCATCAGAACCTGATCTTCGCCCTGAAGCAGACCGGCGTGCCGCTCGGCGCCATTCTGGCTGCGCTGATGCTCCCCTCGCTCTCTGAGCGCTCCGGTTGGCGCATGGCGCTGGTCGTCAGCGTGGCAATGCTGGTCACGCTGGCAATTCCACTGGCATTAGCGCGTCCACGCCTCGACGCCGATCGCGATCCGGCAGCGCGGCTTGGCGGCAGCCTGTTGCAGGGCGTTCGCCTGGTCGTCGCGCATCCCGTGCTGCGCCCGCTCGCAATCATGGGGTTGGCGTATGCCTCGTTCCAGTTCTGCCTGTTCACGTTCCTGATCAGCATGCTGGTGCAGGACTTCGGCTGGTCGCTGGTTGCTGCCGGCGGGCTCGCGACCTTGATGCAGATCGGCGGCGTCACCGGCCGCATTGCCTGGAGCGTACTCGCCGACCGGATCGGCAACGGCCTCTGGGTGCTGCTGGTGATCGGCGTCGCGTCGTCCGTGCTGGGGCTCTGCGTCGCCTTTGCGGGTCCTGCCTGGCCGGTGCCGCTGCTCTCCGCGTTGCTGCTGGCATTCGGCTTCTGCCTCGTCGGCTGGAACGGGCTCTGGATGGCCGAGATCGCGCGTACGGCCGGCCAAGCGAACGTCGGCCTTGCGACCGGCGGCGTGCTGGTTTTTACCTACGTCGGCGTCATGATGGGGCCAGCAGCGTTTGCGCTGCTCTACCGTTCCATCGGTAGCTACACCGCGACTTTCGGCGCCTTCTCCGTGCTCACGTTGATCGGCGCCGCGGCGCTGCTGGCAGCCATCCGCCACCGGGCGAAAACCGGCGCGGCCTGAGGGCCAATGCCGCCGCAGCCGGCCGGAGCGCATCATTCGTCACAGGCGTGAACGCGGCGCTACGGTCGTCGTTACCGACGCGCCTCAATCACGCACCCAGACCTCGACACGCCGGTTGAGATAAAGCCCGTGCGGGGTATCGCTGCAGGCGACCGGGGCCAAGGCGCCGAAACCGCGCGCGGCAATCGTTTGCGGATTGAGCGCGCCGCCCGATGCCGCAAGCAATGCGGCACGCACCTGGGTGGCACGGCCGAGAGAGAGTGCCGTATTCTGAGGAATGCCGCCGATCGGATCGGTGAAGCCGAGCAGCATTACCGATTTGGCACGCATCTGTTGGCTCTGCAGATGCTGACTGAGGCGCATCAGATCCTGACGTGATTTGGCATCGAGCTCAGCCGAGGCGGGCGCGAACCGGAACGTTGCCGACAACCGGCGTGCGCCTTCGGTTTCGGCAAGGAGCCGCCGCAATTGGACTGCGTCGAGCACGGCGATCGGTTGTCTGGCTGCAAAAGCCATGCGCGCCGCGCGCGCCTTCTCGTCCGCCGTGTCGAACGACTGATCGACGAATTGACTGGCCGTGACCGATGTCTGCGCCTCGGACGAAAGTGCGAATTGCAGAAACCCTCGCGCCATCGGCTGTTCGAGCGCCGCCGCCGTATACAGATACAGCTGTCTGGCGAGCGGGTATTCGCCGGTCTTCAGGGCAAACGGCGTTGGACTGGCCGGCAGCCCGCACGTCGTCTCGACGTCGACGCTCCGGGTGTTGCCGACGAACGCCATTGCCGTGAAGCCGATGGCATGCGGGTCGCGCGCGATCTCGTCGGCCAGATCGCCGTTCGCCAGGATCTGGCGTGCAGCCGGCGACACCTTCAGGCCGCGCGGCTTGAGCACGAGATTGTCGAAAATGCCGGAGGTGCCTGTGTTTTGGTCAAGCGTCAGCACGGTGATTGGCGCCTTTGGCAAACCGAGCTCGGACCAGTCCTTGATCTCGCCGGCAAAGATCCGGGCCAAGGTAGCCATGCTCAACGAGGCCACGGCGTTTTCCTGCGCGACAATCACTGCGATCCCATCAAGGCCGAGAACATGCTCATGCTGGGTCGGGCGGATCTGCGGGAAAGCAGCTGCGAGTGCGGCAAATTCCGGCGCCAGAATGCGCCGGTCCGCCATGCCGATCAGAGCAGCACCGTTGGCGAGCGCCGGAAACGCCGACGCGGAGCCGCGGCGCTGCAACTCGATTGTTACGATCTCGGTGCCACCAGCGCCGCGCAACCTGTAAGCGAGGGACAACGGATCGGTCCCGGCAATTTGCGTGACGTCCGCCTCGAGCTTCGCCGCATAAGCGCGGATCAGAGTCGGCATCAACCCGGAGCCGATCGTATTGGAGCCGTGGATCGCGAAGCGTTGTGCCTTTTCAGCGCTGGCGGGCTTTTCCGAGCCCTGAGTCAGTGGGATTTGTGCCGCAGCCGTTATCGCCACCCGGTTGCCGCAGTCACTGCCCGTGCAATCGAAACGCGCCGCTTCGAGATCAAGCGTGCCATAGGCATCCGTTTCAATGCGATAGATTCGCCCGTCGAACGCCGCGAGCTTCCCCGCGATCTCGAAGCCGCCCTCCTTCAGGCGAAGCACGATCTCGGATGCTGCGCCGCCGGTAACGCCGCCGGTAACGCTGGCGAGTGCGGAGACCGCGACCGTCAAAACAGCAACAGCCGCACGCTTCGTGTTCAAAATCATGGACGATCGCTTTCGTCGAATGCCGATGCCGGACTGCAGGTCACTTCTGCACGCGCACCGCGGGCAACAGGAACGGATCGAAGCGCGCCTGCGACCCGATCTTGGTCCCACACGGCGCCGACAGCAGGATGCCGGTCTCGCGCCCGGTCTGGCCGCGCCGCCCGAGCGTTGCGACCTGGTAGCGAACTTCGGCAAAAGCGCCGTTGCCACATGTCATGCCGGCCGGGTTCTCGCCGCGCGTCTCATAGTCGAGGCCCATCGCGACAACGCCCGATGCCTGCTCATCATGATGCAGGAAGGTGTAGACCTCGAGCTTGTCGCCAAGACTGCGACCATCATCGCTGGTGCTGAGAAAGCCACGTCCACGGCGCCCGCCGGCTGCAATCTCGCGCGCGGACACGAGCGTCGATGCCGCCCGCTCCCAGACATGCCCGGCCTTGCCGAAACCGGCCGAATACTCGAAAGCGTGCAGGTCGAGATTGACCGGTGCGCTCCAGATCACGGCAACCTTTGAGAGTTTTTCGAGATCCTTGGCGACCACCGGCCGCTGCTCTTGCTGACCGTCGGCAAACGTCACGAGTAACTCGTTCGTTGCCCCCGCAAAACAGTCGAGCAGAAAATCGAGCCGGCCGGCCCGGTCGAGGCGGCGGACCTGGACGACACCGCCATAGGCGAGTTGCACATCCTGATTGATGCGACACGCGGACGTGATCTCGACGCGCATCATGCCGCCGTCGCGGGCTTCGGTCGCGATGCGATGGGGACCACAGGGAGCAACTGGCGACGGCGCCGTCGAGATCGCGGTCGTGGACTGGGCCTCGGACAAAGCTGGCGCTTGGGGTGCTACCGGCTCCGGCGCACTGCCGCCCGCGCTGCGCATGGCCGGCATTTGCAGAGCAACGATCTGGCGCGCATCGCGCAACGCAGACGCGGTGGGCCGGTTCGCAGTATCGATGGCGCGCACTGGTGAGGTGGCGGGGCTTCGCTCGGTCAGCGAGCGCCGGTCGGACAATGCAGGTAGCACAGGCGCGGGCCGATCGCCCGCCCGTGCGCCGGCCGCAAGTGCGGGTGGCGTCGAGCGTGCCGGGGTTTCCGCTGTCGCTGCCGGAACTGCTGCTGGGATCTCACGCGGATCACGCAGGGAGACCCGCGCTGGACTTGGCGTTGGCGTGGAAGCAGCTTTTGCGGTCTCGATGACCGGAGCAAGTGCCACCGGCGCGGGCGCTGCAGGCACAACCGCCTCCGGAGCAGCCTCTCTCGCGGCAGGTGTTGTGGCAGGTGCATCGCTGTCAGTTGCTGAACTTGGAACTGGCGGCGGCACCGACGCCCCCGCTTCTGCCTGCTGCTCGGGCTCAACGCCAGCAGGGGCGGCGCTTGGCTCGGCCGGGACTGACTCCGCCGATGCGGCGTGCTCCGTTTCGTCTCCGAAGCGGACCTTGTAGGCATGCCAGAGTGAGCCGGCCGCAAAGGCCAGCGCAGCTGCGGCCGCGAGATTGATCAGCGTCCCTGAAGATCGCATGTCGTCACTGCCTCGCGCGCGCAATGGATTCATCGACGTCCGGGCAGCCGCCGGCCTTCTTGGCCCGCTCATACCAAGGCAGCGCCTTGGCCCTGTCGCGGGCAACGCCGAGCCCGTTCTCGTGCACCACGCCGAGCAGGCACATGGCGACGGGATCGCCGAGCGCACCCGCCATTTCCCAGACGAGACGCGCCTTGGCGTAGTCAGGGGCACGACCTGTCGGCTCGGCATATGCAGAACCGAGATGCGTCAGCGCCCGCAATGTCCGCTCGTCGCCGAGTGCGCCCTGCAGATAGCGTTTGAGCCAGAACGCGCCTTCCTCGGTGTCACGCGTGCCATCGGGGGCGAGCAGCAGAGTCTGTGCTGTTTCGAGCGTGCGTGTGCCGGGGACGTCGCGCGCATTCACTCCGCGCGGCGATGTCGGGCCCGATACCAGCGCGTCGAACAGCTGATCGGTCTGGGTTGACGGTGCCACGCTCTCGATCGCGGCAACTGAAGCAGCCGGAAACGCCGCCGGAGTGGCGACTGGACCGACGTACATCAGTTGTAGAATGCCCTGCACCAGAACAACTCCGGCGACGATTGCAGCGGCAATTCCGCCCGGCGTTGTCGGCATTACGGCTGCGAGATTGGCGGACGCCGCGGTCCGCGGCTTTTTCTCCGCGTTCAGTCGCCCGCCACGTGCATGCGGATAGAATGTCACGAATTCGGCGCTTTCCCGCTTCTGCGGATTGGGCCCTCCCGAAGCCGGCGCGTTTGTTGAAGCGGCTTCATGCAAGCTCTCGGACATCGCCGTCTGCTCCTTCCTGATGTTGGATGACTGGCTCCTGGCTGCTAGCGGTCGTTGGATATCGGCACGTGCCCCATCCTCCGTCCGCACCCCCGCGTTGGCTTGGGGAGCAAACAGGTTTCCGAAACTGCGTCCCGGTGCAGGCCGCTCGGCTGAACGAACCGGTTCCATCCGCTCGTCTCGATGTGGCGACCTGGCGACGATGCTGCGCCGTCTGGGACGCGTCATCGGTTGTATGGTCGGCCAGAGGAATTCACCGTGCACGTTCGCATCGGTGAAAATGATCTCGACGGCCGATCCAGCCGTGAGCAGCGGGTTCTCCGCAATGTCGGGCCCGACGACGATCTCGACGCCCCGGCTCGTAACCTTGGCCGTCGCCGGCAACAATTCGCCCTCGGGCCAGGCGAACGGCAGATCGGCGTCCTGCTCCAGCGCCGCCGGCCGCAACCGGAACGCGGGACGGCTCGGTACCTCCTTGAGGCCCGCCAGCAGAATAACGGCATGGCCGCCTTCCGCGCGCGTCCGATCCTCGAATGCTTCGATCGTTATTCGGCCCATCCCGTCATCTCCAAAGTGCCAAAGGCCGGTGAGCGCCAGAAAGCGTTCAACGAAAAATGTATCGACAAAGATATCAAAGCTGCGTGGCATTCCGGGACTGCAAACCCGGATTAGGGTTACCTCGCAGGTCTCCTGGCAGAAACTCTGACAATTGCCAAAGATACAACCGGCCGAACGCCTGGGCGGCGACCTATCGATTGCTCCAGGCAGGGAGATCGTGTCCATGGCCGCAATGCATTTCTTGCTTGGCCGCCGGTATTCCGGCGATGCCTCGTATTCAGGAGCGCCGACGTGATATTGCAAGTCTTCTACCGGCCGGATGTCATCCGGCCGGGCCGAAAAGAACCGTGCTCGGTGGTCCACGCCGGCAACACCGAGCGACTCGTCATGTCGGGGATCATCGGGGTCCGGCCCGACGGCATACTCGAGACCGGCATGCGCGCACAAATGGAACGCGCTTGGGTCAATCTGATCGAAACCATTGACGCAGCTGGCTTTGACAAACGCCACCTGCTGCGGATCACGGCATTTGCCACGGAGCCCGGACGCATCCAGCTCTATCGCGAAATCGCCGACCGCATGCTGGATGGGCATGGCTGTCCGTGTCCCTACCGCCAGGTCCAAGGCTTAGGAATGCCGTCAATCCTATTCGAGCTCGAAGCCGAAGCCATAAAGCAAACCGATGAACATCCGCGATCAAACAATACAGATGACCATAATCATGGCGCAGGAATTGCAGCGGGGATCGCAGCGGGGATCGCAGCGGGGATTGCAGCGGGAGCAGCGGGGATCGCACGGGCCGTTCCTTCGACGCGGGAGAAACAGAATTCCGTGCCGGCCGAATAAGATGGTCACGGCCAAACAGCCCATCGTTAGGGCTAATGGCAGGATCACCTTCGGCAAATTCACCTGGTGCGGCAGTTTCAGAGAGGAATTGCAAAATGCACATTCATGAGATGCAGGACCTGGGATCGGTGAACCAAAGGCTCGCAACCAGCGTGCGCGCTCGCGCTACGGTTCAGGAACGACTGACGGAGACGTGGACCATGAAGAGTTTAAGCCGTCGCGCCCGTTACACGGCAATCGCAGCAGTTATGCCCCTCGGCATGCTGATGGCGAGCCAGCCTGCGGCCGCGGCGCAGACCACGATCAGCGCCGGCGACACCGGCTGGATGATGGTTGCCACGATCCTGGTGCTGTTGATGGCGCTGCCGGGCCTTGCGATCTTCTACGGCGGTCTCGTCCGCACGAAGAACGTGCTGTCGATGCTGATGCAGGTGTTCACCGTCGTCTGCATCGTCTCGATCATCTGGGTGATCTACGGCTACAGCCTGACCTACACGACGAGCAATGTGGCGGGCCACATCGGCGGGCTCTCGAAACTCTTCCTGCGCGGCGTGACGATCGACTCGACTGTCGCAACGTTCAGCAACGGCGTGCACATCCCCGAATACGCGTTCATCGCATTCCAGATGACTTTCGCGTGCATCACGCCGTGCCTGATCGCGGGCGCATTCGCGGAGCGGATGCGGTTTCCAGCGACGTTGCTCTTCCTGGTGTTATGGGTGACCTTCGTCTACATGCCGCTTGCGCATATGACGTGGTATTGGGCCGGCCCTGACGCGATTGCCGACGCAGCCCGCGCGGTGCAGCGGGCGCCACTCGGCGAGGCACGTCTCAAGGCCGAATACGCGCTCGCGGCTACGCTGGCGGATGCCGGAATTTTCCGGCAGTGGGGCGTGCTCGATTTCGCCGGCGGTTTTCCTGTGCACATCAGCGCCGGCATTTCCGGGCTGGTCGGCGCAATCATCCTCGGCAAACGTGCCGGCTACGGCCGCGACTCGATGGCACCGCACAATCTGGCGCTGACCATGACCGGCGCTGCCCTGCTCTGGGTCGGTTGGCTCGGCTTCAATTCCGGCTCGGCGATGCGTGCCAATGGCACTGCCGCGCTGTCGCTGGTGAATACGTTCGTTGCGGCGGCCGCAGCAGGAATGTCGTGGCTGGCCGCCGAATGGTACAGCCGCGGCAAGCCGTCGCCACTCGGCCTGGCGTCCGGCATCCTGGCAGGCCTCGTCGCGATCACGCCGGCTGCGGGATACATCGGCCCGCTCGGTGGCATCGTGCTCGGCTTTGCATCGGGCGGGCTCTGCTTCTGGTTCAGCACGACCTTCAAAGAAAAATTCCAGTACGACGACTCGCTCGACGTGTTCGGCGTGCACTGTATCGCGGGCATTCTCGGCGCGCTCGCCGTAGCTTTCCTCGCCAGTCCGCAATTCGGCGGCACGGGCGTGATCGATTACATGGCACGGCCAGGACAAGGCGTCATCGCGATCTACGACATGGTTGCCCAGTTCTGGGCGCAGATGAAAGCCGTACTCGTGACGCTCGCCTGGTCGGCATTCGTCTCGGTGAGGCTCTACAAGCTGGTCGACCTGCTCGTCGGCCTGCGGCCGCACGAGGACGAGGAGGACGAGGGCCTCGACGTCGTCGACCACGGCGAGCGTGCCTACAACCACTAGCCCTGGCAATCGAGATCGGCTGACCACGTCCGTGGTCAGCCGCCGACATCACAGTGCGCGCTTTGTAATTTCCGTTTACCGATATCCCAGGCCATGAGCGAAACTCCAAAAGACTATCGCACTGCCATTGTCGATGTGTTGCGCAACGTGTTTCTGCCGACCGAAACCGAGCGCCGGCGCTCGGCACGCAACGAGCAGCAACCCGCGCCGAAGCCGGCAGGGCGCCCGGCAGCAGTCATCGCGCTTGGAGCGTTGCCCGTCGCCATGCTCGGGATCTGGCTGGCCGCCGACCCCGTCGAATCCGATCGGCTGCGCCTCAAAGTAAAGTTCGAGCGGCCGTCGACGATCCCCTATCCCGCCGACAATATTCCCTCCGCCGCACGTGTCGATCTCGGGCGGCGCCTGTTCAGCGAGGTGCGGCTCTCGGCGGACAATTCGGTGTCGTGCGCCACCTGCCATAAACCAACGCAGTCGTTTACGGACGGGCAGGCTCTGAGCAAGGGCGTGTCGAAGACACCGTTGCGGATGCACACGCCATCGCTCTGGAATCTCGCTTGGGGGCACGCATTCTTCTGGGACGGTCGCACGCAGTCGCTCGAGACCCAGGCCAAGGCACCGCTCGAGCACCCTGACGAAATGGGCCAGAATGTCGAGATCAGCGTAACCAAGCTCGCCGCCGACCCCGGATACGTCTCCGCATTTGCCACGGCATTTCCGGAGCAGCAGAAAATCACGCCGGAAAGCATCATCAAGGCACTCGCTGCTTATCAGCGAACGCTGGTCTCGCCGATGACGCGCTTCGACCGTTGGCTCGACGGCGATACCAAGGCATTGTCGAATTCGGAGAAGCGCGGCTTCCAGACCTTCGTCGGCAAAGGCGGCTGCACGAACTGTCATTCGGGTTGGGCGTTCACCGATTACGCGTTCCACGACATCGGCCTCGCCACGAATGCCGACGGGCGCGGCAAGGTGATCAACCGCGCGGCGTTGGATCACGCGTTCAAGACGCCGTCGCTCCGGGAGCTCACCTGGACCGCGCCCTATATGCACGACGGCTCGATGACAACGCTCGACGAGGTCGTGCGGCACTACGAGAAAGGTGGCGTCAACCGCGCGGCCCGTTCGCCGGATCTGCCGCGCCGCCTCGAGCTGTCGGACCGCGAACGGCAGGATCTGGTCGCGTTCCTGAAGTCGTTGTCGAGCAACCGGCCGGCGCACACGCCCGTCGACCTTGCGAGCCCGCGCGGCACGTCCTCAGCTTCGGCCGATACCCGTGTGACGAAAGTCGGCCAGCGGGACAAGAAGTTCCAACCGACGCAGGTCAGCATCAAGGCCGGCGAGTCGCTGGCGATCATCAACGACGACTCGCAGGCGCACAACGTCTTCATCACCGACCCGCGCTTGAACTTCGATTCCGGCTGGCAGGATCCGGGTTCGCAGACCGTCATCCCATTTGGCGATCCTGGCGACTTCGAAGTTTTCTGCGGCATCCATCCGAATATGCGCCTCAAGGTCGAGGTTGCCCCCAACGTGCGGAGCAATTGACCGCCAGAATTGAGGCGTTGGCAAGCAGCAGCCTCGCCGCCTAATTCAAGCCGGCCAGCGCCTGCGAAAATCCCGCCAGCGAGATCGGAATGCCGATGCCGGCCTCCTCCGTCTGGAAGATGATGAACACCGCCGACTTGCCGGTCTTCAACTGCTCGACCAGCTTGTCCTCGACGACCACCTGCGCGTAACAGGCGAAGTTGTGGCAGCGCAGAAACGGCGCGTTACCGACGTCCTTGTCGTCGATCTTCAGGCCGAGGCCGGGCGGCAGCAGCACGCCGAGCGGCGCAAACACGCGCAACACGCGGGTGCCATTGGAGAATTTCTGGAAATAAACGGTCAGGCCGACGTTGTTGCGGTCCTCGGCCGTCACGCTTTGCACCAGCGCACACGATTCGTTCTTGGCGCCGGGCGGAGGCGGCTTGCACACGATCTGCCAATCGCCGTGCTGCGCCTTGACGGTTCCGTCCTGTGCGTTTGCGGCAAGCGTCAGCCCGACGGTCAGCAGGCAGCCGCCGGCAACCAAGGCCGTCGCCCGCAGCAGCGCACCGACGAGCCGTAGAATGCTCCCGGACATAATCTCGAAGATCTTCTCGGCCACGTCGGCTCCCTCGATTGCTGATCCACGCCCCGGTCGCTGACCCGCGCAGCCCCTGTTGATCAGGCTCAACCCTCGCCCCCAGCGATCGGGTAGGAATGGGGCCAAAGTGGGACTTTGCCAAGCGCGGCGACGTGAAACGACCGTGTGGTCGGCTGCCGCCCGGTCGATGCCATTGCGCTGAAACCGAACGGCTTTTCGGTGCACAGTCGGGCGGTGTAACGCTACCGCAAAAATGCAAATCCCCCGAAGTCCCCCATGATATCGGTTGCGTTTCCGTAGCGATATGCCGCAGCACACCTCTCTTGAGCAGACTTTGACGACTGTGCTGTTGTTGCAACGCAGCTTCGAAAGCTCGAGCCGCCTCGTCTCAAGCGGTATATCCAGCGAATAAATCGCTTGATCTCAATGGCTTGAAGGTCGCGTGCGGCGTCGTCTGCCAGCTCCCGTGCTGGAGGTCGGATGCGAGTGTGCGCGTTGTTTGAGCAGGCTCAGGAACGCGTCTGACGCAATCGACAATTGCGGCGGACAGTCAGCAGTTCGCCAAGACGACCGGCGGCGAGGCTGTTAGAAGAACGTCAACGTCAGGGTGCCAGTGCTTCGATCATGGCTGGCACCAATCGAGGACCAAGCGAAAGATGGTTGGGGACTGCTTGATGATGAAACGCATGCAAAGCGCGACGCTGGGGTTTGGGCTCGTCGGCGCACTCACATTCGCGACGACGGCATTGGCCGGAATGGGCCAACCCTCGCCGGGCCAGATCGGCTTGCAGGACGCGGCGACCGACATCATGGAGCAGATCCATTGGCTCTATAATGCCGTCAATCTCCTCATCATCGCGATCGCGCTGTTCGTGCTGGCGCTGATGGTCTACGTCGCGGTGCGCTTCAACGAGAAGGCCAACCCGACGCCCTCGAAGACCACGCACAACGCCGGCCTCGAGGTCGCCTGGACCGTGATCCCGATTCTGATCCTGGTCGGCATGGCGCTGCCGTCGTTCAAGCTGCTGTTCGCCCAGTACACCTACCCGCCGCCGGACGTGACCATCAAAGCCACCGGCAACCAGTGGAACTGGACGCACGCTTACCCGGACCAGGGCATCAGCTTTACGACGATCATGCTGAACGATGCGGAGCGGGCTGACCGCGAGAAAAAGGGCATCCCGTCGCCGCGCCGTCTCGCCGTCGACAACGAGGTGGTCGTGCCGGTCGGCAAGAACGTCCACGTCCTCGTCACCGCCAGCGACGTGATCCATAACTGGACGATCCCCTCGTTCGGCTCGAAGGTCGATGCCGTGCCCGGCCGGACGACCGCGACGTGGTTCCGCCCGAAGCGCGAGGGCGTCTTCTACGGGCAGTGCTCGGAGCTCTGCGGCAAGGATCACTCGGCGATGCCGATCGCCGTCCGCGTCGTCAAACAGGCCGTCTACGACGAGTGGATCACGCTGATGAAGGACCGCGCCACGCGGGGCAAGGCGAAGGAGTTGCTCGAGCGCATCGCCGTCGAGCAGGCCAAAGTCGCGGACGCGGCGACAACCATAGACAAAGTCGCGGACGCGGGCGGGCCGTTTCCGGTCGCACAAGCACAGGCGCGCTGATACGCGCTCGGTAGGACAAACGGGCGGAAGTCCGGCACAGACTAGATCGAAGGCTCGAGACATGGCTAGCAACGCGCACGCAAACGACGACCACGGCCACCACGACGAGTATCCCTCGTTCGTCAACCGTTGGCTCTACTCGACGAACCACAAGGACATCGGCACGCTCTACCTCATCTTCGCGATGATCGCGGGCTGCGTCGGCGGCTTCCTGTCGGTGATGATGCGGCTCGAGCTCGCCGAGCCGGGCCTGCAGTATTTCGGCAACGAGCACACGTTCAACGTGTTCGTCACCGGCCACGGCCTCATCATGGTGTTCTTCATGGTGATGCCGGCGATGATCGGCGGGTTCGGCAACTGGCTGGTGCCGCTGATGATCGGCGCGCCGGACATGGCGTTCCCGCGCATGAACAACATCTCGTTCTGGCTGCTGCCCGCCTCGTTCGCGCTGCTGTTCATCTCGATGTTCTTGCCAGGCGGCCCCGGCGATTGCCGTCAGTTCATGGACACCAGCGTCAATCCGCCGTTGCCGAGGGACACATCGGCCTGCGGCGTCGGTGGTGGCTGGACGGTCTACGCGCCGCTTTCCACCACGGGCCACCCTGGCCCGGCGATGGATTTCGCGATCCTCGCGCTGCACTTGGCCGGTGCCTCGTCGATCCTCGGCGCCATCAACTTCATCACCACCATCTTCAACATGCGCACGCCCGGCATGACGTTGCACAAGATGCCGCTGTTCGTCTGGTCGGTGCTGGTGACGGCGTTCCTGCTGCTGCTGTCGCTGCCGGTGCTCGCCGGCGCCATCACGATGCTGCTGACCGACCGCAACTTCGGCACCACCTTCTTCGACGCCAAGGGTGGTGGCGACCCGCTGCTCTACCAGCATCTCTTCTGGTTCTTCGGTCACCCGGAGGTCTACATCCTGATCCTGCCCGGCTTCGGCATGATCAGCCACATTATCTCGACGTTCTCGCGCAAGCCCGTATTCGGCTATCTCGGTATGGCCTACGCCATGGTCGCGATCGGCCTCGTCGGCTTCGTCGTCTGGGCGCACCACATGTACACGTCCGGCATGGGCGTGCAGGCGCAGGCCTACTTCATCTTCGCGACCATGGTGATCGCGGTGCCGACCGGCGTGAAGATCTTCTCCTGGATCGCGACCATGTGGGGCGGCTCGATCCGCTTCAGCGTGGCGATGCTCTGGGCGCTGGGCTTCATCTTCCTGTTCACGGTCGGCGGCGTCACCGGCGTCATGCTCGCCAACGCCGGCGTCGACCGCGCGCTGCACGACACCTACTATGTCGTCGCGCACTTCCATTACGTGCTGTCGCTCGGCGCGGTGTTCGCCATCTTCGCCGGCTGGTACTACTGGTTCCCGAAGATGTCGGGCTACATGTACAACGAGACGATCGGTAAGATTCACTTCTACCTGACGTTCGTCGGCGCCAACGTGCTGTTTTTTCCGCAGCATTTCCTCGGCCTCGCCGGCATGCCGCGCCGTTACGCGGACTACCCGGATGCCTTCGCCTACTGGAACAAGATCTCGTCCTACGGCTCCTACATGACGGCCGCGGCGACGGTCATCTTCTTCATCGGCGTCGCCATGGCCTTCGCCGCGAAGCGCCGGGCGGGTGACAATCCCTGGGGCGAGGGTGCCACCACACTCGAGTGGACGCTGCCGTCACCGCCGGCCTTCCACTCCTTCGAGACCTTGCCGAAGATCTCGGCCAACGATCACCACTGAAACTGAGTTGCGGCAGCCCCGGCGACGGGTCTGCCGCGTTGATGGGACTTTTCAGGTCCCGCATTGCACACGAGGACAACTGGCACACCTATGGCTGACAGCAGCATCAGATTCGAGCAGACGGCAGCCGACGGCGGCTCGGTCGGAGACTTCGTCGCGCTGATGAAGCCGCGCGTCATGTCACTCGTTGTCTTCACGGCGCTCACCGGCCTTGTCGCGGCGCCCGGTCACCTGCACCCGTTCCTCGGTGCTTTCGCCATCATCGCCATCGCTATCGGCGCTGGCGCCTCCGGTGCGCTGAACATGTGGTGGGACGCCGACATCGACGCGCAGATGACGCGCACGCAATCGCGGCCGATCCCGGCTGGCCGCGTCACCGCCGACGAAGCACTGACCTTCGGCATGGTTCTGAGTATCGGCGCGGTGCTGACGCTCGGCGTCATCGTCAACTGGGTCGCAGCCGGCCTGCTGGCGCTGACGATCGCCTTCTACGTCGTCGTCTACACCATGTGGCTGAAGCGCACGACGCCGCAGAACATCGTCATCGGCGGCGCCGCCGGCGCCTTCCCGCCGATGATCGGCTGGGCCGCCGTCACCGGTTCGGTCAGCCTCGACAGCATCATCCTGTTCCTCATCATCTTCATGTGGACGCCGCCGCACTTCTGGGCGCTGGCACTGCTCAAGGCCAAAGACTACGAGCGCGTCGGCGTGCCGATGCTGCCCGTCGTTGCCGGCGCTGCCGAGACCAAACGCCAGATCGTCATCTACAGCGCCATCCTGGTGCCGCTTGCCGTCACGCCCGTGCTGACCGGCCTCGGCGGCATCGCCTATGGCGTCACCTCGATCGCCCTTGGCGCCGTGTTCATGGGACTCGCTTTGAAACTGCGCCGCGCGCCTGAAGGCGAAGCCGCCGACACGGCCGCGCGCCAGCTGTTCGCGTTCTCGATTCTCTATCTCTTCGTGTTGTTCGCGGTGATCCTTGCGGAGAAGCTTGTCGCGCAGGTGCTCGCATGAAGAATGGGACAGATGCCGGAGACTTCCGGGTACCGCGTGGCTTCGGAGCGTTGATCGGCCTGTTGGCATTCGCAGTCGGGGAATTGGTGGGCTGGCCGCGCTGGGCGAGCCTGGCGCTCGGATGCGCGGCCGCGGCAATTTTCGTTTCTCAGCTCTTCGTTCGGCACCAGTCACCGCAGGCGCCGTCCGAGGGTGTTGCACCACAACAGGTCGTCGTACAGGCGCCTATCGACAGCGTCGCCGAGCGCCGCCAGCGCGGCCGCAACATCGCCATCGGCCTCGCGCTCGCAGTGCTCGTCGCGTTGTTCTACGTCGCCACGATCGTTCGCCTCGGTAGCAACGTCGCGAACCGGGCACTCTGAGCCACATGCAACAGCGCGCCACATCGAAGGTCAACTCCAGCAACCGCCGCGTTGCGCTCGTCTGCGCGACGGTCGCAGTCGGCATGGTCGGTCTCGCCTATGCGTCCGTGCCGCTGTATCGGCTTTTCTGTCAGATGACAGGCTTCGCCGGTACGACGCAGCGCGTGACCAAAGCCTCGACCGAGGTGCTAGACCGCATCATCACCGTCCGCTTCGACGCCAACGTCGGCCCAGGCCTTTCCTGGGACTTCCAGGCCGTGACGCCGACCATCGACGTGCGCGTCGGCGAGAACGCGCTGGCCTTCTACAAGGTTCGCAACCGCTCCGAAAAGGCCGTCACGGGCACGGCGACGTTCAACGTCACCCCGGATCAGGCCGGCGGCTTCTTCAACAAGATCCAGTGCTTCTGCTTCACCGAGCAACGTCTCGAGCCGGGCGAAACCGTGGAAATGCCGGTCAGCTTCTTCATCGATCCGGCGATCGTGAAGGACATGGACGGCGCTCAAATCCGCAATATCACGCTGTCCTATACGTTCTTTCCCGTAGACCAGCCGAAGGTGAAAGCCACAGCCGTGACGCCGGCCGAGACGTCTGGTCCCGCCGTGCGCAAGGGATCGTGAGACGTAATTGATTTTCCGCCGGGTCGTTCCGGAGCACGGGTAACGAGTTGAGATGTGCCGCGAGGCACGGCACGAAACAACGGTTGCTGCGGCTTCCAAGTCGAGAGCCGCAACGAGACGGGGAAATGGAGACGAATATGGCCGACGGTCACGCGAAGCATCACGACTACCATCTGGTGAACCCGAGCCCCTGGCCGCTCGTCGGCTCGATCGCGGCCTTCGTCATGGCAGTCGGCGCCATCGTCTGGATGAAGACGCACGGCTCGGCGGACGCCAAGGTGCTCGGCCTCAGAGGTCCGCACATGTTCGCGATTGGCTTCGCGCTCGTCCTTTTCACCATGTTCATGTGGTGGCGCGACGTCATCCACGAAGCGCACTCCGGTGATCACACGCCGGTCGTGCGCCTGCATCTGCGCTACGGCATGATCATGTTCATCGCCTCCGAGATCATGTTCTTCGTCGCCTGGTTCTGGGCCTACTTCGACGCCTCGCTGTTCCCGGCCGCCGTCGAGGCGCTGCCGATCACCGGCGCCGACGGCCTCGTAACCCAAGGTAAAGATCTGATCGGCATGGTCGATCGCTACAAGCTGTTCGGTGGCGTCTGGCCGCCGAAGCCGACGGCGGACGGCGCGTTCAAGCAGACATTTGACCCTTGGGGCCTGCCGCTGGTCAACACGCTGATCCTGCTGCTCTCGGGCACCACGGTCACCTGGGCACATCATGCGCTGCTCGAGAACAACCGCAAAGGGCTGATCTGGGGCCTGACGCTCACCGTCATTCTCGGTGCGTTGTTCACAACCTGCCAGGCCTACGAGTACGGCCATGCCGGCTTCACGTTCGCTAACCACCTCTACGGCTCGACGTTCTTCATGGCGACAGGCTTCCACGGCGCGCACGTGCTGATCGGCACCATCTTCCTCGCCGTCTGCCTGTTCCGCGCGATGAAAGGCCACTTCTCGCCGAAGCAGCATTTCGGCTTCGAGGCGGCTGCCTGGTACTGGCATTTCGTCGACGTGGTCTGGCTGTTCCTGTTCATCTGCATCTACGTGATCGGCGCCGGCAAGGGGCACTGAGCCACCGCTGACATCGTCGACTGTTTAGAATTGCCAACGGCTGCGAACGGGACCACCGTCGCGGCCGTTACTCTTCGCACGGTTGCTGTTTCCAGTGCCGTGCCGATGCTGTGGTGGATGCCAAGATGCGAACCGCAATCTCGCACGCTCTCATGACCGCTTTGACCGGTTGCGCTGTCGCGTTCGGAACCGGCGCCGCCCGTGCCGAGGACAGCTTCCTCCGTGAATTCAAGATCGGCGGCCTCTATCACGACGTCGGCGACATGTGGAGCGGCTTCCGGCTCGAGCCGCGTTCGGTCGATGTCAACGTCGAGGTGCTGTTTGGGCCGCATATCGAACTTCTCTGGGGCACACTCCGGCCGGCGATCGGCGCCACGATCAATACGCGCGGCGCCACCTCGAAAGCCTATGTCGACGCACGCTGGGAAATCGAATCGCCGACCGGCATCTTCTTCGCATTGGGACTCGGGGCTGCCGTGCATGACGGCAACCTCGGCGCATCCGACCCGGATCGCAAAGCGCTCGGCTCTCGCATTCTTTTCCACATCCCCGCCGAACTCGGCTGGCGATGGGACGGCCACAACAGCATCTCGCTCTACTTCGAGCACATCTCGAACGGCTACACACAAGACTACAACGAAGGCCTCGACGCCATCGGTGTGCGCTATGGCTACCGGTTCTGAGCAACGGCTGATATAGTCGCGGCCATGAGCGCGCTGCCGAAACAAGTCATGACCGCCGACGAGTTCCTGGCTTGGGCTGAACAGCAACCCAAGTCGGAAGATGGCAAGTATGAACTGGCCGATGGGTTGGTGATCCAGCAACAATCGGAGCGGATCATCCACGTCGAGGTGAAGACCGCGCTGACTGGTGCACTGCGGGAAGCCATCGTCCGATCGAAGGCGCCGTGTTTCTCGGTCGGCGATGGGGCGACCATCAGGGTGTCGCCGGCGAAGGTCTACAAGCCCGACGGTCTTGTCTATTGCGGGCAGCGCCTGCCCCCCGAGACGGTCGAGGTCGAGGCACCGGTGCTCGTCTTCGAGATTCTGTCCGAAGACAGCGTCAAGCGGGACCACGGCGATAAGGTCGAAGCCTACTTCGGGTTTCCGTCAGTCCAGCACTACCTGATCGTCGATCCGGAACGGCGCGCCATTGTGCACCATCGACGCGGACCAGACGAAAATCTCCTGACTCGCATTCGAAAGTCGGGCACGCTGCGCTTTGATCCTCCAGGCATCGAGATCGACCTTGCCGATGTGTTCGAGCGCGATTAACCGCGCCCTCAGTCGCATTGAATTTCCACTCCGTCCCTGGTCCGCCCACATGTCCACGCCACCCGCCGAACCCGAAGTCCTCATTCGCGTCGATGGCCGCGCCGGCCGCATCACCATGAACCGTCCGAAGGCGCTCAATGCGCTCACGCTCGGCATGGTCCGCGACATCCGCGAAGCCCTCGACGCGTGGACTTCCGATCCAGCAGTCCGCCTCGTGCTGCTCGACGGCGCCGGTGACAAGGCGCTCTGCGCCGGTGGCGACGTGCTCTCGCTCTACGACAGCCGCAGCCAGGGCTCAGCGCTCGCGCGCACGTTCTGGCGCGAGGAGTACCAGCTCAACGCGCTCATCCACCGCTACCCGAAACCGTTCGTCGCCATTCAGGACGGCATCGTCATGGGCGGCGGCATCGGCCTCTCAGGCCATGCGCAGCACCGCATCGTCACCGAACGCTCGATGCTGGCGATGCCGGAAACCGGGATCGGCCTGATCCCGGATGTCGGCGGCACCTGGCTGCTCGCGCATTCCGCGGGCGAACTCGGCATCTACCTCGGCCTCAGCGGCGCACGCATGAGCGGCTCGGACGCAATCCAAGCCGGGTTCTCCGGCACGTTCGCGCCGTCCGCCGCGTTGCCCACGCTGAAGGCGAAGCTCACCGATCCCGTTGGCGACGCCGTAGACGAGATCATCGATCGCCTCGCCGACGAGCATCCGGTACCGGCATCGCCGCTGATGGCCCTGAAGCCGAAGATCGACAAGTTCTTCGAGCCTGTGACGGTGGAGGGCATCTTGCGCGAGTTGCAGACCACGACGGACGAATGGGCGCAGAAGACGCGCGCCAACCTGCTGCAGAAGTCGCCGCTGGCGCTGAAGGCCACCCTCACCGCTATCCGGCAGGCGCGGCAGTTGCCCTCGCTCGAAGCCGCGCTCAACGTCGAGTATCGGCTGTGCACGCGGCTCTTCGAGGGCGGCGAGTTCCCGGAAGGTGTGCGCGCCCTCCTTGTCGACAAGGACAAGGCGCCGAAGTGGCTTCACCGCGAACTCGCGGACGTGCCGCCAGGGGCGATAACGGCTCTGTTCGCCCCGTTCACACCCGGCGACGAACTCGGCCTCAAATCGCCGGGTTGAGACCCGGCTGCTTGACCACCGGCTGAACGAATGGCCCGCGCTTGACGCTGGCCGCATTCCGGGAACGAATCGACGCCGGTCGAGATCTCGATCGAAGCGATCACGCTCGGCGACAGCCTTCCGACGCTTCCGGATGGCATCTCCGCCGAGCTGATGGACGTCGCCTCCGACGCCTTCGAACGATTGCGGCGTTACCAGCGATGCTCGGTCACCCCCGATCACCCTTCCGCCTTGCGAGGCGTTGCAAAACGCGGGCGGCGCGTGCGGCGCGCTCCCCCGTCGAGGGGCGGCGCTCGTGTGTCGTGGCCGGGCCGTCACTCTTTTCACGGATGAGTTGGATCTCACGATCGTGAAAGTGCTCCAAGCCCGGCCGATGTCCGGCGTGGATCACGGTCGTCGCGGCCAGGAGATCGCGCATGTACTCCATCAATTTGAACTGACTCAACTCGTCGAGCGATGATGTGGGTTCGTCCATGATGAGAATGTCCGGCGGATTGATCAGCACGCGTGCGAACGCGAAACGCTGCTGCTCGCCCCCCGAGAGAAGCGAACCCCACTGCTCCGTCTCGTCGAGACGGGGCACGAGGTGCTCGAGGCCGCAGCGCACAAGTGCTTCGCGCAGCTTGGCTTCATCGACGTTGCGATCGTCGTGGGGATAGAGCAATGCAGCCCGCAGACTGCCGAGCGGAAAGTACGGCCGTTGCGGCATGAACGCCACCTGCGAGGCTGCCGGCAGAAGAATCTCTCCGCTGCCCCAGGGCCACAAACCTGCCATCGCGCGAATGAGCGTGCTCTTTCCGGTGCCCGAGTTGCCTTTGATCAGCACCTTTTCTCCAGGCGAGACGACAACCTCGGCGCCGTCGACCATGAGTTTGCCGTCGTGCAAGGCGATGCTGACATTGCGCAGATGAATGCGGTCGTCGGGGCTGGTTCCGAGTTGGATCGTCTCCCGGCGCCCGACAGGTCCAAGGCTCGCGTCGAGCCGGTCGATGGCATCAGACAGCTGGGTTACGCGATGTGAGGCGGCGAACCAATCTGCCAGCCGCATGGCATTGTCAGCCAACCAGTTGAGCGCGACTTGGACTTGAGCGAAGGCTGCCGCCGCTTGCATCAGCGAACCGAGTGACAGATCGCCGGAAAGGTATTTTGGTGCGCCGAGCAACAGCGGCACGACCGGTGCCAGGACATAGTTGCTGCCGCTCAGCCACATCATGCGGCCTTGCCACGCGATCGCCCGCAAGTGCCGCACGACCAGTTCTGAAAATGTTGCATTGAGCCTTGCGTGCTCATCGTCGTCGCCGCCCATCAATGCAATGTTCTCGGCGTTGTCCTTGACGCGGGTCAGTTCGTAACGCAGCTGGGCTTCGCCGGCGGCTCGTTGCTCGACGCGACGGACCAACGGCCGGCCGAGTAGAAACATGATCGTCGTGGTAATCGCGGAATAGATGAGACAGGCGAATACCATGTAGCCGGGGATCGAAATACCGGCGATGCTCAGGCTGCCGCCGACGACCCAGAGGATGCCGATGAAGGAGACCGCAGCCAGCAGTGCATTGACGACGCCGAGTGAGAAATCGACAAGAAGCTCGATCGCGATTCGGCCGTCCTCGGCGATGCGCGCTTCAGGGTTGTCCGCCTCGGTGTCGACGATGGTCAATTGATAGAAATGCCTGTCAGTCAGCCAGCGGCCGATCAACGTGGCTGTCAGCCATTGCCGCCATCGCAACTGCAAGCGCATTCGTGCATGCAGGAGGCCGACCGATCCGGCGGCGGACAACAACGCCAGCACCACGATCAGTCCGATACCCATCGTGACCGACAGTGTGTCCTTTTGTTCGAGAGAATCGAAGAAGAACTTGTTCCATCGATTGATCGCGATTGCCGCCAAAAGATTTACGATTAAAAAGATGGACACTGCAAAGGTCAGCATCCACGCTTGGCGTTGCGTCGCGCCGCTCCAGAAGCCGACAGCGAGACGCAGGAACCGCCGCGACCGGCTTGGCGGAATAGGCGACCGAGGCATGCGATTATCGGTCCCATGCAAGTCTGCATGCGTTCCGCTTGGCACTACGGCTCCTGAATCAAGCCTGTGCATTGACGAATGCCCCCCAACGCCAGTTGCCGGCAACAGCGCCCCTCCATCGCAACCGGCGGTCAAAATCCGCGCCGCCGACGACGCGGTCCATGCTTCCACACTTGTTTGCGCGCGTTGCACTCCACAGAGCTTGGCACTGTGCTTGTGTCATCTCCATCTTGCGGTTTTGCGTGAGCGTTGCTTTTGATGGTCCTTCCGCCGCATACCCGTACGCGGGCAGCGGAGCTTAACCCGTAGAACGCGTCGACGGTCGAAAGAGTTCCGGTCTTGATCCGGTCGATCGCTCTCTGGCGCTGGGTCGGCCGCGTCCGATGTTTCAATGGCCAGCTGCAGCTTGCTCTCGGCAGCGAGACGGCTGAGAGTGCGCACGGTCACGTCTGTCATTGGAGCCGCATTATGCCGCAAAATAAGCTTCCCGCCGTCTTCATGCGTGGTGGGACCTCGAAGGCCGTGATGTTCCATGCGCGCGACTTGCCGAAGTCCCGCGACGCGTGGGCGCCGATCTTCCTGTCGCTGATGGGTTCGCCTGATCCGAGCCTGCGCCAGCTCGACGGCATGGGCGGCGGCGTTTCCTCGCTGTCGAAGGTGTGCGTCATCGGCCCGCCAAGCCACCCGGACGCCGACGTCGATTACACCTTCGCGCAAATCCTGATCGATACGCCGCGCGTCGACTTCGGCATCAACTGCGGGAACATGTCGTCGGCGATCGGCCCGTTCGCGGTGGACGAGGGGCTGGTGCCGAAGCCCGCGGCCGGGCGCGACGCGGTGGTGCGGATCTACAATACGAATACCAAGAAAATCATCGTCGCGCGCTTCCCCATGGACGGCGACGTGGCGGCGGTGAATGGCGACATGGCGCTCGATGGCGTGGCGGGCACGGGCGCGCCGATCCGGCTGGAGTTCATGCAACCAGGCGGCGCGCGCACCGGCAAGCTGCTGCCGACGGGCAAAGCGCTGGATCTCCTCGACGTGCCTGAGGTCGGGCGCATCGCGTGCAGCATGATCGACGCCGCGAATCCGTGCGTGCTGGTGTCGGCGAGCACAGTTGACGCGACCGCAACGGAGCGGCCGACCGAGATCGAGACCAACAAGGCGCTGATGGCAAAGCTGGAGACGATCCGGCGGCATGCCTCGGTGGCGATGGGGATCGCGCCGGATGTGGAGGCTGCAGGCAACATGAGTGCGCCGTTCATCGCGTTTGTCGCCGCGCCAACGGCCATGACGGCGCTTTCCGGGCGCATATTGACTCCGGCCGACATGGACATTTGTGTGCGGGTGATCTCGAGCGGGCAGCCGCACCGCGCGACGCCGCTGACGGGCGCAATGTGCCTCGCGGTTGCGACGCGGGTGCCGGGTTCGATCCCGTATGAGTTGGCGGCGAAGGGCGGCGATCCCGCAAAGATCCGCATCGCACACCCGTCGGGACTGATCGAGGTCGACGCCAAGGTGGAGCCCGGAAAAGCAGGCGCGGAACCGCACGCCGCGTATGCCGCGGTTTATCGCACTGCGCGGCGGCTGTTCGAGGGACGGGTCTTGTATCGGGAGTAACCGCATGATCGCGGCGGTACGCGTCGGCCGCCATTCTCCGCTGTTGTCCGGACAAAGCTTCGCTTATCATCGGCGGGCTTCACTCCTGCCGCCGAGGCTTGCCCCATGTCCGTCACTTCAGAGCTTTGCGTAAAAATCGCCAAGACCAGTTATGCCGATCTTGGCGAACCGGCGCTGGCGGCAGCACGCCGGCTCGTGCTCGACGGTCTCGCCATCGCGATCGCGGGCACGGAGGAAGAGGCGATCCAGATCCTCGCCGACCACTATCGCGAGCGGGGCAGCAAGCCTGAGGCAACCGCGATCGGTTGCGGCTACAAGCTCGATCCTGTTTCGGCGGCGGCGCTGAACGGCGCAGCGATGCACGTGCTCGATTTCGAGCCGATGTGGAGCCCGGCGAACCATGCGCTCTCGACCACGTTGGCCGCAGTGCTGGCGATCGCCGAGGCGAAGGGTGCCAGCGGGCGCGATATCCTGACAGCGCTGGTCAAGGGTGTGGAAATCCAGGGCTGGATCCGGCAGGCGTCCGGCCAGTACGAGGCGCAGACGATGCGCATTCATGCGCCGGGCGCGGCGGGTCCGTTCGGTGCGGCAGTGGCGGCGGGGCACATCCTCGGCCTGAATGAGGCGCAGATGGCGCACGCGATCGGGCTGGCCGCCTCGCGCGCGGCGTCGGTGCTCGCGAACGTCGGGACCATGACGAAATCGACGCATTGCGGACAGGCGGCGTCGCTCGGCCTGGAAGCGGCGATGCTGGCGAAGCGCGGCTTCACGGCGAACATGGACACGTTCGGCGCCAAGCAGGGCTACTGCGACACGTATCATGATAATTTCCGCGCCGAGGAACTGCTGAACTATGGCAAGGCGCCGTTGCGGATCGTGTCGCCCGGCTACGCCATCAAGATGTTCCCGAGCCAGTTCGGCACGCACTTCGGCATCACCGCCGCGCTGGAGTTGCATGGCAAGATCCCGAAGGGCGCCAAGATCGCCCGCGTCAAGCTCACCGCGCCACCGATGAACTACGTCAACCGTCCCAGCCCGAAGACCGGGCTCGATGGCAAGTTTTCGCTGCAATACACGGCGTCGTCGGCGCTGCTCGACGGCCGGGTCGGCATTCGCACCTTCACCGACGCGCGCTTGGCGAGAGCGGACATGCAGGATCTGCTGGGCAAGTTTGAAGTGGTGCACGATCCGAATATCCCCGGCCGCTTCGAGGAGATGCACGTCGATCTCGCGGTGACGCTGGACAATGGGCAGGTTTTGGCGACGCGCTGCAATGGTCCGCGCGGTAAATGGGGAACGCCGCCGATCAGCGAGGCCGAGCATCTGGTCAAGGTGCGCGATTGTCTCGCAACCCGCCTCGACAGCAAGGCGGCCGAGCAACTGATCGAACAGGCCCGGCGCATCGACGAACTGGATGCGCCGGGGGTAACAAAGCTTATGGGATTAGCCAGGTGTCCAGCTTCAGCCTGACGCCTTGATCGGCGAAACACAGGTGTCTGGCTGTAGCCAGACACCAAAGGCAACAGTATCCACGCGCCGGATGCGAAGTGGGCATCCGAAGGCGCAAACTAAAAGGACCTACGATGCAAGAGTATGACGTGATCGTTGTCGGCGCCGGGAACGCGGCATTGTCGGCGGCTGTTTCGGCGCACGAGAACGGCGCCAAGAAGGTGCTGGTGCTGGAGAAAGCACCACGCGAGATGCGCGGCGGCAATACGCACTGGGCGGGCGCGGTGTTCCGCATGGCGTTCGACGATCCGCACGAGTTGGCGCCGCTGCTGCCCGGCATCGAGGAGCAATACGAGAACTTCTACGACGGCATCAAGCCGTACACGCGCAAGGACTACATGGACGATCTGCTGCGCGTCACCAGCGGGCGGACCGATCCGATGCTCGCCTCCATCCTGGTCGACCGCTCGAAGGACACGGTGTTCTGGATGAACCAGGTCGGCGGCATCAAGATGGAGCCCGCCATCACGGTTGCAGGTGTGCGCAAGGGCAACATGGTGGTTTGGCCGCGTGGTCTCATCGTGCGCGCGCAGCACGAGGGTGTCGGCCTGTCACGCTCGTGGTTCGCGACGACGGCAAAGCGCGGCATCGAGATCCGCTACGGCAGCGCCGCGACCGAGCTCGTGCTCGACGGCCGGGGCAATGTTGCGGGCGTCAAGGTGCGCGACGACGAAGGCCTGCACACCGTGCACGGTCGCGCCGTGATCCTCGGCTGCGGCGGCTTCGAGGCGAACGTGCAGATGCGCACGCAGCACATCGGCCCGCTGGTCGGCGCCGCGAAAGTGCGCGGCACGCCGCACAACCAAGGCGACGGTCTCAGGATGGCGATGGCCATCGGCGCCATGCCGACCGGACAATGGAGCGGCTGCCACGCGACGCCGATCAGCGCCGACTGGGGCGAGTTCGCGCCGCGCGAGTACACCGACCGTTCGAACCGTTTGAGCTACCACTACGGCGTCATGATCAACCGGAAAGGCCGTCGCTTCGTCGACGAGGGCGAGGACGAGAACCTCTACACCTACGCCAAGTTCGGCCGTGCCATCCTGGCCGAGCCCGGCGCCAAAGGTTATCAGCTGTTCGACAGCAAGGTCCTGCACCTGCTGGAGCCGCGCTATTCGACGTCGAAGCCGATCACCGCGGATTCGCTGAAGGAGCTGATTGCGCAACTCGATATCGACGACAAGGACGAGGCGCTGAAAACGGTCGAGGCCTACAACGCGGCGACGCGCTCCGGGAAAGTATACGACCCGACGAAGAAGGACGGCTTCGCCACCAAGGGCCTCAGCATCGAAAAGACGAACTGGGCAACGAAGCTCGACGCGCCGCCGTACTTCGCCTACTCGGTGACCGGCGGCATCACCTTCACGTTCGGCGGCCTGAAGATCAACGAGCACTCGAACGTCGTCGGCACCGACTGGCGGCCGATGCCCGGCCTTTACGCTTGCGGCGAGATGGTCGGCGGATTGTTCTACGACAATTATCCGGCGGGCACGGGCCTCGTTTCCGGCGCCACGTTCGGCCGCAATGCGGGGCGGGCCGCGGCGGAATTTGCGGGGGGGTGAAATGCTATGCACGCAATCCTCGCGATATGTCATCCTCGGGCTTGTCCCGAGGACCCATGGTGCAACTATCTAAAGAAGCGACGTTTGCAGCACCGTCGCAGCAAATCGCAAGCTCTGCGCTCGCGGAGAAATGGGTGGTCGGGACGAGCCCGACCATGACAAACGTAGAGTTTGTTTAAAGAGGCAAGACATGAGCATCAACGGCACCAACGGTTCCGGCGTAACGCCGATCGCGACGCGCATGGCGGAGAAGATCTGCGCGGTGCGGCCTGAAGACATCACGCCGCGTGCGCTGTCCGAAGCGCGCACCGCCATCATCGACACGATCGCTTGTGCGCTGTCCGGCGTGCCGGAACCGTGCGTGCAAATCCTGCTCAACACGCCCGGGATCGCCGAGGCACCAGGTTCGTCTCTGGTCTGGGGCACCAACCGGCGCGTCAGCGCGCTCGACGCGGCACTGATCAACGGCACCGCCTCGCACGCGCTCGACTACGACGACGTGTCGGGCGTCATGGGTGGGCACCACTCGGCGCCGGTGACGGCACCCGTGATCGCCCTCGGCGAACAGCTGAAAGCGTCCGGCCTGCAGGTGCTCACCGCCTACGTCGTCGGCGTCGAGACCGAGGTCCGGCTCGCCCGCGCGGTCAATTTTCATCACTACGACAAGGGCTGGCATCCGACCGCGACGCTCGGCACATTCGGTGCTGCTGCTGCGGCCGCGTGGCTGCTGAAGCTCGACGTTGCGAAGACCTCGAAAGCGCTGGCGCTGGCGGCGTCATTCTCGAGCGGCCTCAAGGCCAACTTCGGCACCATGACGAAGCCACTGCATGTCGGCCACGTCGCGCGCAACGGCGTGTTCGCGGCGTTGATCGCGGAGCGCGGCTTTGAATCCAATCCTGAAGTGATGGAGCACAAGCAGGGCTGGTTCGAGGTCTTCAACGGCAAGGGCACCTACTCAGCCGAGAAGATGTTCGAGGGCTGGGGCGCGCCCTGGGAAATCGAGGGCGCCGAGAACGGCTTGAAGCAGTTCCCCTGCTGCGGCTCGACGCATCCGGCGATCACGATGATGCTGAAACTCGTCAAGGAGGAGCAGATCACCGCCGATCAGGTGACGGCCATCGAGATCCTGGCGCACAAGCGCCGCCTGCCGCACACCAACAACCCTTATCCCGTGACACCGCTGCAGGGCAAATTCTCGATTCAGTACGCGACGGCGCGCGCGCTGACGGACGGCGCGGTACGTATCCGCGATTTCGAGGGCGAAGCCGTGATGGAGGAGCGCGTGCGCCGCTTGCTGCCGCTGATCAAGACCGGCCCGCATCCCGACATGCCCGAGGACAGCCCGAAGCAGTTCGGCTCCGAGGTGATCGTGACGACGCGGGACGGACGGCGGCTGGCGCGGCGGATCGACCATCTCGTCTGCCGCGGCGGCGACTATCCAATGACCTCGGACGAACTGTTCGAGAAGTTCGAGGATTGCGGCAACCGCGCGCTGGCGCACGACCAGATCATGCCCCTGTTCGAACGGCTCGAGACGCTCGAGAAGGTCACCGACATCAATCAGGTGACGCGCCTGCTCGAGCCGCGCCTGTTACCGAAGGAGTTCGCGGAGCGTATGGCCAGTGGCAGCGCTAACGGCAAAGTTACCGGTAGCGGCGCGGCTATTGCGAAGGGGGAAACGGGTTGGGTGCCGTGAGGCTTGCAAGCAACGTTGCATCCGCCGGTTGCGGCGCGGGCTGCTGAACCTCGAATACCCGGCATGGGAGGCGTAGCGATTGGGGATGAACGGATCACGAGTTCGTGCTATTATCATACCATGACTCGTACAGAAGCCATCGACCAGATCCAGTCGAAATTGCCGGTGCTCAGCGCCGCGCAAGCTGAGGCGCTCGCGGAGATTCTGGCGTCCTGGACCAAGCCGGATGTAGTCGAGGACGACGCCACCCGGGCAGCGATTGCCGAGGGCATCGCGCAAGCCGACCGCGGCGCGTTCGTATCCGCCGAGAAAACCGACGCGTTGCTTGGCCGTCCCTGGAAATGAGTGAGCGCGTTGCCGTCGTCGTGACGCCCCGGGCATTCGCCGACGTCGAGCATATCCGAAACTACCTGCTCGAGCGCAGTCCAGCCGCAGCCGACAACGTGCGGCAGGCCATTGTCACGACGCTGGAGCATCTCTCTTTTTATCCGCGGCTCGGGCGCACGCGCCCGGAACTCGGCGTGCAATCGATCGGCGAACCGCGCTACAACTATACGACCACTATCGGATAGGCACCGCACAGATCGAGATCGTGCATGTGCGGGATGACCGTCGCAGGCCAGCCGCGTCAAGCGATTTCTGAGCATGCTTTTGTTAGTACCGTCTGGCCGGCCCTTGCCTGGGGCCGCCAACGCTGCTGCAATATCGTCCGGCGTCGGCTTCGCATTTCGTATGGCCGGTGAGATACAGTCTGCAGTTCACAACAGGGGCCCCGATCCTGGGGCGGGGGACACAATGGCAAACATCGCCATAACAGACGACTTCCAGAAAGTGGCGCTGACGATGGCCGACTGGTCGGGCCTGCAAAAAGCCCACAGCATCACGGTTTTCGACAAGCCGATGCTGACCCAGGACGAGGTGGCGCGCGCGCTGCAACCGTTCGAGATCGTCGGCATCATGCGTGAGCGCACCGCGTTTCCGCGCGCGCTGTTCGAGAAGCTGCCGAACATGAAGCTGCTGGTGACGACCGGGCTGCGCAACGCCTCGGTGGACGTCAAGGCGGCGAACGAACACGGCATCACGGTCTGCGCCGCGCCCGGTGGCGGGCCCGCAACGTCGGAACTCGCCATGGCGCTGATGCTTGGCCTGGCGCGCAATTTCCACGTCGAGCTCGCCAACGTGCGTGAAGGCCGCTGGCAGACGACGCTCGGCGTCGACTTGCGCGGCAAGACGCTGGCGCTGCTCGGCCTTGGCAAGCTCGGCTCGGAACTGGCGACCTTCGCCAAGGCGTTCCAGATGAAGCTGATCGCCTGGAGCCAGAATCTCACCGCCGAAGATGCCGCCGCGAAAGGCGTCGAGCGCGTCGAGAAGGACGAGCTGTTCCGCCGCGCCGATTTCATCTCGGTGCATCTGGTGTTGTCTGATCGCTCACGTGGCCTCGTCGGTGCGCGCGAAATCGGACTGATGAAGCCCACCGCCTTCCTCATCAACACGTCGCGTGGGCCGATCATCGATGCGAATGCGCTGGCCGAAGCGTTGAAGGCTGGCCGCATCCGTGGCGCGGCACTCGATGTTTACGACCATGAGCCGCTGCCGCCCGACCATCCGATCCGACGCGAACCGCGCGCGTTGCTCACCCCGCACATCGGCTACGTGACGGAAGAAGGTTACCGGCAATTCTTCGTCAGCATGGTCGCCGCGATCGAGGGGTTCTTGGCAGGCAAGCCAGTGCGCGTGATTGCGTAGGGTTTTGTAGGGTGCAATAGCCCCTACTTGAGGGGCGTCTTGCACCAATGCAGTCTCCAATTGGCGACGGTTCGGTGCTATTGTGCAAATACGGCGGCAAGTGCAGACCGCCTATTGCACCTTATGCGAGTCTCCCCTCAACGCATCAGGAACAGAGGGCACTCGAGCGTCTGCACGAGATGGTCGAGGCTGCCTTCGCGTGGCACGAGCAGGCCGCCGAAGCGCGCCAGAATGAAGCCGCCGTGCAAGCGGCGCATGCGCTCGGCAAGATCGATCGCGGCGCCCTGCGGAACGTTGACACGCGTGATCGTCGCCAGCGGCTTGTCGCCGAGGACGAGGCGGGCCTGACCTTCCATCTCCATCGTGTCGTCGTCCCGCGCGCCGACCAGCAACAACAGCAGGGTTTCGGTGCCCAAGCTTTCGCTGCCGGTCACAGCCATCAGGCGTTCGGCGGTGCGCAGCATTGGTTCCAGATGCGCGATATCCTCGACCGCGGCGATGACCGGCCCCGATGTGCGCTTTGCATTGGGGCCGACGACGACGACGCCGGTGGTCTCGACGACGGAGGCAAACAGCCGGTGCAACATGGCGGGGCTGGCTGCCGAGATCGGCTCGGCCAGCGCCACCACGTTCCACGGCCCGCACTCGGCGCACGCGCGCGCCACCGCCGTGACCGGCTCATCGCGGATGACGGTTGCGCGCAGCGGAATCTCGGCCCTTTGCGCCAGTGCGCTGATCGTGCGCTGGAACGCCGCCGCGACATGCCGCATATCGGCGGCAATGCTTTCGGCTGAGAGCGCACTGGACCGGCGTCCAGAGAACGAGATCTCGCGCGCGAACGGGAAACTGGCGAGTTCAAACAGCGCCAGATCCTCGACGAACAGGCTTTCGATCTCGGACTGGAACGCCTGCGCCACGCACATCGCCGCCTGCAAGGCGATCGGGTGCGGGGTGTCGTGCGTCAACCGGAGAACCACGCGGCCGCGCTGTTCGCCGGCCGCTGCCACATGCGCAATCATGAGACGTCCCGATCGTTACCGCTGAAACCGCCCTTGCCGCCGAACGCGCGGGCGCGCTCGGCGAAGATGCGCAGCTTGTCCTCGACCAGCCGATTGATGGTGCCCGCCGGGAACCGTCCTTCGGGGCCGCGGTCACCGGCCTTGACGCCGGTCAGGATCTCGATGCCCTGGTCGATCGTCTCGACAGCGTGCACCGCGAACGTGCCGGCCTTCACCGCATCGATGATGTCCTCGCGCAACATCAGGTGCTGCACGTTGGACTTCGGGATCAGCACGCCCTGTTCGCCGGTCAGGCCACGCGCGCGGCAGGCATCGAAGAAGCCCTCGATCTTGTGGTTGGCGCCGCCGATTGCTTGCACCTGGCCGAGCTGATTGACCGAACCCGTCACGGCGAAGCCTTGCCGGATTGGCACATCGGAGAGCGCCGAAAGCAACGCGTAGAGTTCCGTCGATGAAGCGCTGTCGCCGTCGACGCCGCCATAGGACTGCTCGAACACCAGCGTTGCGCCCATGGCGAGCGGCACTTCCTGCGCGAACATCGAGGCGAGATAGCTCCACAGGATCATCACGCCCTTGGAATGCAAGGGGCCACCGAGTTCCACCTCCCGCTCGATGTCGGTGACGCGGCCGGAGCCCATGCGTACGCGCGCGGTGATGCGCGACGGCTTGCCGAACGCGAAGTTGCCGAGCTGAAGCACCGAGAGGCCGTTGATCTGGCCGACCTTGGCGCCCGAAACGTCGAGCAGCACGATCTCGCGGTCGATCATCTCCTGCGCGCGGTCGCGGAGCCGATCGGAGCGCCGGATCTGTTCGTCGATGGCGCGGGCGACATCCTCACGCTTGATCACGTCGTGCTTGGCTTCGCTCGCCCAATAGTCCGCCTCGCGCACGAGGTCGGCGATGCGGCCAATCTCGATCGAGAGTTTTTCGCGGTCGTCGGCGAGGCGGGCGCCTTCGTCGATGATGCGGGCGACGGCACCGGCGTCAGCGGGCTTCAGCTTGTGCTCCCGCGTGATCGAGGCGATCAGGCGCGCATAGGAACGGTCGTTCTCGGCCGAGCGGGCAATGGTGTCGTCGAAGTCCGCCTGCACTTTGAAGAGGCCAGCGAAGTCCGGATCATGCTGACTGAGCAAATAATACAGCTCTCGGTCGCCGAACAGCACCACTTTCACCTCGAGCGGGATCGGCTCCGGATCGAGCGTCTGTGTCGACATCAGGCCGGCCATCTCGGAGGGCTGCTCGATGCGGATCTCACGGCCCTTCAGCGTGCGCTTCAAGGCTTCCCATGCGAACGGCGACAGCAAAAGTTTCCGCGCGTCGACCAGCAGATAGCCGCCGTTTGCCATATGCAGGGCGCCCGGCTTGATCAGCAGGAAATCCGTGACGAGCGCACCCATCTGCGCGATGTGCTCGATGCGGCCGATGACGTTGCCGAAGTTGGGATTGGTTTCCTCGTGGATCGGCGCGCCGCTCGAGGCCTCACCGTTGCCGACCATGACGTTGACCATGTAGCGGCGGAAGCGGACATCGCGGGCGGTGTCGGCCGGCTGTTTGACGACCTCGCTTTCTTCCCCGCTCGGCGCGAGGAAGAGACCAGCGTTGCGCACGAGATCCTGGCCGGCTTGTTCGAGGAATTCGAGGACGGCTTTTTCGCCGGTGAACGCTTCCGCGACGTCGTCCAAGGCAGCCGTGACGGCATGCGATGCGATCTCGGCGTTGAGCTCGGTCGTTCGGCTGCGGCGGCGCTTATCGGACTTGGGCAGCGTCTCGAGGATCTGCTCCAGCTCTTTCTGCAGCGACTCGATGCGGGCTTCGACCTCCTTGCGCATCGTCTCGGGCAAGGTGTTGAACACCTCGGGCTTCACCACCTTGCCCTCGTGCATGGGGGCCATCGCGAAGCCGGTCGGCGTCCGCAACACAGCGATGTTCTGTTCGAGCGCGCGCTTGTTGAGTGCCTCGAACGCCGTCTCCTGGCCGGCACGGAACTCCTCGTCGATCGAGCGGCGGCGGGCCTGATATTCGTCGCCTTCGAACATGGCGGGCAACGTCAGGCGCAATTCGTCGATCGCGGCAACCATCGCTTTGGCGAATGGCCGCGCCCGGCCGGAGGGCAGTTTCAGCGCGCGCGGCCGGTTCGGATTGTCGAAGTTGTTGACGTAGACCCAGTCGGCAGGTGCCGGCGCGTCCATCGCTTTCTTATCCAGGTACTGCTTTACTGCGGTACGCTTGCCGGAAGCGGCCGGACCCAAAACGAACAGGTTGAAATCGTGCGCCTTGAAGTTGGTGCCGAACTGGATCGCCTTCAGCGCGCGGTCCTGGCCGATCAGGCCTGAAATCGGCTCCAGATCGGCCGTCGTCGTGAAGCCGAGACCAGCCGGGTCGACCATGCGGCGCAGATCTGCGACCGGCAGTGGCACCGGTTTGTCGGCCTGCGAGGTGGCGACCATTGCATCGAGGCGGGCGGGTTTGTCAGGTTGGTTTCGCTTGAAAATCATTGCTCCCCACGGGTCAGCAGGCTGCGATTGTCGTCCGAAGCTCAAATATGCGCCTAAGAAAACGGCAGCCCTTGAGTTGCGTCAACAGGTGTCGCAATTGCGAACGGGGACACTAGACAGATAGGCTCCGGCGCCCGACTATCGTATCAGAGTTACAGGTGGCGCGGGTGCGCTTAGTGGGGAGAAGACTTATGAAATTCATGATGTTCGAGAAGGGCCGGGGCGCTGCGCTCGGCCTCGTCGTCGGCGGGACCGTGATCGATCTTGGCGCTGCCGACGTCAGCCTGCCGAAAAACTTGAAATCTCTGATTACGGCCGGTCCCGCAGCACTCACCGCCGTCAATGCCGTCGCTGCCAAGGCGCCGGCCACAGCCAAGCTGGCACTCGCCAGCGTTAAGCCGGCGCTGCCGATCGCGGAACCCGGGAAATTCATCTGCGTCGGCCTCAACTACCTCGAGCATGCCAAAGAAGGCGGCCACGCCCCACCGACCTACCCGTCGTTCTTTCCGCGGTTCAATACGTCGCTGGTGGCGGCCGGCGGCAAAGTCATCCGTCCGAAATGCTCGACCCAGCTCGATTACGAATGCGAATTAACAATCGTCATCGGCAAGGGCGGCCGGCACATCCCGGAGGCGAAAGCCCTGGAACACGTGTTCGGCTACACGCTTTTCAACGACGTCTCGGTGCGCGATTTCCAGCGCAAGACGACGCAATGGACGGCGGGCAAGAATTTCGACGGCACGGGTCCGCTCGGTCCCATTGTTGTGACCGCGGACGAGTTGCCGCCGGGCGCATCGGGCCTCAACATCATGACCCGCGTCAACGGCGAGACGATGCAGTCCTCGAACACCTCCGACATGATCTTTTCGACGGCACGTTGCGTCGCAATCCTGTCCGAGATCATGACCTTGGAGCCGGGCGACCTGATCGCCACCGGCACGCCGTCGGGCGTCGCGCATGCCCGCAAGCCGCCCACCTGGATGAAGGCCGGCGACACGGTCGAGGTGGAGGTCGAAAAGATCGGCATCCTGGCGAACCCGATCGTCGACGAGGTTTGAGGGGGTGGAAGGGGGTCTGACCCCGATACGGGCGCTTGAGGGGCGACAACGCCGCGGTGTCCACAATTCCGCCCTGATGCGGCCAATTGGCTGCCGCTCTCGCGGAGCTATTGTCGGGGGCGTAAAACGAGTTGACGAGAGCCTAGTCATAGCCCGCCGTTAACTCTATTTTAACCGAAACGAATCGAGATGCTCTCAACGTGCACTCAGGGGCACTGTGTCGCTCGTTGAACATCCTGGGGAACATGACGAAACGTTTGGTAATGATCGTGACGGCCGTCTCCGTGGTGTGCGCCTTGGCCGCGTGCAGCACGCCAGAGATCACGCCGCCGCATATGCAGCCCTTGTCGAAGGACGCGATGATGCTCCTCGGCAAGAAGGGCATGGACGTGCAAGCGCCGATCTTCGTTCGGATCTTCAAGGAAGAATCCGAGCTCGAGATCTGGAAGCTGCGCGACGACGGCCGCTACCACCACTTCAAGACCTATCCGATCTGTACCTGGTCGGGCGATCTCGGCCCGAAGTTGCAGGCTGGCGACAAGCAGGCGCCGGAAGGCTTCTATGAGATCCATAAGCGCCAGATGAATCCGAACTCCAGCTTCCATCTGGCGTTCAACATCGGCTATCCCAACGCTTTCGACAAATCGCATGGCCGCACCGGTAGCGCCTTGATGGTGCATGGAAAATGCAAATCCGCTGGCTGCTACGCGATGACCGATGCGCTGATCGAGGAGATCTATGCGCTGGCCCGCGACCAATACACCGGCGTCAGAGAAAGCTTCCCCGTGCACGCGTTCCCGTTCCGCATGACGGATGAGAACATGGCGCGCTTCAAGGGCCACCAGTGGTACCCGTTCTGGGCCAGTCTCAAGGAGGGCCATGACGCCTTCGAGACCTCGCGGCAGGTGCCGACGGTGACGATTTGCGACAAGCGCTACCACGTCAACGTCAAGCCGGTGCAGAGCACGCCGGCGGCGATTCAGCCGGAGGCGCGTTGCCCGAAATTCGAGCGTATCGTGGTAGAGCCGTTCACGCCGCCTGTGACCAAGGGCCAAGCGGCGGATGCCCAGATCACGGCGCCCGGCCAGAAGTTGCGCGCATTGGCGACGAACCGGCCGATAACGCCTGCGTCCGGTGAGGTTGCCGGCGTGCTTTCTGGCCTCACGACGGGGCAACAGTCAGGGACGACGACACTCGGGTTTGGCGCGGCGCATTGACCTTTTTCCTGATTTCGTGTTGCAAAGGCGCCGCACTGACTTGAACCTCGCTCGCTTCCGGGCTACCCAAACGTGCACAGAGTTGCTTAGCCCGCGAAATGGCGCGCCTTGGTGACTTCAATGCTCGGGGACAATCGCGTCGGTGGGGCGTCTGGTCGAATGCGTCGCAGGACTTCGGGAACGTGGTTCGCTCAGGGCACCGCAATAGCGGCATGCCTGCTGGCGCTTGCGACCGGTGCCGCGCACGCCATCGATATCGAACTGCTGGATGTCGCAGCCGACCGGGTGGAGCGGCAACGCGCCTACCATCGTGGCCAGATGCCACTTCCCGAAACGCCGGATCTGGCGCGCCTCGACGAGCGCCTGGCGGCCAAGGGCCTCGCCAAAGGCCGGCCGTTGTTCATCCGGATTTTCAAGGCTACCTCCGAGCTCGAGATCTGGATGCAGCCCGAGAAGAACAGCGCGTTCGTCCTGCTCGACACTTATCCGATCTGCCATTGGACCGGCACACTCGGCCCGAAGCTGCGTGAAGGCGACCGCCAGAGTCCGGAAGGCTTCTACAGCGTGCAGAACCGGCAGTTGCGTCTGGTTGGGCGCTGGCAGAAGGCCTTCAACATCGGTTTTCCCAATACCCACGATCAGCTGAATAAACGGACGGGCTCCAACATTCTCGTGCACGGCGGCTGTTCGTCGGTCGGCTGCTTCGCCATGACGGAGCAGGTGCAGGAGGAGATCTTTACGCTGGCGAAGGCCGCTGTTGCCGGTGGACAGGAACGGTTTCACGTCCACATTTTCCCATTCCGCATGACCGATGAGAGCCTGGCCGAACAAAAGGGCCATGCCTGGGCCGGTTTCTGGAGCGATCTCAAAGCCGGCTACGACAGCTTCGAGCGCACGAAATTCCCGCCGAAGGTGGCGATCTGCGAGCAGCGTTATCTCGTGCATGACGGCGACGCCGCGGACGTGCGCGAGGCCAAACCCATGAGCATCCTGCGGCCAGTGTCGAGTGCGGTTGCGGCAGACGTCACTGGCCCGGTTTGCCGCAGCGATCCACAGCGTCAGGCGGTGCAGACCGCGGCCGTCACGAAGGCGGATCTGGACGAGAGCGAGCCAGACGCGAAGCCGGTGCGCCGGCGCCCGGCACCGTCCGCGATCCGGCGTGGTGCCACCGGCCCGATCGAGAAACTCGAGGCTCCGATACCGGTCGCTGTTACGCCGCCGAACGGCTTCGGCCCCGTCACCGGCAAGAGCGACATCGTCGGCCCGACATTATCCGGCGATTGACGCGAACCGCCGTGCGTCTCGACCATTCCCAAGCCGCCGTTTCCGGTGTACCGCACGGCAGACTGCTGCATGCTGTCGCACGACACTGTCTCGCGCCGGGGGCCGCGCCGGGGCTCCCCGAGGCGGTTGTCGTGCCGACGCCCACACTAACCATTAAGGACCGCGGCACATGACAAAGCCCATTCTCCTCGTGGTGGCGGCGGCGCTGGTCGACGTCGACAATCGTGTCCTCATCGCGCAGCGCCCGCCGGGCAAGTCGCTGGCGGGGCTCTGGGAGTTTCCAGGCGGCAAGCTCGACGACGGCGAAGTACCGGAGCAGGCACTGGTACGGGAACTGCGCGAGGAACTGGGGATCGAGGTTTGCGACACCTGTCTCGCGCCGTTCACATTCGCCAGCCACACGTACGAAAAGTTCCACTTGCTGATGCCACTCTATCTCTGCCGCAACTGGCAGGGCGAGATTGCGCCACGCGAAGGCCAGACGTTGAAATGGGTGCGCGCCAGCCGTATCGGCGACTATCCGATGCCGCCCGCCGACATTCCGCTGATCCCGATGCTGCGTGATCTGCTCGGGTGAGGACGGAGTTTAATTCGCTGGCCAGGACATCGGTCGCGGCCGCACAATCGATTGACCGAATAGCAAAGGGCAACACATGCGCGCGACATTGAAGGGCAAGGCGGGCATCGTCACCGGCGGCGGACACGGCATCGGCGGCGCCATTGCCGACCGCCTGGCTGAGGAGGGCGTGCATGTGCTCGTCTGCGACATCCGCCGCGAGCGGGCCGACGCCAAGGCCGCCGAGATCGTCGCCAAGGGTGGCAAGGCGCAGGGCTGCGCCGCCGACGTGCGTGTGCGCTCCGACGTCGAGCGCGCGGTCGGGCAAGCCGTCCACGGCCTCGGACGCCTCGACATCCTGGTCAATGCCGCGGGTCTCATGGACCGCGCCAAGTTCCTCGACATGGACGACGAACTCTGGCGGCGCGTCATCGACACCAACCTCTACGGCACATTCATTTTCTGCCAGACGGCGGCGAAGGAAATGATCGCGGCGAAGCGCGGCGGCGCCATCGTCAACATCGCGTCGGGCTCAGGGATTCTCGGTGGCCAGGGCCGCGCGGCCTATGGTGCCAGCAAGGCTGGCGTCATCAACCTGACGCAGACGATGGCGATCGAATTGGCTCAGCACAACATCCGCGTCAATGCGATTGCGCCGGGCCCCGTGAAGACGCGGGCGGAGCAGGGCGCCACGATCGGTCCGAGTGTCGCGGCACGCATGCCGATGAAGAGGTTCGGCCGCCCGGAGGAGATCGCCGCCATGGCCGCGTTTCTCGCCTCCGACGAAGCAAGTTTTACAACGGGCCACACGCTGGCAGCCGACGGCGGGTTCACGATCGCGGGGATATTGGAGTAAGGCTGACGCGGTCGCTTGCCCCCTCTCCCCCGACCGGCCGTCCGACGGCTGTATGGCCCGCCTGGGAAACCATGACGGTGACGGGGGCAATCATAGGGGGGAAGCGACAGCGGGCATCGACGGCGCCTGCAGCGCATGTCGCGCTCCGCGAGATGAGTAGCGGGATTCCGCGGTTTCTGCAACCAGCTGATCGACCACGCCCACCAATGCGTCGGCTAACGAATGGCCTTGCTCTTGGAGACGCTGGCAATGCGCGATCTGACGTTCGGCGCTGGTGCCGCGCAGCAAGATCACCCGCGCATGCTCGACCTCCTCGACGCAGTCAAGGTACACCGCATCCTGCCGAATCATCTCGAGCACATCGTCCATCAGCTCACCAAATGACGCGATTCGCCCCTCGATCGGATGGATCATCCCCAGGTCGATGCCATAACGCTGCGCCCGCCAGCGGTTCTCATTGATAAGGGCGAGCCGGGCGAAAGGTGAACTGCTCCTGCGACTTGCAGTCTTGCTGGAGGGCGCACGCGTCAGGCAACGGCAAAGGCAGCGGAACAATGCAGCGATGCACAATCCGTCGTCGACCAGCGGGCACACGTCCGTAATCCGCATCTCAAGGGTGGGAAAGCGAGCTGACGGACGCAGATCCCACCAGATCTTTGTGCCGTCCTCGATGACCCCACTTTTGCAAAGAATGCCGATCGTGCGCTGATAGTCGCGCCAACTGGTGAACTCCTCGGGGATCCCTTTACGCGGCGTGGAATCATTGATTGCCGTGCGATAGGATTTGAGGCCGGTCGCTTCGCCCTGCCAGAACGGCGAGGACGTCGACAATGCGAGTAGCATCGGCAAGAATGGACGCAGCTCGTTCATGAGGCGGATCCGCTCGGCGTTGCTCGCGATGCCAACGTGAACGTGCAGACCATTGATGATCATACGGCGCCCCAGTCCCTGCAAGTCGTCCGCGAGGCTCTCGTAGCGCGGCGCATCGGTGTGGCATTGCTGGCGCCAGGGTGCGAATGGATGGGTCCCGGCAGCCATGGGAGCAAGCCCGTGTTCGGCTGCCAATTTCGCGATGACGCGGCGGGAATGCAGAAGATTGCGCCGAGCTTCCGACGGCGTGTTACAAATGGGCGTGGCGACCTCGATCTGCGAGCTGATGTATTCCCGGCTGAAGCTCTTGCCAAGCTTTCTCTCGCAGGCAGCGAGCAGCGCACGAGGGGCCTCGGGGGCTAGATCACGCGTTGCGAGATCGACGAGAAGATATTCCTCCTCGATCCCGAATGAGAATGGCGCGTGTTGGTCAGTCATTGGGAGCCTCGGCTTATGGGTTCTGTTCCGATGTCGGGCGATATGGCCTTGTGAGCAGGCTCGCCGTTAGAATTGGAAGATCGACGCAGTATCAAAATAGGGCCGTCAGCGGCTGTATTGCTCAGTCACCCAGCAGCGCGACTGCCCGCCACCACCCTCGTCATGGAAGAGCTTCGGGCGAATTTGCGGGGCGACGGGCAAGACCCGGTCTTGGTCTTTAACCCGAAAGCAATCACAGGGAGGAAACCGGCCTCGGATCGGGAGGGGAGGGGAGATCCGAGGCCGCCGGACATTGGTTGGTTGTTTAGACCGAGGCGCTGCCAGACGGGGGAGACAAGCTGCGCCATCCAATGCGACCAACCGGGAATAAGTCCGGAGAGCCATCGATATAAAAGCGTCAATACATGCAGCACGCCAGGATCGGAATCTACCTACGAGTGCTACGCCAACGCTTCCGATTTGCCCGATGGCGCAGTCGAGAGGGACCGCGAATTCTGCCCAGACCGGAGCCTCCGCATGCTTCCGCCTGCTTATCTTCAGGTCGGGCGCGGGCCGGTTCAACACTCTCGCGACGACGTCGTGGAAAAACTGTACGCCGCAGTCGTAAAGGCTGCCCGGGCGCCAGACTTCGTCGCCAAGGTGCAGGCTCGCGTGAAGGCAGCCGTCGTCGCCCGGTGAGCGACGAGCGACGAGCCGATCAAAGCGCAGTTAACGTTCAGTTCGAACCTTCAGTGGATCGTAGGTCAGCGTCTGCAGATGGGCCATGCGCAAGACCGGCATGGCGACCCGTTACAGCTCGCCGATCATGCCGGCAATCCCGGCTCGGTGGCGTGCGCCGGTGCCTCCAGCTCATACGTATTCATATTGTAGGCGAGCACAGCGTAGCAGGCGACGAGGTTGGTCAGGGTCATGACGCCCCGCTGGCCGAACTGCGCCGTGGCGGCATCGAACGTGGCTTTGCCCACCTTGCGGTTCTGCAGCAGCTCGCGCGCAAAGTTCACGGCGATCTGCTCGTCAGGCGCAAGGGTGGTCAGCGCCCGCTTCTCCCTGATATTGTCCACGATCTCATGGCGAACCCCCGCCTTTCTGGCGTCGGCTGCATGCGCGTACCAGATGAACGAGCAATTCATCTCCCGGGCGACCGTGAGCATGACCAATTCCTGCAGCTTCTGCGAAAGACTCGCCTCTCGGCGAATATAGGTCCGCAGCGCTTCAAGCCGTTGCGCCATTTCCGGCATATGCGCCAGGAGGGAATACGGGCCCATGGCAGGCACGCTCCCTCGGCTGGCCACGAAGGCGTCGAAAGCCGCTTGGTCCTTCGGTGGTACGGCGTCTCTGGTCACGAGCGGAATGCGGGCCATCGGGTTCTCCTTGGCATGCTGGAAGATTGACGAGTCCGGCAGTCTGCGTTGCGGGTGTCCTCATACCGGCGAGCAAAATGTTCGACCTGTCATCGACCAGCCAGGCGCCGGTATCGCTTTTACTTTGCGCCATCCGACTCCCCTGCAGG
>JANLQP010000308.1:0-2828 GCA_031367895.1 Hyphomicrobiales bacterium
ACCGATCCCGCGCCGACCGAGATGTTCGAGACCGTCATCAATCTGAAGCCCGAGAGCCAGTGGCGGCCGGGCATCACGCTCGACGCACTGATCGCCGAGATGGACCGGGCCTTGCAGTTTCCCGGCGTGTCGAATGCCTGGACGATGCCGATCAAGGCGCGCATCGACATGCTGGCGACTGGGATCCGCACGCCCGTGGGCGTCAAGGTGATCGGCCGCGATCTGGCCGTCATCGAGCGCCTCGCCCGCGAATTCGAGGTGGCGATCAAGACCGTGCCCGGCACATCGAGCGCCTTCGCGGAACGCATCATGGGCGGCTCCTACCTCGAGATCGAGCCGGACCGCCGCCAACTCGCGCGCTACGGCCTGATGGTCGGCGACGTGCAGGCGGTGGTCGCGTCCGGCCTCGGCGCCGAGACGGTGACCACCACCGTCGAAGGCCGCGAGCGCTATGGCGTGACGGTGCGCTATCCGCGCGATCTCCGCAGTGATCCGCAGGCGATCTCGCGCGAGGTGCTGGTGCCGCTGCCGAACGGCGCCTCGATCCCGCTGGGGCAGGTGGCGAGCGTCAAACTCGTACAGGGCCCGGCCTCGATCCGCACCGAGAACGCCCAGCTTGCAGTCTACATCTTCGTTGACGCGCGTGATCGCGATCTCGGTAGCTACTTTCCGGCGCAAAAATCGGGTGCCCGGGTGCGGTAGGCTTTGGCGCTGAGCAAGGCCGAAACTGCAGGACCGTACCGTCTCACCGAGCGGGTCGCACCGGACCGGTCGCGCTTTCGCACGGGAAGATTTCTCGGCGGGGTATTGACGGAAGGCTCGAATCGGTATCATTTGTAAAAATGATACCTAAAGACACCATCCGTGCGCGCCAGAAGCTGGTCGAGCGCTTGCCGCTCGCAGGCGAGATCCTGCGTGGGTCGCTCGTGGAGCGCACGGTATTTCGACACAAGTCCAACTGCGAGAAGTGCGCCAGCGGTGAGGGTCATCCGCTCGCCGTGCTCACTGTGAGCTACCCCGGCGGCCGCACGCGCCAGATCAGTCTGCGCCCTGAGCAAGTGGCGCAGGTCCGCCAATGGCTGGCGAACTACCAGAGCCTCAGGCAAGCACTCGAGGAGATCTGCGAGATCAACCACCACCTGCTGCGGCAACAGGATGCTCCCGCGAAGCGCGCAGGAAGGCGGTCATGATTGATCCGCGGCGCACCCAACTCAGCTTCGGCGACAAGCTGATCGCCGATGAGGTCGATGGTCTCTACGAGGACTGGATGGTCCACGCCGACGAGGTGCTGGCCGACGAGGCAATCGTGACGGCGGTCTACGAGGCGCTCAGCCAGCGCCATCGCTTGAGCCGCACGCGCGGCCGGCGTGGTTTCTCGGCCGAGGTGGTCGTGCGTCTGCTCGTGCTCAAGCACGCGCGCAACTGGAGCTATGCCGTGCTCGAGCGGGAGGTGCGCGCCAATCTCATCTATCGCAAGTTCGTCCGCTTGGGCTTTGCCAAGATGGCCGACGCCAAGACCATGGGAAAATGGGGCGTGGCGGTCGGACCCGACGTGATCAAACAGATCCACGAGCGGATCGTCGCCATCGCCAAGGAGAAAGGCGTGTGTCAGGGCGCCAGGATGCGCATCGACACCACCGTGGTCGAGACCAACATCCACTATCCCACCGACAGCTCTCTGCTGGGCGATGGCGTGCGTGTGCTGACCCGCGTCATGAAGAAGATCACCAAAATCGCCGGCGAGGTGGGCTGCAAGCTGCGCGATCGCAGCCGGAGCGTGAAGAGGCGGGTCATGGAGATCGGCCGCGCCGCTCGTTCCAGAAGCGCGCAAGGCAAGGCGAAGCTCGACAAGGCGTATGCAAATCTTCTCAACTCGACCAGCCGCGTGGTCGGTCAGGCCAAGCGCTTCGTTGCGGAGATCCTCGACGGCATCAAGCGCGCGACGGATGCCGCCAGGCAAGCAGCGCTCGAATCTCTCAAAGGCCAGATCGAGGAGATGGTGCCGCGCGTGCGCCAGGTCATCGCCCAGACCAAGGCGCGGATCTTCCATGGCGATACGCGCAGCGAGGGCAAGATCTTCAGCCTGTTCGAGCCGTCGACCGAGATCATTTGCAAGGGCAAGTCCGGCAAGCCCAACGAGTTCGGCAAGATGCTCAAGCTGCAGGAGGCGGAGAATCAGATCACGGTCGATTACGAAGTGTACGATGAGCGCCCGAGCGACACCGACTTGCTGATCCCGGCGATCGAGACGCATGAGGCCGCGCTCGGGCGCACGCCGCGGCTCGTCGCCGCGGACGCGGGCTTCTACTCGGCGCGGAACGAGGCCGGCGCCAAGGCAAAAGGCGTCAAGCGCGTGTGCATTCCCAACCGCTCGACCAAGAGCGCCGTGAAAAAGCGCGAGCAGAAGAAGCGCTGGTTCCGCAACGGCCAGAAATGGCGCACGGGCTGCGAGGGGCGCATCAGCGTGATCAAGCGGCGACACGGCCTGACCCGCTGCCGCTATCGCGGCGATGCCGGCATGAAGCGCTGGGTCGGCCTCGGCGTCATCGCCGACAACCTGATCAGCATGGGCAATGCCATGGCCAAGAGCGAAGCGAAGGCGTCGAGGACCTGACGGCCCGCCCGTCTCTCAATCCTGCACAAAGCTGCAGCCGCCGGTCACCACCGGCGGCTGTTCGTGCGTTCCGAGGTTGACGGGCGCACTCTGAAAACGGGTCTTTTTGCGCCGGAAAGTAGCTATGCCTTGGTCGCACGGAAGGATCTGCCTCAGCAGGACATCGGTTCGCTACTTGCGTTCGTCAAGGGCAATCCTGACAAGTTCACATATG
>JANLQP010000101.1:0-2914 GCA_031367895.1 Hyphomicrobiales bacterium
GCAAGCTCCGAGCACGTCTTATGGCGGTTCGGGCCAGCGCACGAAGTCGCTGCGCGACAGCCCGCTGAGGCGGGCGCTGATCCGATAGGCCGGTAACCAATTGATAGACTGATACGGGCGCCGCCAAGTGCGCCGTCCTGAGATCGAGGTTCCAACAACCTCACTCAGGAGCACTGCCTATGACTGCCACCATTTCCACGTCCGCCACTTGGCCGAAGGTCAGCCCGCTGCAGCAACGCATGATCGACGACATGCGGGCCCGCAAACTCACGCGCCATACCGAGCGCAGCCACATCCACAGTTGCAAGCGCTTCGCCGCCTTCCTGAAGCGCTCGCCCGAGACAGCGACCGCCGATGACGTGCGCGCTTTCCAGCTCGCGCTCATCGAGGCCGAAGAGCTGACGATCTGCAATCGCAACCGCATCATGACCGGCGTGAAGTTCCTCCTGAAGGTGACGCTGCGCCGGCATGATCTTGCTGCCGAGATCTATCACATCAAGGAGCCGCAGCGGGTGCCGGTGGTGCTGAGCGCGGACGAGGTGAAGCGGCTGTTGTTGATGGCGCCACGCTTGAAAGCGCGCACCATGCTGACCATCAGCTACGGCTGTGGTCTGCGCGCAGGCGAGGTGACGCGGTTGACCGTCGGCGATATCGACACGGCCCAAGGCATCATCCGCGTCGTGCAGGCCAAAGGCCGCAAGGATCGCAACGTCATGTTGCCGCCGGCTGTGTTGGTGCTGTTGCGCGCGTGGTGGCCAGAGCGCTCGACCTGGGATGACGCCGGCGTGGGGCCGATGGAGCGCTGGATCTTCCCAGGGTACGGCGTGCGCAAGCCACTTACGCCCCGCCAGTTCAGCCGCTTGTTCCGCGAGGCGGCCACGGCAGCCGGCATCAAGAAGCCTGGCCTGACGCTACATTCGCTGCGGCACAGCTTCGCGACACATCTGCTTGAGGCCGGGAACGACATCAGGAAAATCCAGGCGGTTCTTGGCCACGACAAGCTCGAAACGACGGCGCGGTATACGCGTGTGGCGACGGGCATGATCGCCAAGATCGAGAGCCCGCTCGACGCGCTGTCGATGCCCGATATGCGCGATCGAAAGAAACCGACACGCCAATCCAAACGGAAAAAACGGCCGCCGGCCAAGTAGCGCCGTCCGATGCTCCGTCCAACGCTGGAGGTCGCGGACATCTTCCGCGACCACGGTGCCGTTTGGCGTGACGCCAATCGCGGCCACGTGAGCCTTGGCCAATTGAAGGTGATGAGTGCCATCGAGCGCTGCCGCACGGCGGCGCTCGGCGGCCACGTTACGCGCTGTGAGAACGGCGCCTGCGGCCACACCGTCATCAGCTTTAATAGTTGTCGCAACAGACACTGCCCAAAATGCCAAGGCGCGGCGGCAGCTAAATGGCTGGCGGATCGCGAAGCCGAGCTGTTGCCGGTGGCGTACTTCCACGTCGTCTACACGCTGCCAAGCCAGCTGCGCGACATCGCCTATCAGAACAAGCGCGTCATCTACGATCTGTTGATGAAGGCATCGGCGGAGACGACGCTGGCCATTGCCGCTGATCCGAAGCGCCTCGGCGCCAAGATCGGCATCACCGCCGTGTTGCACACGTGGGGTTCGGCAATGACGCATCACCCGCACGTGCACATGATCGTGCCGGGGGGTGGATTGTCAGAGGACGGCACGCGGTGGATTGCGGCAAGCGCGGACTTCCTCGTGCACGTCAACGTGTTGGCAAGCCTGTTCCGCGGGAAGATGCTGGCGATGTTGAGCGACGCTCACGCGGCGGGTCAGTTGACGTTCTTCAACAGCCACGCCGGTCTTGCCGATAAGAAAACCTTCAAGCGGTTCCTGGCGCCGCTGCGCCACATCGATTGGGTGGTCTATTGCAAGCCGCCGTTTGCGGGCCCGAAGCAGGTGCTGCGCTACCTCTCGCGCTATACGCATCGCGTCGCCATCTCTAACCGGCGGCTGGTTGCGAGCGACGATGGCGGCGTCTCGTTCCGCTGGAAGGACTATCGCATCGAAGGTCCTGAGCGCTGGAAAACCATGACGCTGACGCCGGCCGAGTTCATCCGGCGGTTCCTCATTCATGTGCTGCCGCGTGGCTTCCATCGCATCCGGCATTACGGCCTGTTCGCCAACGGCAACCGCGCGGCCAATATCGCCAAGGCGCGCGCGCTGCTCGCGGTCGCGCCAGCGATGGCGCCGCCGGAGGCCAAAAGCGAAGCTTGCGCAGAACCCGAACCAACCGCCGAGCCCGAACAAGCCTGCGTTCAACCGCGGCCGTGCCCGTGCTGCGGTGGCCGCATGATCGTCATCGAAGTGTTCGCGCGCGGCGAGACGCCACGACATCGGCCATCGCCGAAACCACCACCGATAAGGATCGACACGTCATGAGCGCAGCATCGCCTTGCGTTCACTGCATTCCAAAATGCTGGCCGTCGGCCGGCAACGCCCGCGCTCGTACCGATCACCGTGCGAACCATCCGATGCGTATAAAACATCATCCTTGCAGAGGCTTTGGGCGTCCGAATCGAGCGCATCCGCACTCTCAAAAGGTGAGTGCGCTCACCGCCCGGCCGCACCGGCATCACTCAAACCGCAGCCGCGCCGCACTATCGCCATAGCGCCCGTTGCGCCGTTCGTGCCCAATCTCCCGCGACTTCGTGCCTTGGCGCTTCTCGGACGCCGGCTACGCCACGCGTGGTAAGGTCCGCGTTGCCGGCGTCCGAGTAACCTGCACAGGACCGTCCGGAAACTGGCGTTGGCTCTGCGACTTCTGCATTTTGCAGAAGCAGACCTAGATCAATGGCTCGTCAATCAGCTCTGCTCTGATCAACGCTGCTCCAAGAGGCAAAGACCCAGCCCAGGGCACGATCGATTGATAGCGGTCCGGGCCCGAG